>JAOHHF010000025.1 GCA_028099475.1 Candidatus Pelagibacter sp.
AGGATTTAATATTATTGCTTGTCTATAGCTTGCTTCAGCTTCTTCAAATTTTCCTTGTTTTATCATGACGTTACCCAAGTTAAGGTGTACTTGGGCCAAGTCAGGTTTTAATAGAATTGATTGTCTATAGCTTGCTTCAGCTTCTTTTAATCTACCCTGTTCTTGCAATATGACACCCAAGTTGTGGTGTACTTCGGCAAAGTCAGGTTTTAATCTTATTGATTGTCTATAGCTTGCTTCAGCTTCTTCTAATCTTCTCAGTTCTTGCAGTGTGGCACCCAAGTTGTAGTGGGCTCCGGCATCGTGTTGATCTAACTGTACAGATTTTTGACTGACAATTAACGACTCATTTACCTTACCTTTTTGTTTGAGCACGGCAGCAAGCACTTTCCAGGCAAATCGATGTTTGGGAAATTCTTGAGTGATAGATAAAGATAGTTTTTCAGCGTCAATATATCGTCCAGTTTGATAGTATTTTAATAGATTATTTAATTGTTGCTGAGATGGTTCTAAAAGATTGTCAGAGATTTTTTTCACGAAGTAAACGTTACCAAATCTCTAATAAGGTGTCTAGGTGATGGAATTACTAACTTGATTTATATTTTCCCTTACTGTTATCTAGACATAGAATAAAAAAGCTGTATTTTAAAAATATGGCTGACAAATCTTTAAACGAAATAAGAAACACATTCTTAAAATATTTTGAGAAGAATGATCACAAGATTATAGAGTCTAGCAATTTAGTTCCAAATAACGATCCAACTTTAATGTTTGCAAACTCAGGGATGGTGCAGTTCAAAAATGTATTTACCGGTTTAGAGAAAAGAGATTATCAAAAAGCAACAACATCACAAAAATGTGTAAGAGCTGGTGGAAAACATAATGATTTAGAAAATGTAGGCTACACACCAAGACACCACACATTCTTTGAAATGTTAGGAAATTTTTCATTTGGAGATTATTTTAAAGAACAAGCAATTTACTATGCTTGGAATTTAATCACTAAAGATTTCGGGATAGATAAAAACAGACTTTATGTAACGGTTTATCATGAAGATGATGAAGCCTTCAATTTTTGGAAGAAAATAGCAGGTTTTAGTGATGATAAGATTATTAGAATTGCAACATCAGACAATTTTTGGTCAATGGGAGAGACAGGTCCGTGTGGCCCATGCTCTGAAATTTTTTATGATCATGGCGATCATCTGACCGGTGGTTTACCTGGCTCTAAAGATGAAGATGGAGATCGATTTATTGAGATATGGAACCTAGTTTTCATGCAATATGAGCAAGTTACAAAAGATAAAAGAATAGACCTTCCGAAACCATCTGTTGATACTGGTATGGGATTAGAAAGAATTGCAGCTTTGTTGCAAGGCACGCACGATAATTACGAAACAGATCATTTTAAAAAAATAATTAGCTCCGCTTCTGATATTATTAAAATAAAACAAGATCAAAAAAACCAATCTAGCTTTAGAGTTATTGCAGATCATCTTCGAGCTAGTGCTTTTTTAATAGCTGAAGGTGTACTTCCTTCTAATGAAGGAAGAGGCTACGTTCTTAGAAGAATAATGCGAAGAGGTATGAGACATTCGCATCTTCTTGGATCCAAAGAACCAGTTTTTTATAATTTATTTGATACACTTAGAAATGAAATGTCAGGAAATTATCCTGAACTTGTTCGAGCAGAGTCGTTAATTAAAGAAACATTAAGAATGGAGGAAGAAAAGTTTTTAGTTCTTTTAGATAGAGGAATTAAAATTTTAAATGATGAAGTATCTAAAATAGAAAAAGAGTTACCAGGTGAAGTAGCATTTAAATTATATGATACTTTCGGATTTCCATTAGATCTTACTGAAGATATTTTAAGAAATAAATCAATGTCAATTGATACTGAAAAGTTTCATCGCTTGATGAAAGAAAGTAGAGAACTTGCCAAAAAAAATTGGAAAGGATCAGGTGATGCTGCAGTCGAGGATATTTGGTTTGGAGTAAAAGATAAATTAGAAGCAACTGAATTTTTAGGCTACGAAACTGATCAAGCAGAGGGAATAATCTTATCGCTATTAAAAAATAATAAAGAAGTAAAAGAATTAAAAGAAAATGATGAGGGAATGATAATTGTAAATCAGACACCATTTTATGGCGAGTCTGGTGGTCAAGTAGGTGATACTGGAGAAATTACTGTAAATGATTTTAAATTTGAGGTAACAGATGTCCAAAAAAAATTAGGAGACTTATTTGTTCATTACGGAAAAGTAATAAGTGGCTCAATAAAGATAAATGATAGTGTTGAATTGAAAATTGATGTTGAAAGAAGAAATGATACTAGAGCATATCACTCTGCAACTCATTTATTACACGAGTCTCTTAGACGAGTTTTAGGGGATCATGTTACGCAAAAAGGATCTTTGGTAGAACCTAGTCGACTAAGATTTGATTTTAGTCATATGAAACCAATACCAACAGATGAAATTGATAAAATCGAAAACTTTGTTAATACAATGGTTTCAAAAAAATCTGATGTAAAAACTCGATTAATGACACCAGATGAAGCAGTTGAAAATGGAGCATTAGCCCTATTTGGAGAAAAATATGGTGATGAAGTTAGAGTTTTATCAATGGGTGATGAAGGTGATAAGTATTTTTCAACTGAATTATGTGGTGGGACACACGTTAAAAATACAGGTGATATTGGTAAATTTAAGATAATAAGCCAATCTTCAATTGCTGCAGGTGTTAGAAGAATTGAAGCTTTAAGAGATAAACAATTAGAAGATTATTTAAAGAATAAAGAAAAACTATCTAATATTTCTTCTGAAAAAAATGATGAAGCTATTAAAGATTTAACTAAACAAATAGTTGATCTTGGCGGAAAACCAAATCTAGATCAATCCGATCAAAAGACATTGATTAAGAATTTAACAAAACAGCTAGAGACAATTTCAGTAAATTCAATTTTAGAAGATAAATCAAAAAATAAAATTACCGATGAGGAAGTAAATGGAATTAAATTAAGACTTCAAAATGTTGATGGATTGCCACCTAAAGAATTAAGAAAACTTGTCGATAGAGGAAAAAAAGAATTAGGTGAAGGTATAATAATAGTTTTTGCTAGCAAAGATGATAAAGTTGGAATTGCAGTTGGTGTCACAGATAAATTAACAGATAAATTTGATGCGGTTCAATTTGTTAAAGTAGGTTCTGAGATTATTAGTGGACAAGGTGGAGGTGGAAGAAAAGACTTTGCTCAAGCTGGAGGTCAAAATCAGTCTAAAATTGAGGCAGCTTTTAAAAAGCTAAAAACTTTAATTTAATTTCTTTTTAAGATTACCATCAATTTCATCCAAAAATTGATTGGTAGTTAAATATTTACTTGATGGACCAACCAGAATTGCTAAATCCTTTGTCATCGAGCCACTTTCTACACATTCAATACAAACTTCTTCTATTGTTTTAGCAAATTTTATTAGCTCATTATTATCATCTAATTTTCCTCTATGAGCCAATCCTCTTGTCCAGGCAAATATTGAAGCGATTGGATTTGTTGAAGTTTCTTTACCTTGTTGGTGCATTCTAAAATGTCTTGTAACTGTTCCGTGGGCAGCTTCTGCTTCCATTACTTTTCCATCAGGTGTTAATAATGTACTAGTCATTAAACCGAGAGAACCATAGCCTTGTGCCATAGTGTCAGACTGAACATCGCCATCATAGTTTTTACATGCCCAAATATATTTTCCACTCCATTTCATTGCACATGCAACCATGTCATCAATTAATCTATGTTCATAAGTAAGATTATTTTTTTCAAAATCTGCTTTATACTCTTTTTCAAAAATCTCTTGGAATATATCTTTAAATCTTCCATCATATTGTTTTAGAATAGTATTTTTCGTAGACATATAGACAGGCCACTTTTTAATTAACCCATAACTGAAACAAGATCTTGCAAAGTCTTCAATTGATTTATCTAAGTTGTACATTGAAAGTGCTACACCTGGGCCAGTGAAATTAAATACTTCATGTTTAATTTCTTCCTTACCATCTTCAGAGGTCCATTTAACTTCCATCTTTCCTTTTCCCGGCACTTTAAAATCTGTTGCTCTATATTGATCTCCAAAAGCATGTCTTCCAATAATTACAGGATCTGTCCATGAGGGTACTAGTTTTGGAATATTTTTACAAATTATAGGCTCTCTAAAGACGGTACCTCCAATAATATTTCTTATCGTACCATTAGGGGACCTCCACATTTTTTTTAAATCAAACTCCTCAACTCTAGCTTCATCAGGAGTAATTGTTGCACATTTGATTCCAACACCGATTTTTTTTATAGCATTTGCGGAATCTATAGTGATTTGATCGTCAGTATTATCTCTACTTTTCATGCCAAGGTCATAATATTCAATACCTAGATCTAGATATGGAAGAATAAGTTTATTTTTAATAAATTCCCATATGATACGAGTCATTTCATCGCCATCTAGCTCTACAACAGGGTTATTTACCTTGATTTTACTCATTAAAATAAAAATTATCTTATTAATTGAATTTGATTGGTTTATATACATATTAATCAAAAATTAGCAAATAGAAGAATATGTTTAGCAAGATATTTCCACCGATACATACAGAAGGCTATAAATTTTTAGTCATATCAGGATTTATAACAATTGTTTTGTTATTCATAAGTGGTTTTTTAGGAACGATTGGTTTGTTATTAACAATTTGGGTCTATTATTTCTTTAGAGATCCTGAAAGAGTTATAATTGGAGATGATAATTATTTAGTTAGTCCTGCAGATGGTGAAGTAATAAAAATAGAAGAAGTAGATGGGCTAAAAGAGGTTGGTTTAGAAAATAAAAGACTAAAGAAAATTAGTATATTCATGAATGTCTTTGACTGTCATGTGAATAGAACTCCTTGTTCTGGAAAAGTTGAGGAAATTTTATATAAGCCTGGGAAATTTTTAAATGCATCTTTTGATAAGGCCAGCGAAGATAATGAAAGAAATTATTATAAATTAAAAGACCAAAGTGGAAATGATATTATTGTAGTCCAAATAGCAGGCTTAATTGCAAGAAGAATAGTGTGTGAAACTAACAATGGTCAAGAACTTAACCAAGGTGACAGAATTGGTATGATTAGGTTCGGAAGTCGTGCAGATGTTTATTATGAAAATTATGAACCATTAGTTAAAGTTGGACAAAGAACAATATCAGGAGAAACATTGTTAGCTAAAAAATAGAAATGCAACAACCAAAAAATAATTTAAAAATCATAGCAGATAAAAAGAATGCTAGAGTAATATTACCTAATATGCTGACTTTAATAGGAGTTTGTATTGGCTTAACTTCAATAAGATTTGCATTAGATGAAAAATTTGAATTTGCAATTATTGCAATCCTTTTTGCTGCTTTATTTGATTGGCTTGATGGAAGAATTGCCAGATTAATTAAAGGAACTTCTGAAGTTGGAAAAGAATTAGATTCATTAGCAGATGTAATAAGTTTTGGTGTGGCGCCAGCATTTATTATGTATTTTTGGACATTAAGTTCATTAGGTAAATTTGGTTGGTTGGTATGTTTAATTTATGTAAGTTGTGTTGCTTTAAGATTAGCTAGGTTTAATGTAAATTCAAATCAAGAACCTTCTTGGAGAGACAATTTTTTTGAAGGAGT
>JAOHHF010000026.1 GCA_028099475.1 Candidatus Pelagibacter sp.
ATTTGAAAGACTAATTAAATCATGATCTATAATTCCTAGAGATCCGACTCCTGCTCTAGTCAAAAATTCAGCGATTGGGCAGCCCAATCCACCCATGCCAACAATCAGCACTTTAGAGTTTAAAATTTTTTTTTGACCTAAAATACCAATATTTTTTAAAATAATTTGTCTCGAATATTTTTCGAGTTGGTTTCTACTTAATTTTGAACTCATTTTCCAGTTGAGCCAAATCCACCTTCTCCCCTAACTGTCTCAGGCAAAATATCTGTTTCTTCTAAATTCATTTTGATAACAGGTATTAAAATCATTTGAGCTATTCTATCTTTATTATTTATTATAAAATCTGTATTACCGTGATTATAAAGGATAACTTTGATCTCACCTCTATAATCGCTGTCTATTGTTCCTGGAGTATTTAAAACACTAATATTATTTTTAGCAGCCAAACCAGATCTTGGTCTAATTTGAATCTCAAATTCACTAGGAAATGCAACAGAAATACCAGTTGGAACTAAACAAGAGTTTTGTGGTTTTAATGTTAATGGTTTATTTATAAAGGCCATTAAATCCATTCCAGATGCTCCGTCAGATTTATATGCAGGCAACTCTACAGATGAGTCCAATTTTTTTATAAGAACTTTTGTCATTAATTTAATTGATTAATTATTCTATCAACTATTTCATCAGATATTTCAGATTTCTTTTTATATGAAAGTTTTTCCTTATTTTTGTTACTATAGTAAATTGTTACTTCATTAAAATCAGAATTAAAGCCAATTTTTTTATTGGATACATCATTTGCAATTATCCAATCACAATTTTTATTATTTAATTTTTTCACAGCATTAGTTTCAATATTATCCGTTTCAGCTGCAAATCCTATAACAAGATCTGGTCTCATTGAATTATGTTTTGAAACATAACTCAATATATCTACATTTTTTTCTAAATTTAAATTTAAAGAATCTTGTTTTTTAATTTTATTCTTAAATTTTTTATTAATTTTAAAATCAGCTACAGCAGCAGAAAAAACTGCTACATTTGCTGGTAAGTTTTTTTGAGTTTCTAATAACATTTCATCTGCTGTTTCAACTTCAATTAATTTAATATCATCTGCAATTTTCAAATTAGTTGGGCCTGAAATAAGAGTTGTATCAAAACCTCTTTTAGACAAAGATTTAGCAATCTCGTACCCCTGTTTACCACTAGATTTATTTGTAATAAATCTTACTGGATCAATATATTCCTTTGTTGGACCAGCTGTAACTAGTGCTTTTAAATTTTTATTTTTTTTAAGATTTAAGAAATAATTATTTATTTCTTTAGAAATTTTATCAGGTTCAGACATTTTTCCTTCACCGTATTCTCCACAAGCCATTTCGCCAATTTCGGGACCAATAAGCTTATAACCATAATCTATTAGTTTTTTTAAATTTTGCTTTGTAGATTGATGTTCCCACATTCTTACATTCATTGCTGGGGCTAAATAAATCTCTTTATTAGATGCAAGCACTACAGTTGATGCTAGATCATCAGTCGTTCCTTGAGCTAATTTTGAAATAGTATTTGCTGTAGCTGGTGCAATTAAAATTACATCTGCCCATCTTGATAAAGCGATATGATCCATTTCTGTTTCATTTTCGACACTAAATATGTCGCTGTAAACTTTACCTTGTGAAAGTGATGCAACTGAAAGAGGTGTAATAAATTCTTTAGCACTATTGGTTAAAATTGTTTTAATTTGTGCTCCTTTTTTTTTGAAAAGTCTGATTGTTTCAAGGCTTTTGTAAGCAGAAATTCCACCACAAATTATATAGAGAATTTTTTTGTCTATCAGATTTTTCATTTGTCGAATTAAAATACCAATAACCCCATAATTACAAGAACTAATAAACCAATAATAGATTGATTTCTAAAAGCAGTCATTTCAGATTTTTTATCATTTAAGGCTGTGTAAGAATTTGAGTTTTGTGGAATTTGACCGTTGGCTAAAAATGTTAGAGCTTGATTAGCTTTGTCCAAAATCTCAGGAAATTCAGGTAATCTTTTTATAACCTCTGATGTGTTGTTTAAAGTATCTGTAATTGTGTTCATTGGATTTTTTGTTTCTCTTAACCAATGTTCAAGCACTGGTTTAGACGTTGTCCATATATTAGTTTCTGGATTTAATTTTCTTGCAACACCTTCAACCACGACCATAGTTTTTTGCAACATTAATAATTGAGGCTGAGTTTGCATATTAAATTTTTCAGTGACGTCAAATAATTGTTTTAGTAACTTACCACCAGATATATCCTTGACTGCTTGTCCAAATATAGGCTCTCCTATTGATCTTAGAGCTTGAGCTAAATCATCAATTGGAACATTATTTGGAACCAATCCAGCTAGCAAATGTACTTCTGCAACTTTTCTATAATCTCTTTGAATAAACCCATATAAAATTTCAGCTAAAAATCTCTTACTAACTTTATCTAATCTACCCATTATGCCAAAATCGATAGGAGCTATTTGACCATTATTATCAACAAAAATATTTCCTTGGTGCATATCTGCATGAAAAAAACCATCCCTTACAGCATGTCTTAAAAAATGTTGAATAATGTCTTCTGCAATTTTATTTGTATCTAAATTTCTATTCTTTAATTCTTCTGTCTCTCTTATGGATATGCCGTCAATCCAATCAAGTGTCATTACATTTTCACTAGTGAAATTCCAATAAATTTGAGGAACTTTAAATCCAACATCATTTTTAGTATTTTCCGCATATTCATTGGCTGCAGCTGCTTCAAATCTTAAATCCATTTCAAGATTAGTTATTTCTTTTAATAAAAACACTACTTCCACAAGTTTTAATCTTTTTGTTTTTTTAACAAATGACTCGATAATGAATGCAAACAACATCATTGCATCAATTTCTTCATTAAATATTTTTTTAATATCTGGCCTTAAAATTTTTATAGCTACATCTTTAATTGTTCCATTATCATTAATTCTAGCTTTGTGAACTTGGGCAATTGATGCTGCTGCCACAGGTTCACTTAAATCGATTATTGAATTATAGGTTTCTTCCCCAAGGTCCTTTTTAATTATTTCTTGTGCTTGGTTTATAGAAAAAGGTGGAAGACGATCTTGTAAATTTTCGAGTTTAGTTGATAGCTCCTCGCCAATAATATCTGGTCTGGTTGCTAAAAATTGTCCAAGCTTTATAAATGTAGTGCCCATAGACTCTAAAGAATTAGATAATCTTTCCCCTTCATTGGTATTAAATTTTCGTTGATTATTTTTAGAAAATGAAAATGAAAGTAATTGAAATAATATTGTTATTGCTACTGGTGGTTTTTTAAATTTTGAGGCAATACTCAAAATATCCGATTTAGCTACTTTTCTTCCTAATTTGAATAAGGTTATAAGTTTTTTGATCATTAAAACTTCCATCCACTATGGATAGAAACAATCCCTCCAGAAAAATTTCTGTAAGAACAGTTTTGAAACTTATTATTCTTCATTAATTCAATTAATTCTTCCTGGTTAATAAATTGGTCAATGCTTTTAATCAGATATTCATATGGCTCTTTTTCACCAACGACAAATTTACCAATAATTGGAATTAATTTTGAATAATTTTTATAAATAAAATCAAGATTTGAGTTTTGTATTTTTGAAAATTCTAAACAAAAGTATCTTCCACCTGGCTTTAGAACTCTATAAGCTTCAGAAAGAGCTTTATTTAAATTTTTTGTGTTTCTTAGTCCAAAACTAATAGTATAAAAATCAAATTTATTGTCTTCAAAGGGAAGTTTTTCTGCAGGAGAAATAACCCAGTTAATATTTTTATAACTAGAAAGTTTTTCTTTACCTTGGCTCACCATTCCTTTGTTTGGATCGACACAAGTAATTTTATTATTTTTATCAGTACTGTCTAAATAGAGCTTACCTATGTCACCAGTCCCACAAGCTACATCAATTAACTTTTTACTCAAAGATGGGTTCATCATATTTATTAGACTTTTTTTCCAGAACCTATGAACACCAAATGACATAAAATCATTCATAAGGTCATATTTATTATAGACTTGATCGAATACCCCTTCTACAAGCCCTTTTTTATTTTGAAGATATTGTTGCATAAAAAAAAATATATATTCAATATAGTGTGAAATGCCAGAATTACCAGAAGTAGAAATTGTAAGACAATCTCTCAATAAAAAGATTAAACAAAAAAAGGTAAAAAAAGTAATAATAAGAAATAGAAATTTAAGACTAAAAATTCCCTTAAAGTTTGATACCTATTTTTTAAATAAAAGAATAATTAAAGTAGGTCGATTTTCTAAATATCTAATTATTTATTTGCCAAAAGATAACTATTGTTTAATTCATCTTGGAATGTCAGGAACGATACATATCGTTAATAATAAATCAGTTAATAAATATACAAACACTAGTTTTTATAATTCACAATTTTTACCAAAAAAACACAATCATGTTGAATTGGTTTTTCAAAGTTTTAAGATTATTTATAATGATCCAAGAAGATTTGGTTTTTTTCAACTCATTAAAAATAATTCTGATCTAATTAAAAGATTTAATCATTTAGGTCCTGAGCCTTTTGATAAGAATTTTAATCTAGATTATGTTTATAATTTTTTTAAAGATAAAAAAAAGGATATAAAAAATTTTTTACTTGATCAAAAATTTGTTTCTGGAATTGGAAATATCTATGCTAGTGAAATTTTGTTTTTGAGCAAAATTAATCCGTTTAAAAAAGCGAAATTATTAAGTAAAAAAGAATGTCAAAAAATTATAATTAGTAGCAGAAAAATTTTACTTAAAGCTATTAGTAAGGGTGGATCAAGTGTAAGAGATTTTAAAGATACGTCAGGATTAAAAGGTGGGTTTCAAAAAGAATTTAAAGTTTATCAGCAAGAAGGTGCAGAGTGTAAAAACTTAGGATGCTCTGATCTCATAAGAAAAAAAATAATCTCTAATAGATCAACTTTTTTTTGTGATTCTTGTCAAAAATAGCAAATTATTTTATTGACCACCATAATTTCTCAAGCTATACCCCTGCGGATATGGCAAACACAAAATCAGCAATTAAGAGAATTAGAAGAATTTCTAAGCAAACAGTAGTTAATAAGGCGAGAAAGAGCAGATTTAGAAATGCTCTAAAAAAAATGAACCTTTTAATTGAAGATAAAAAGAAAGACGAAGCTCTTAAATTCTTGCCAAAATTGAATTCAGAACTGATGAAGATTGCAAAAACAGGCATCATTAAAAAGCAAAATGCCTCAAGAAATGTTTCTAGGATCACAAAAAAGATTTCTACAATATAAATTTCAAACTTTTATTCGCTAACCAATAAACAACCTCAAGTACTCACATTATATATTAAAAATTTTTTGATATTTTACCATA
>JAOHHF010000027.1 GCA_028099475.1 Candidatus Pelagibacter sp.
AAGATTGCTTGATGGGGGATAAAATAACTCTTTCATCAAAAGATAAATGTTTTATCTTAATCGCAGCTCCGGGAGATTCATTAAATGTTCATGAACAAAATCCACCAACAGACTTAACTATATTTATTAATCGAGCAAAATTTTTAGAAACCAGTGAGCAGTTTATTTTACCTGAGCCTTTAAGCGATCCCATTGTTGAACAACTTGTTAAAAGAAGAACTGCAGAAACCTACGAGGTAAAAGCAGGTGAATATATTCAAATTATTGATACTGGTGGAAGACAGTGCTCTGATTTCTTAGCTTTTGATACCCATAAATTAAATGATGGTATTGAAAGTATAATTGACGATAAAGCAACAAGAACATTTATGGGAAGCGCCTATCCAGGTCCAGGCTTGTTTTCAAAATTTTATGATGGTGATCACGAGGCAATGGTTGAGGTTGTAAGAGATACTGTTGGAAGACATGATACTTTTAATTTAGCATGTACTTCTAAATACTATGAAGATCTAGGTTATATGGGGCACATCAATTGTACGGATAATTTCAATAAAGGATTAGAAAAATATGACATCAGCGCTCGAAAAAGCTGGTCAGCGATAAATCTTTTTTTTAATACAGCAATTGATGCAAATAATGTTGCTACATTTGACGAACCTTGGTCAAGACCAGGGGACTATGTTTTGTTTAGAGCTTTAAAAGATTTAACATGCGTGTCGTCTGCTTGTCCTTGTGATGTTGATGCGGCTAATGGGTGGAACCCTACCGATATTTTTGTTAGAACTTATGGAAAAAATAATAAATATTCAAAAGCAATTGCATTTAGAATGAAAACAGACTCTGAACCAAAACTAACTCAGGAAACAGGTTTTCATGAAAAAACGTCTGAACTGACTAGAAATTTTATTGAGTATAAAGGTTTTTGGTTAGCTAATAATTTTACTAATTCAGGAACAATCAAAGAATACAACGCTTGTAGAGAAAGTGCAATTGCAACTGATTTGTCTCCATTAAGAAAATTTGAAATTCTAGGTCCTGATGCTGAAAATTTGATGCAATATACCTTAACAAGAAATGTAAAAAAATTATCAGTAGGTCAAGTTGTCTACACTGCTATGTGTTATGAAAATGGTTGTATGCTTGATGACGGTACTTTGTTTAAATTTGGTCAAGACAATTTTAGATGGATTGGTGGAGACGAATACAGTGGAGAGTGGTTAAAAGAACAAGCTAAAAAGAAAAACTATAAAGTTTGGATTAAATCAGCAACAGACCACATTCATAATATTGCAGTTCAAGGTCCAAATAGTAGAAAAATTTTAGAAAAATTTGTTTGGACAGCACCAATACAGCCTTCTATTACTGAGCTTGAATGGTTTAGGTTCAACATAGCAAGAATAGATCATGAAACAGGAACACCAATTGTTATATCGAGAACAGGATATACAGGTGAGCTTGGTTATGAAATTTGGTGTCATCCAAAAGATGCTAGTGAAGTCTGGGATAAAGTTTGGGAAGCTGGAAAAGAATTTAATATCACACCTTTAGGTTTAGAAGCTTTAGATATGGTTCGTATTGAAGCTGGTTTAATTTTTTATGGATATGAATTTGATGATCAAACAGATCCTTTCGAAGCTGGAATTGGTTTTACAGTTCCTTTAAAAACTAAAGAGGATGATTTCATCGGTAAAGAAGAGTTAATTAAAAGAAAAGCCAACCCACAAAAAAAATTAGTAGGTTTGGAGTTAATTGGTCATGAACCAGCTGCTCATGGTGATTGTGTTCATGTGGGTCGTGCACAAATTGGTGTGATAACAAGTGGAATGCTTTCTCCTAAACTTGGAAAAAATATTGCACTTTGTAGAATTGATGTAAAATATTCCGAAGTTGGTACAGAGGTTGAAATAGGTAAATTAGATGGCCATCAAAAAAGAATTGGTGCAAAAGTAATAGCTTTTCCTTTTTATGACCCAACAAAATCTAGGGTAAGAGCTTAAATGAAAGGAACAAAGGATTTATTAGAATTTTGGGAAGATCAAGTGAGACACTCTCATAGCTCTAGTAATTACTTTTTTCGAAAATCACCCTCACATTACCATATGATGCTATTGGTTATGAACTCATATAAACAAGATGAAAAACTATCAGTTGAAGAGCTTAAAACAAAACTATTTAAAACTTCTAGACCAAAATCTGCGTTAATAATTAATGAAGCATGTGAAAATAATTTTTTCTATTTAGAAAAAACATCAACAGATCAAAGAAAAAAGAATATTAAGCCAACTGATGCATTTGTAAAAGAATTTGATGAATACATACAAAAGTTAAAAAGTTTAGAACTTTAAATAGCTGTTTATTTATCTAAGGTTATTAGATTGATTTATTTAATTACTTAAGACTTGTTTTACTGTCTCACCCATAACTGATGGGTTTTTAGAAATAGTTACACCGCATTCTTTTAAAAGTTCTACTTTCTCAACTGCACTCTCTCCATAAGCTGAAACTATTGCACCAGCATGACCCATTACTCTACCTTTTGGTGCGGTTAAACCTGCGATATATCCAATTATTGGTTTTTTCATATTTTCTTTTGCAAACTCACCTGCTGCAACTTCTTGTGGCCCACCTATTTCACCTATCATTAAAATTGCATCAGTTTCATCATCTGTTTCAAATTTTTCAATAATGTCTCTAAAAGAACTGCCATTAATTGGATCTCCACCAATACCTACACTAGTGGAAACACCTATGTTTAGGTTTTTTAACTGTTGTGCTGCTTCATATCCTAAAGTTCCAGATCTACTAATAATACCAACTCTACCTTCTTGATAAATGTGACCTGGCATAATTCCCAACATTGATTTACCTGGACTAATTATTCCTGCACAATTAGGTCCTACTAAAGTCATTTTTTCTGTTCTAGAATATCTTCGCATATATCTTTTAATTCTAATCATGTCATGTGAAGGAATTCCATCTACAATAGCGACACAAGTTTTAATACCTGCATCAGCTGCTTCCATTGCAGAGTCAGCAGCAAAAGCTGGCGGAACAAATAATATTGATGCTGTTGCACCAGTATGCTTAACAGCATCTTTCACAGTGTTAAACACTGGTCTATCTAAATGTTTTTGACCACCTTTGCCGGGAGTAACACCTCCAACAAGATTAGATCCATACTTTATCATTTCTTCAGCATGAAAAGTTCCCATTTTTCCAGTGAACCCTTGAATTAAAATTTTTGTATCTTTGTCAATAAATACTGTCATCTGATTATTTTAATGCTGCTACCGCTTTATTTGCAGCATCCTCTAATGTATCTGCTTCAATATAATCTAACTTACTATCTTGAAGAATTTTATTTCCCTTTTCAACATTGGTTCCAGCTAACCTTATTACTAATGGAACATTAATTTCAATCTTTTCTAATGCCTGAACTATTCCCTCTGCTACCCAATCACACCTATTTATTCCTGCGAAAATATTTACTAAAATTACTTTAACTTTTTTATCCATTGTAATTAACTTAAAAGCTTTGACTATTTTTTCAGGGGTTGCCCCTCCTCCAACGTCTAGAAAATTAGCTGGTTCACCTCCTGCTAATTTAATCATATCCATAGATGCCATGGCTAGACCAGCCCCATTTATAATATTTCCAATATTTCCGTCTAAACTCACGTAATTTAAACCTCTATCTGATGCATAAACTTCTTTTTCATCTTCTTGAGTTTTGTCTCTTAATTCAGAAACTTTATCCCTTCTAAACATTGCGTTATTATCAAAACTCATTTTGCAATCTAAAGCTAAAATTTGTTTTTGTTTCGATATCACCAATGGGTTAACCTCAACCATTGTAGCATCTAATTCACTAAATGCTTTTGCACATCCAACAATAGTTTCTGATGCTCTTCTAATTAATTCTGGTTCAATACCCAATCCAAAAGCAAGCTCTCTTGCTTGAAAATTCTGAATACCAACAGCAACTTCAATTTTTGATCTAATAATTGAGTCTGGTTTATCTTTGGCAATTTCCTCAACACTCATCCCTCCCTCTGTTGAAGCTACAACCATTATACTTTCTGAGCTTCTATCAAAAACTAATCCTAGATATAATTCTTTCTCAATATCTGTTGCTTCTTCAATATAAATTCTATTTACTATTTTACCTTCAGGTCCTGTTTGGTTTGTTACAAGTTTCTTACCCAATAATTTGTCTGTTGCCTGAGCTACTTCTAAAGGAGTGTTACAAATAATTATTCCTCCTGCTTTTCCTCTAGCACCAGAATGAATTTGTGCTTTAACAACCCATCTTGATCCACCAATTTCTCTAGCCTTATTTTCAGCAGTCTCTGGACTATAAACAATACCTCCCCTTGGTATTGTTACTCCAAAACTAGATAAAATTTCTTTTGCTTGATACTCGTGAATATCCATATCTATTTTTTATTAATCAATTTATCTATACTAACAATATTCTCTGCCATTCTAGCTGATGCTGCATCAATCATTCTGCCATCAAGTTGAGCAGCTCCTTTACCTTCTTTTGCTGCTTTATCTAATTCTTCTAAAATTCTTTTAGCTTTATTAACTTCTGTCTCTGGGGGTGAAAAAACTTTATTAGCAAGTTCAATTTGTGATGGATGAATTGCCCATTTACCTTCTATTCCAATTGCGGCCCCACGTTTTGCTGCAGCAACATAAGCTTCCGGATCATTAAAATCTCCAAATGGACCATCAATTGCTCTTAACCCATATGCTCTACAAGTCATAACAAGTTCTGACAATCCATGATGCCATTGATCTCCAGGATAATCAGGATTTAATCCTCCAATCACGACTGTTCTCGCTCTCAAACTAGCTGCATAGTCTGCAACACCA
>JAOHHF010000028.1 GCA_028099475.1 Candidatus Pelagibacter sp.
TTTAATAAAAATGAGATAACATTAATTTCAAAAAATATTGAAAATAAAGGATTTTTTGAAAAATTTTTTCAATTATTTAGTTAATATTGTTTTATCCAGTAATATTAGTTGTTTTCTAAATCTATAAAAAACAAATTAAAAAGTCTCAGTGTCTTATCTAACTCAAAAAACAATAAAAAATGACGTTCTATTTAATGGCGTAGCATTGCACAGTGGTGTAAATGTAAATATTTGCATTAAACCTGCGGCACCAAATTTTGGTATTGTTTTTAAAAGAATTGATCACAAAATAAATAATTTAGTCTACCCAAATTTTATGCATGTGACGAATACGTCATTAAATACAACTATTGAAAACGAATTTGGAGTTAAAGTGTCAACTATAGAACATTTGATGGGTGCATTGTTTGGGCTGGGTATTGATAATGCATTAATTGAGATTGATAATGAAGAAGTTCCAATTTTAGATGGTTCCGCAAAAGATTTCATAGCAAAAATTATGAACACCGGGGTAGCTGTGAGCGATGCTCCAATCAAGATTATTAAAATAAATAAAGAAATAAAATTTACAGATGGTGATCGATTTATATCGATACAACCTTCTACCCTAAGTTTAGATATTGATTTTGAACTTAAATATAAAAATCAAACTATTGGTAATCAAAGAAATAAAGTTAAAGTTTTTGAGGATGATTTAACAGATATATATAATTCAAGAACATTCTGTTTATTTGAAGATATTGAAATGATAAAAAAAAATGGGTTGGCTAAAGGCGGTAGTTTAAAAAACGCTATTGTAGTTAAAGATGATCAAATATTAAATGAAGAAGGTTTAAGAAATGATAAAGAATTTGTTAATCATAAGATATTAGATACTTCAGGGTATAGAATTATAGCCTCTATTAGATGTTCTCAAGGAGGTCATTTTCTAACAAACCAATTATTAAGAAAAGTCTTTCAAAATAAAGATAATTTTTCAATCTTGGAAATAAAAGAAAAAAATCTGCCTCACACACTGATAAATAAAAATATATTACGATCTATAGCTTAATTAGAAAGACAACTTTAAAAGTATCTTTTAAATAAGTATAAACCTTATATGCAAATTAATAAATTTTTATTATTTTTTCTTTCAATATTAATTCTTACATCATGTTCAAAAAATGTAGTTGAAGATTCTGTTTTAAAAGAAAAAAGTTTAGATCTTCAAGTTTTAGAAGCATATCAAGAGGGAAAGGAATATTTGGAAAATGGTGACCCACTTTTTGCTGCAAAAAAATTTAATGAAGCAGAAATTTTATTTCCACAATCAGAATGGGCTCCTAAATCTGCTTTAATGGCAGCTTATTCATATTATTCTTATGATTATTTAAAAGACGCAATAGCAGAATTAGATAGATTTTTGAAAATCTATCCTAAATATAAAAATTTGGATTATGTTTATTATCTATTAGGCATTTCTTTTTATGAACAAATAGTAGATGAAAAAAAAGATCTACAATCAATAATAAAAGCAAAACAATACTTTAAAAAAGTCATTAATGATTATCCAACAACTAGTTATGCATTAGACTCAAAATTTAAGATAGATTTGATAAATGATCTATTGGCATCAAAAGAAATGTATATCGGCCGTTATTATTTTGAGAAAAAAAAATGGATACCAGCGATAAATAGATTTAAGACAGTAGTTGATAATTATGAAACAACTATATATGCAGAAGAGGCACTACATAGACTAGTTGAGGTTCACTATACCATAGGATTAAAAGGTGAAGCAAAAAAATATGCAAAAGTACTTGGATATAATTATCAATCTTCGGAATGGTATAAAAACTCTTATAGTTTATTTGATAAAAAATATAAGATTATAAAAAAAAATAAGATTAAAAGAAAAAGTACCATAAAAAAAATCAAATCTTTATTTGACAGGAATGAATAAAAAAGCAATTGAAGTAGAATATAATAAAAAAATTAAATTATATAACAAGTATAATAAACATTATTACAACAATAGTTCACCGAAAGTTTCTGATAAAGAGTATGATGAACTTAAACATGATATTTTATCACTTGAAAAAAAATATAAATTTATAAATTCTGAAAAATCACCTAGTAAAACTGTTGGTTACAAGCCTTCAAAAAATTTTAAGAAAGTTGAGCACAGAGCTCCTATGCTTTCGCTTTCAAATGCTTTTTCAGAAGAAGATTTAAACAATTTTGAAAAAAAAATATTAAAATTTTTATCAAAACAAAATAATTTTAAGATTTATTATAGTGCTGAACCAAAGATTGATGGTATCTCAGCTTCTTTAACATATAAAAAAGGTAATTTCATAAGAGGCTTGTCTAGAGGAGACGGAAAAGAAGGAGAGGACATAACTATAAATCTAGAAACCATCAAGGATATTCCAAAAAAAATTTTATCTAAAGATTTTCCTGAAGAAATAGATATTAGAGGAGAAGTTTTTATTCAAAATAGTGATTTTGTAAAATTGAAAGATAAGTTTGCCAATCCAAGAAATGCTGCATCAGGAACTTTGAGACAAAAAGATTCAGATGAAACAAAAAAAATACCATTAAAATTTATTGCATATACTTATGGATTTGAGAAAGGCTTAAAAATTAACAATCAGACTGATTATTTAAAAAGATTAAGTGATTGGGGATTTAAAACGAATCCATTAAATAAATTAATTACTGGAGTAAAAAACTTAACCAAAAATTATAATGAAGTCGAAAAAGTAAGAGCAAATTTAGATTTTGATATAGATGGCATTGTATACAAAATTGATGATTTCAATCTTCAAAAAAGACTGGGAAATGTTGCTAATGCACCTAGGTGGGCTATAGCTCATAAATTTTCATCAAATAAAGGAGTATCGAATGTTTTAGACATAGATATTCAAATTGGTAGGACCGGAGCTTTAACCCCGGTTGCAAAAATTAACCCAATTAATATTGGTGGTGTTTTAGTGTCAAATGCTACATTGCACAATGAAGATGAGATTATAAGAAAAGATATTAGGGTAGGCGATATGGTAACAGTTGAAAGAGCAGGGGATGTTATCCCACATATCTTATCTGTGGATATTAATAAAAGACCAAAAAAAAGTGTCAAGTTTATTTTTCCTAATCACTGTCCTTCTTGTGGCTCAAAAACAATAAAAGAATTTAATAAAGTTACAAAAAAAATTGATGCAATAAGAAGATGTTCTAGTGAAGGTTATGATTGTGATAAAATTTCTATAGAAAAATTAAAACACTTTGTGTCAAAAGAAGCTTTTAATATAGATGGACTGGGAAAAAAAATTATTGAAGGTTTTTGGAATTTAAAATTAATTAAATTACCTCAAGATATATTTAAATTAGATTATGATAAAATTAAAGAACTTGAAGGTTGGGGCAAGTTATCAGTAGAAAATTTAAGATATTCCATTAATCAAAAAAAAAACATTTCGCTGGAAAGACTTATATTTGCCTTAGGGATTAGGCACATAGGATTAGAAAATGCAAAACTATTATCAAAATATTTTACATCATTTTTAAATTTTCAAAATCTATCTAAATCAAATAAGTTTGATGATCTATTAAATATCGATGGAATTGGTGACACTCAAGTAACCTCAATTAAAAGTTTTTTTGCAAATGAAATAAATGTTCAAGTTTTAAGTGAATTAGGAAATATTTTAGTAATAAAAAATGTAGAAGTTCTTCAAAAAAATGGTTTATTAAAAAGCAAGTCATTTCTAGTAACAGGAAAATTAAGTGGAATAAGTAGAGCTGAAGTTAAATCATTAATAGAAGAAAATTCAGGAAATACAGTAAGTAGTGTCTCAAATAAATTGGATTATTTAATTACAGGAGAGAAACCAACTAAAAGAAAAGTAGACAGTGCTAAACAGTTAAAGGTTAAAATTATTAGCCAGTTTGAATTTTTAAAAATGCTAAATAAAACTAGCTAGCCACTTTTTTTCATCCTTTTTTAAGTATTTTGATATTTTTGAATAAACATCCAAATGATATCTAAAAAGATAGTTTTTTTCAGAAGCAGTTAATAAATCATAATTGATTAAATCTTTTTCAATTGGCACCATTGTTAAATTTTCAAAAAATAAACTTTTATTTTTTTTATTTACATAAACTAAGTTTTCAATTCTTATTCCATAATTATTTTTCTTATAGTAACCAGGCTCGTTACTTAAAATCATACCTTGCTTAATTTTTACTTTATTTATTTTTGAAATTGATTGCGGTCCTTCATGAACATTTAGAAAAAAGCCAACACCATGGCCTGTACCATGTGCATAATCTAAATTACTTTTTTTTAAAAATTTTCTAGCTCTATTATCAATTTTTTTACCAATGTTATCCTTATTGATATCAGTTGTAGCAACAGCAATATGGCCTTTTAAAACCTTAGTAAAAATATTTTTTATATTTTGGCTTTGATTTGAAAAACAAATAGTTCTTGTTACATCAGTTGTGCCATATTTATATTGCCCTCCAGAATCACATAAAAAAATATCTTTTTTATTGATGGTTCTACAATTATTTTTACTTGCACGATAATGTACAATAGCGCCATTTTTTCCAGAACCTGCAATTGTATCGAAACTAGGATAAAGAAAATTTTTATTCATTTTTCGAAACTTTTCTAATTTTTTAGCTGCATCTACTTCAGTAATTTTTTTTTTATTAATTTTTTTAATCCAGTAGATAAATTTAGTTAAAGCAACACCATCTAAAATATGTGCATTAACCATATAATTAATTTCAGTGTTA
>JAOHHF010000029.1 GCA_028099475.1 Candidatus Pelagibacter sp.
TTTGGGAATTAATGATGACTGGTCATTTGAAAAAGAATTTTTAAAAATAAACAAAAATGTAAATATTAAGTGTTATGACAACAATACTTCCTTAATTTTTCTCCTAAAAATATTTTTAAAAAAATTAATTTTTTGCATTTATTATGGGCTTAATGAAACCTTAAAAAGTTTTTTTAATATTATTGATTATTTATTTTTTTTAAAATCAAAAATATCAAATAAATATATATCCCATAATGATTTAATAAAATTAACTAAAAAATTAGAAGCACCTTTCTTCCTGAAGATAGATATTGAGGGATCTGAATATAGAATCTTGCAAGATATACTTAAATTAAAAAATAAAATATCTGGTATGGTTATTGAATTTCATGATATCGATCTCTTTTCATCAAAAATAAAAAAATTTATCCAAAAAAGTGGTTTAAAATTAATACATATTCATGCTAACAATTATGGATTGGAATGGAACGAAGCAAATATAGTTGAATTAACCTTTTCTAAAAGACCAAAAATAATTGGAAAAAATATATATTTTCCAAATAAATTAGATCAACCTAACATTAAAAAAAATAAAGAAATTAAGATTAATTTTAAATAAAATCTAAAATAATTTTTCTTTCCAAGATTTAGGGGTCAAATCATTATTAATTTCAAGATCATAATCATAGGTAAATTCTTTAGGACCTTTACTTTTTATAAAATCAATCACTTTATCAATTGATTCATCTAATGTTATTTTGTTTCGATAGTTCAACAATTTTTTAGCTTTTTCTGCTGAGCATGTAGAGAATTTTACCTCCGTGGGCCTGTCCTCAAGATAAATTGGTTTTTGATTAAAACCTAATTTATTTGACAGCATCGAAAATAGTGTATTTATAGATGTAAACTCATCATCAGGACCTATATTTACTACTTGAGATTTTACCAAAGGATCTAGTAACAACTTATCTAAACAATAAACACAATCATCAACATCAGAAAAAGTTCTTTTTTGTTCTCCATCACCATAAATAACAGGTCTTCTATTTTGTATCATCAAGTTAACCATTATAGCAGCTACATTTCTATAGGGGTCATTATAATTTTGCTTTGGACCTATAATATTATGGGGTACCGCAATATTATACTCAACACCGTGAACATCACATAATATCTTTAATATTTTCTCTGCAGCAAGTTTTGAGACACCATATGGATCAACTGGATTAGGTGTTTGATCTTCAGTGTATGGAATTTTTATATCCCCATATCTTGCCATTGAAGAGCAGTAAACTATCCTTTTTACTTTATTTTTTATTGCAGCAGTAAATACCGACACTGATCCAGTAAGATTATTGTTACATATCAATGTTGGAGAAAAAACAGATAATCCTTCATGAGCGAAAGCGGCAGCATGACAAACTACATCGACATCTTTCATTATTTTTGTCATGAACTCAAGGTTCTCACAATCCCCTTTAAAAAAATTTATATTTTGTTGATTTAAATTATCTAAAGATCCTCCAATTAAATTGTCACAACCAGAGACTTTATAACCTTTTGCAATGTAATAATCAGCTAAATTAGAACCTAAAAATCCTGCAATTCCAGTTATAAATATATGCATAACTTTTTCAAATAATTTTTAATAGTTAAACTCATTCTAAATTCAAAATTAAACCAATTTTTAAAAGAATATTTCCTTTTTTAGTTTGTCTATATACACCTGAATTTTTAAAAAGCATATTATTAAATTTAAAAAAATTCATGTTCTTTCTTAAATTATCAAATAATTCTAATACTTTGATATTTTCTTTTGGCTGATTAGATTTAATATTTTTTAAAAATTTAATGTGCATATCGTTCATTTTTTTATTTACACCAGAAAAAAAATAATACAGATATCTTAATTTACTAAGGTAAGAAGAACCTAAACCCATAACATTATTTTCATGCTGTCTGTAAAGTATCTTGGATGTTTTATCATAAAAAACTTTTTTTCCATTAAAAGTTGCTAATAAATATAAAAGCCAGCTTGGATCTGTTTTAAATTTTTTGTTAAAATCAATTTTATGTGATCTAAAAAGATTAAGCATTTCATAAGTAAAAACAGCTGTACAATTAGCAAAAAGTGCCTGTACTAATGCATTTTTAAAACTTGGTTTTTTTTTAAATTTTGGAGAATAACCAATAAAATTTAAATCTTTATCTACTGCTTTGACTCTGGATCCATATAAAATATAACCTTTTTTAAGTATTTTTATTGCTCTAATTAGTTTATCGCTTAACCAAACATCATCGTGATCAGCCATAGCATAAAAATCATATTTAGGTACTTTTTTTAAAAGATTTAAAAAGTTTTTATTGGGGTCTTTAAAATTTACTCTATAAATTTTTTTGATAACTCCTTTATTTTTTTTAGAAAACAAGTTCAATAGTTTTAAGGTTTTGTCCCGCGAGTTATCGTCAGAAATAAAAATATTAACTTTTACAAACTTTTGATTAACTAAACTTTGTAATTGTTGTTCCAGATATTTTTCTGAATTAAAAGTTGTAAGAAGAATTGCGACATTAGGGAGGTTTTTCATTTTGTGTTGCCTGGCAATGTCTTACTCTTCCATATCTTAAGATAAAGTACCATCAGCGCTAAAAAACTTAACTTCCGAGTTCGGAATGGGATCGGGTGTAACCTCTTTGCAATAATCACCAGGCAAAAAACTTATATAAGTTTTTATATTTTAAGCAACAAATAATAAATATAATTAATTAGGATTTATCGACCAAATTTACTTGTATTTATTGGATTTTTTAATTCGTCAAAAATCCAATTATATGTCAACTCAAGACCTTGTTTCAAATTATATTTAGGCTCCCAACCAATATTTTTTTTAACAAAAGTATTATCACTTGATCTACCTCTTACACCTTTGGGTTTATCCAATTGATAATTTTTCTCAACTTTATAATCTGCAATTTCTTCTATAATTTTTATCATTTGATTTATAGATACTTGTTCCTCGCTACCAACATTAAAAGGAACTGAATGATTGCTATTAAATACTTGTTTGGTGCCTTTAATGCAATCGTCAATATATAAAAAACTTCTTGTTTGCTCACCGTCTCCCCAAACGTCAATTGTTTTTAAATTATTTATTTTTGCATTTGCTATTTTCCTACATAGAGCAGCAGGTGCTTTCTCTCTACCACCATCAAAAGTACCTAGTGGCCCATAAATATTATGATATCTAACAACTCTTGTTTCTAATTTAAAATCTTCTGTAAAATGTCTACACATTCTCTCACTAAATAACTTTTCCCATCCATATCCATCCTCTGGTTCTGCGGGATAAGCGTCTTCTTCTTTCAAGCCTGGAATAAAAATTTTAGATTGTTTACTTCCGTTATAAACGCATGCACTTGATGAAAAATAATATTTTTCTACTTCATTAACTACTGCAGCTCTTAAAAGATTTGTATTAACTAATACTGAAAGCATGCATTCAGCTTTATTATTTTCTATAAAACCCATACCGCCCATATTGCAAGCCAAATTAAAAATGTAATCAACACCTTTTGTAACAGTTAAGCAATTTTCATATTCCTTTAAATCTAAAGAATAATTTTTTAATTGATCAAAATGTTGAAACCAATATTCTTCAGGTTTAATATCTGCACAAACTAAATTATATTTGCCTTCATTTATGAAATCAGCTACTAGATGACCTCCTATAAAACCTCCGGCTCCACAAATTAAAACTGTTTTTTTCATTAATTTTCTGTTCTCTTAACACAATTTGGGATTTTTTTAT
The DNA here is from genome assembly GCA_028099475.1 of Candidatus Pelagibacter sp. The sequence goes on from JAOHHF010000029.1 coordinate 3,792, forward strand.
AATTTATTTTATAAATATATGCATCATAATATTGATCATTTTTTATATTAAAAGGATTTCTTGCAACAACCCTCCCCACATTTTCTGATTTTGCAAATAAACCATCTAAACATTCTTCGAAATTAAACTTTCCATAAGACAATTTTTGTTTCTTTCTACTAAATAAAATGTATTTTGGTTTAAATTTTTTAATATCCTCTAAATAAAATTTTCTAGTCTCATATTCTTCATAATTTGTGCTAGTTAGAGCTGAAGTATTCATATGATTTAATGTATCTAAAAAAAAAGTCGACCTGTGATCAACGATAATAGTCTCATTTTTAGGTAGAACTTTGTTAACCCAGTTATACAAAGCGTACCCATCTGCGTACTTTGATAAAATTTTATGATTTAAGTTTTCGCTAAAATTGGCAGGAAAAATAGAATAAATACCCCATGTTAAACTTAAAGCCACAATAAAAGATTGACAAAAAATTAGGGGTTTAAATGCTATAAAAATTTTATTTCTGCACATTTTATTGTAAATTTTGGGTAATAACAAAATTGATAATATATACATTTCTAGGAAA
>JAOHHF010000003.1 GCA_028099475.1 Candidatus Pelagibacter sp.
ATTTAGTGTTTTAGCTGAGGCAAAAAAATTAGAGGCACAAGGAAACCCTATGATACATTTAGGATTGGGTCAGCCTGATTTTAAAACTCCAAAACATGTAGTTGAAGCTGCAAAAAAAGCTTTGGACGATGGTCATCATGGATATGTTATGTCAAATGGTATCCCTGAATGTAGACAAGCTGTAACAAGATGGATTAAAAGAAGATATGACGCCGATGTAAATTTTGAAAGAATTTTGATAATGCCTGGTGGAAAACCGACTATGCATTATGCAATACAATGTTTTGGTGAGCCTGGAGCTGAAATAATTCATCCTACACCTGCTTTTCCAATTTACGAGTCTATGATTAATTATACAGGATCAACAGCTGTTCCTTATGATTTAACAGAAGATAAAGATTTAAAATTTAGTGCTGATAAAATTTTGTCTTTAATAACTGATAAGACAAGATTATTAATTTTGATTAATCCTAATAATCCCACAGGAAGTTTTGTTGAAAAACCTGAAATTGATAAATTAGCTGAAGGATTAAAGAAGCATCCACACGTAACAATTTTAAGTGATGAAATTTATAGTAGACAAATTTTTGATGGAAAAGAAATGCCGACTTTTTTTAATTATCCAGAACTTAGAGATAGATTAATTGTTTTAGAAGGCTGGAGTAAAGCTTATTCGATGACTGGATGGAGATTGGGTTGGAGTTTCTGGCCAGAAAATTTAGTTGAGCATGTAAACAAACTATTAATCAATAGCGTATCATGTGTAAATGCAGCTGCACAATTTGCAGGAATTGCAGCTCTTGATGGTCCAGATGACTCAATACATGATATGATGGAAAAGTTTACTCAAAGAAGAAAATTAATTCATGAAGGACTAAATAGCTTGCCAGGTGTTGAGTGTAGTTTACCAGGTGGAGCGTTTTATGCTTTTCCGAAAGTAATAGGGACTGGAATGAATGGAGCTGAGTTTTGTAAAAAAGCCATGCATGAAGCAGGAGTTGCAATAGTTCCGGGAACCGCATTTGGCAAAACTTGCAATGATTACGTGAGATTTAGCTTTGCAGCTTCTCAAGATAACATATCTAACGCATTGGAAAATATCAAAAAAATGCTAGGCTAGGTCTTATGACCGAGTTAGCTTTACCGAAGATAGATAAAAAAACTTTAGAAAAAAAAGATTATATCTTTAAATCGTTAGCTAAAATTATAAATCCCGAGCATGTTTTAAGTCATAAGGATGAAATTAAACCTTATGAAACTGACGGGCTATCTGCTTATAAACAAACTCCATTGGCAGTAGTGATGCCTGAAAACACAAAAGAAGTAAGTAGGATTTTGAAGTTTTGTTATGAAGAAAATATAAAAGTAGTACCAAGAGGCGCAGGAACAGGACTTTCAGGTGGTGCTCTACCTTTACAAGATGCAGTATTATTGAGTCTTGGAAAATTTAATAAAATTTTAGATATTGATTTTGAAAATAAGTGTGTTGTGACACAGCCTGGAGTTACTAATTTAGGATTGACCCATGCAGTTCAGCATAAAGGTTTTTATTATGCACCAGATCCTTCAAGTCAACTTGCTTGCTCTATAGGAGGCAATGTTGCAGAAAATTCTGGTGGTGTGCATTCTTTGAAATATGGAACAACTACAAATAATATTCTAGGTGTTGAAATGGTTATGATGGATGGAACTATCTGTAGAGTTGGTGGAAAAACTCTTGATCAAGAGGGTTATGATTTAATGGGTTTAATTTGTGGTTCCGAAGGATTACTAGGAGTTATTACTGAAGTAACTGCTAAAATTTTAAAAAAACCGCAGGTTGTTAAAGCTGCTTTAATTGGATTTCCAAGCATAGAAGAGGGAGCAAACGCAACTTCAGAAATTATTTCAAATGGTATTATTCCTGCTGGTATGGAAATAATGGACAAAGCTTTAATAGAGGCAACAGATAATTTTAGTAAAGCTGGATATCCTCGTGATGCAGAGCTATTATTAATAGTTGAAGTTGATGGAACAGAGTCAGAAGTAGATATCTTATTAAAAGATGTAAGCAGTATTTGTAAAAAAAATAATTGCTCAAGTTTAAAACTCAGTCAGAGTGAAAAAGAAAGATTATCATTTTGGTCAGGAAGAAAATCAGCATTTCCTGCTTGCGGTGCCATGGCCCCGGACTACTATTGTATGGATGGTGTTATTCCAAGAGGAAAGTTAGCTGAGGCTTTATTAGAAATTAAAAGATTATCTGAAAAATATAATTTACCTGTTGCCAATTGTTTTCACGCAGGTGATGGAAATTTACATCCTTTAATCATGTACAACGGGGCTGATAAGGAACAATTTAGAAAAACAGAAGAGTTTGGAGCAGAAATACTTAAAGCATGCGTAAGACTAGGAGGTGTTATAACTGGGGAGCATGGAGTTGGAGTTGAAAAAAGAGAATTAATGTGTGAGATGTTTAATGATAATGATATCCAACAACAACTCGATATAAAATCTTCTTTAGATGAAAAAAATCTATTAAATCCAGGCAAAGTATATCCAATACTGAGAAAATGTGCTGAAGAAGGGAGGGTTCATGTCCACAGAGGTGAGGAAAAATTCCCAGATCTTCCAAGATTCTAACAACACATATTATCCTGAGGATGAAACTCAAATCTCCAGCATAGTTAAAGAATTATTTAAAAAAAATCAGCCTGCTGAGGTGGTTGGCTTGGGCTCTAAAATTTTTATAGGTAATAAAATTCAGTCAGCAAAAAAATTATCTCTTTCAAGATTGTCAGGAATTATTGAATATTTACCTAAAGAACTTTACATCAAGGTAAAAGCAAATACTCCAGTTGAAGTTATTGAAAAAGAGTTAGAAAAAAATAATCAAGAACTTGCTTTTGAACCAATCGATTTTGGATTTATTAAAAATGGCAAATCAAACAAAGGAACAATAGCAGGTTGCTTGTCTTGTAATTTTGCAGGATCTAGAAGATTTAAAGTTGGCAGTGTGAGAGATCATATTTTAGGTTTTAGAGGAGTAAATGGTAAGGGAGATATTATAAAATCTGGAGGCACGGTTGTGAAAAATGTTACTGGATATGATTTATCAAAACTTATTTCAGGATCTTTTGGAACACTTGTTGCATTATTTGAAATAACTCTCAAAGTTTTACCCAAAAAAAAATCATCTAATACAATAGCCATTTATACTGAAAATAAAAAATTGGTGAATGAGCTTTTTGATAAAATTTCTAGTTCAAGTAGTGAAGTTTCAGGTGCAGTCTACGTGCCAGAAGAACCTAAAGACGATAGTTATAATCAAAATAAAGAAATGATATTTAAATTCAATGATCTTAAATCTCAAGGTTCATTTTTGGCATTAAGAATTGAAGGTGATAAACTGTCAATTGAAGAAAGAATAAAAATATTAACTAAGGAATTGGAGCTTGAAAATTTTAATACTTCAATATTAGACATTCACCAGTCAGTACCTTTTTGGAAAAAAATTAATAATCTTGAGTTATTTGAAAATACAAAAAATAACTTATTAAGAGCTGTAATTCCTCCCTCAAAGGGTAATGAGTTTATCCAAAAAATAGGAAATAAATTTAAATATTATATTGACTGGTGTGGATCTTTGTATTGGATTGAAGTGCATTCTAAAAAAAACTCAAATATTACAGAAATTAAAAAATTAATTATAGACCTTGGGGGATACTTAACTATTGTTAAAAAATCTAATGATTTTGATTATGAAGAAACAACATTTACAATCGATGAGACAAGGCTTTTGATTTCTGAAAAAATAAAAAAGAGTTTTGACCCAAAAAGAATTTTTAATCCAGGGAAGATGTACAGAGGAATTTAATGCAAACAAACTTTAGTGAAAAACAATTACAAAACAAAGATAATCAGTCCACAGAAAAAATATTTAAAAAATGTGTTCACTGTGGAATGTGTAATGCGACGTGTCCCACACATCAATTATTGGGAGATGAGCTGGATGGACCAAGAGGTAGAATTTATCTCATTCAAGACATGTTAGAAAATGATAAAAAACCGACGGCTAAAGTTGTAAAGCATATTGATAGATGTTTATCTTGTTATAGCTGCATGACCACATGTCCTGCCGGAGTGAATTATATGCATGTTATTGACCATGGTAAAAAATATATTGAAAAAAATTATGAAAGACCATTTTTTGATAGATTAATAAGAAATTTTTTGTCCGTTATTCTTCCAAACGTTAAGTACTTCAAATTAGCAAGCTTCATGGTTAAATTAGGTAAACCTTTTCAATTTTTAATGCCTTCAAAAATTAAAGATATGATGAATTTAATGCCAACAAGTTTTCCTAAAAAAACTATTAAAGAAAAAGAAATTTATTCTATTCCAAGTCAAAAACGAGTTGCTAGAGTTGCACTTTTAACTGGTTGTGTTCAAAAAGAAATTTCACCTCAGATTAATGAGTCAACCATAAGACTTTTAAACAGACATGGGGTAGAGGTGGTAGTTCCAAAAAAAATTAGATGCTGCGGTTCTTTAAATCATCATTTAGGTAAAGAAAATGATGCTCACCAAGATTTTATAAACAATATTAATACTTGGTATGAAGAACATCAAAAAGGTAATTTAGATGCAATTTTATCAAATACATCAGGCTGTGGAACCACCATGAAAGACTATGGTTTTATTTTTAAAGATGACAATAAAATGAAAAAAAAAGCAAAAGTAATTTCTGATTTAACAAAAGATGTAACGGAATATCTAAACGAAAGTTTAAAATTAGATTTTAAATCAAAAGATAAGAAATATAAAATTGCTTATCATTCAGCATGTTCCATGCAACATGGGCAAAAAGTACACAGTCAACCTATCGAATTACTATCAAAAACAAATAATGAGATCATGGAAATTCCTGAAGGACATATTTGTTGTGGATCAGCTGGGACTTATAATATTTTACAGACGAAAATTGCTAAGGAATTATTAAAGAAAAAGGTAAATAACATAGAAAGCTTGAAGCCAGACTTTATTTCAACAGGAAATATTGGATGTATTACTCAAATTTCTAATGGAACTCAAACTCCAATTTTGCATACCATTGAGGTTTTAGACTGGTATACTGGAGGACCAAAACCAAAAATATTACAAAAAAATTGATTATGAAAAAAATACTAGTTACTAGAAAACTACTCAAAGACTGTGAAGATAAAGCAACTAAAACTTTTGAAGCAAAATTAAATTCTAATGATGAGCTTTATTCACAGTCAAAATTAATAGAATTAAGTCAGGGATGTGATGCGGTATTAACGTCCTTAACAGATAAAATGGATGAAGAAACAATTAATAAACTACCTGAAACTGTAAAAGTAATTTCAAACTTTGCAGTTGGATTTGGAAATATAGATTTAGAAGCAGCAAAAAAAAGAGGTATTGCTGTTACTAATACTCCCGAAGTTTTATCAGATGCTACAGCTGAAATTGGTATCCTTTTAATTTTAGGAGCTTGTAGAAGAGCAGCTGAAGGAATTGAGGCAGCAAAAGAAAGTAATTGGAAATGGTCTGCAGATTATTTAATTGGAAAACAATTAACAGGCACTAGACTTGGTATTTTAGGTATGGGAAGAATTGGTCAAAAAATTGCAAAAATTGCAAAATCACTTGGGATGATCATACATTATCATAATCGTTCAAAATTAAGTGAAGAGAAAGAACAGGGTGCTATTTATCATGAAAGCCTCAAAAGTTTATTTTCAGTTTCAGATGTATTATCAATTTGTTGTCCAGCCACTAAAGAAACAATAAATTTAATTAATAAAGAAACAGTAGAATATTTTCCAAAGGGCGCGGTAATTACCAATGTTGCCCGTGGAGATATTGTTGATGACGAAGCTTTAATTGATGCTTTAAACAGAAGAAAGATTTATGCAGCTGGTTTAGATGTTTATAAAGGTGAACCAAATTTAAACCCCGGTTACCTAAAAATAAAAACTGCTTTTATTTTACCACACCTTGGAAGTGCCACAAAAGATACCAGAACCGCAATGGCAAATCTTGCGATAGATAATATTGATGAATTTTTCAACACGGGAAATTGTAAAAATAAAGTAAATTAAACTTTATTTATGAAAAAGCCTGTATTAGCTAAATCAAAAGCTATTATAATATTTATTGTTTTTGCTTTAGGTTATTTTATTTCTAATTTACTCAGAGCGATCACAGCAACAATAGCTCCAGAATTAATTTCAGAATTTAATTTAACATCAGGTGAGCTAGGACTACTAGGTGGAGCATATTTTCTTGGATTTGCAAGTGTACAGATACCCTTAGGATATTTATTAGATTCAAAAGGACCAAAAAAAATCGTTTCATATTTTCTACTTATATCAATAGTAGGAACAATTTTATTTTCTATATCTGAAAATTTAAGCACGCTTTTAGTTTCTAGGGTTTTAATAGGTATCGGAGTTGGAGCATGTTTAATGGGTCCTCTCACAGCTTATCGAATCTGGCTTCAGGATGAAACTCAACAGAGAGTTAATTCATGGATGTTAATGGTTGGAGCAATAGGAATGTTATCATCTAGTTTGCCAGTACAATTTTTTTTACCTTTAGTAGGATGGAGAACAATTTTTTTGATGTTAGCATTTTTAACTTTCCTGTGTGTAATTTTAATATTTATTTTTATTCCCAAGTGGCATGAAAAAAGTATTGATAACAAGGAATTAAATGAAAATAGATTAAGTGCAATATGGACAAATCCTTTTTTCTTAAGTTTAGTTCCTATGGGTTTTTTTACCTATGGAAGTTTATTTGCTATTCAAACACTTTGGGCGGGTCCATGGCTAATAACAGTCGCGGGCTATACTCCTGAGGAAAGTGCTCAAGGACTTTTTTTTATTTACCTTTCAATGTTATTATCATTTTTGTGTTGGGGCTATTTTGTTCCTAGGTTTTCAAAAAATATTAATGACGCAATTAGATTATTAAAATTTGGGGCACCAATTAGTTTAATTGTACTTGCACTAATAATTTATTTAGGGCCAAAAGCAGGATCAATTCATTGGGCGATATTTATTGTAAGCTCTGTATTTTTATCATTAACACAGCCAGCTGTCGGAATGGCATTTTCACTATCTAATGCAGGAAAGGCCCTTACATCTTTTAATTTATTGCTTTTTATAGGAGCATTTTTTATGCAATGGATAATTGGTTTAATTATTGATTTAGGATTAAGTATTAATTTATCTGAAATAAATTCATTTAAATTAGCAATGTTTTTTGTGTTCATTACATCTTTATTTTCTTATTTGTTTTTTTTAAGGAAGGTGAAGATAAATTAATTTAAACTAAATGTTTGTATATTGTGGTTCTGGACACACCAAGTTTTCTTGAAGCAACCGAGATATTATTAGTTTCTAAAAAAGTAGACCTAATTAATATGCATTTCTCTCTTTTTATTTTTGTATCTTTGCAGCTATTACATGCATATGTTTTGTTTTTGGTTATCAATTCATTTGTCTGATTGGGTTTTAAATTTTGATTTTTGATAACAAAAACTGATGATCCTAAATAATCAGCTATTTTTAAGACTTTATTATTTAAAAGATCAGAAGCAATTGAGGAAAAAGAGCTTGTAAAAATATTATTAAAATTTTGGTTCTTTAAATCAACAAGGCCATGTAACATTATTTTTGCATTTGTGTTAGAGCCAATAATTAAACCATCGCCATTAATTGCAAGTAACCCAACACTTGTTGTTGAAAGGTATTCCTGTCTTGGATGGAAAGATAAAATTAGCTCATTAGAAAATTTATTTATAAAAAGTTTTGTTTCTATACTTCTTGTTGCAAGATTTACTAGTGCCAAAGTATGTTGTTCTCTAGACCTTGCATCGGTAGAGGCATCAATAATACCTATAATTTTTCCATCAAAATTAGTAATTGGACTTGCAAAACAAGATAGTTTTTCAAGATCAGTAAAAAAATGTTCTTTACCTGAGACTATAGTTGGTTTTTGTATCTCAACAGCTAACCCCAAACCATTTGTCCCACAAATTTTTTCAGCCCAAATAGATCCGGGTATAACTGATTTTCCAACATCTGTTTGAAGACATGATTTGTCATAAATTGTATCTAAAACCAACCCCTCATTATCAGAAAAAGCTACCATAAAGTTTGTACCAGCAACTTGAGAATACAAAAGTTCTAGCTCAGGAATAACTATTTTTCTAAGATCCTCTTTTTCATCTCTAATTTGGCCAAGCTGTTGACTTGAGACAACACTTTTTTTTGGTCCCTTAAAAGGATCTAGACCGTTTGTAATACATCTTGTCCAACTCTCTGAAATCTCAGAACCCATATCATTTAATAACATTCCTCTTTTTTCTAATATGGATTTAAATTCTTTATTAATCGGAGTTAAATTGTTCATATTATTGACATTAAATTTTTTAAGACAACTTCACAACCAACCTAAGGTTGTATTTGTTAATTAATTGAACAACTAAAAGTGCAATTGACTCCTTTGCTACACTAAATTTTAATAACGTAAAGAATAATTTTTAAGGGAGAATTTAATGAAAGCACAAGTTTTACATAAGTATGACCCAGAAATGAAAGAAAAAGTATGGGTAACAGAACAAGAAATGCCTAACCCAAAGTTAGAAAAGTCCTCAGATGTAATCGTAAAAATAGGTGCTGCAGGAGTATGCAGAACTGATCTACACATTGTTGAAGGGGCATGGAAACATATTCAAGACCCTAAAGGAGATTTATTGCCAATGGTGATGGGTCATGAAAATGCAGGTTGGGTTGAAGAGGTTGGAAAAGATGTAACTGGATTTAAAAAAGGTGATCCAGTAATTCTACACCCGATTATTTCTGGAACAGACGGAACTTGCCTAAACTGTAGAAGAGGCTTAGATCAACATGCTGACGAAGGAGCTTTTCCGGGGCTTAATATTAAAGAAGGTGGCTACGCTGAGCTACTTAAAACAAGTGTTAGAAACTTAATTAAACTTCCAACTGTCTTGGCTCCTAAAGATGTTGCTCCTTTTTCAGATGCTGGATTAACAGCTTATAGGGTTGTTAAAAAAGCGACTAGACATTTATTGCCAGGGCAAAACTGTGTAATCATAGGCGCTGGTGGATTGGGTCATATCGCAATTCAATGTTTGAGAGCAATGTGTGCTGCAAATATAATTATTGTTGAAAAATCTAAAGCTGCATTAGATCATGCGATGCCTTTAGGTGGAGATGAAGGTGTTTTAATTGATGGAAATGAAGTTGAAAGAGTTTTAGAGCTTACCAAAGGTAAAGGAGCTGAAGCTGTTATTGATTTTGTTGGCGAACATGGGTCAACATCAATGGGTCTTAATATGACCTCTGGTGGTGGTTATTATTATATCGTTGGTTATGGTGAAGAAATTAAAATCTTAGCTGTTGATGTAATTATTTCAGAAAAAAATATAATAGGAAATTTAGTAGGAACGTGGTCTGAGTTATATGAGCTTATGGAGTTAGCTAATAAAGGTTTAGTTAAGCTATCCATGCAAGAATATAAATTGGGCGATGCTAATAAAGCACTTCATGAACTTAACGAAGGTAAAGTTAAGGGACGAGCTGTTTTAGTTCCATAATAACAAAAAGGGGAGAGTAAAATGAAAATAATAAAAACTTGCCTAAGTGCTGCAATTTCAAGTGTCTTGATATTCAGCCCAATGGCATATGCTGATAAGTGGAGTGACCAATTTCCACATATCAAAGCAACAGGAGATATTGCTGGTGATTGTTCTTATGAAGAAATATCTAAGAAAAATTACAAAGGAAAAACTCTTAAAATAAATACACATGCTGTACCAGTTATTGGACAACCAACAGCTTTGCATGCTGAGCAGTTTGCTAAATTAACTGGAGCAAAAGTTGATGTTACACATACACCAGCTGGTGATTTGTATGCAAAAGCTATGGTTCCGTTTAAAGCTGGTCAAGCTCCATACGATATCGTATTTGGCTTTTCTAACTTCATTAATGATTGGAGACAATATCTAGCTCCAGTGCCTGCGAAGTATATTAAAACAAAAGAGATGAAAGACGTTACTAAATCTCATGTTGGTGTCTCTTCTTGGGATGGAACTATGTATCAATATCCAGTTGATGGCGACAGACATTATCTAAAGTACAGAAAAGATGTAATTGATAATCCTGAAATGCAAAAAAAATACAAAGAAGCGACTGGTAAAGAGTTAAAAGTTCCTACTACTTGGAAAGAATATGGCGAAATGGCTAAATTCTTTAACGGTTGGGACTGGGATGGAGATGGAGAAAAAGAGTACGGTTCAGCTGAAGTAATGAAAAAAGACGATCTAATGTTTGCAGCTTTTTTCAGTAGATCAGTGGCGTATGCTAAAAATCCAAGAACTCCAGGTGGATTCTTTTTTGATTTAGAAACTATGAAACCAAATATAAACAACCCAGGTTTTGTTGAAGCTCTAGGTGATTGGGTAGAGGCTACCAAGTATGTTCCTCCAGGAGGAATTAACTTTGGACTAGGTGATGAAATTGGATCATTTGGTGGCGGTCAAACTCTATTTAGTTTTTCATGGGATGATGCGTTTATTGCAGCAATGCAAGATGATAGCCCTATCAAAAACAAGGTAGGTACAGCTCCTCTTCCAGGCGCAGACAAAGTTTGGAACAGAGTATCTGGCAAATGGGAAAACAAATATAACCAAGCACCATACATTGTATGGGGTTGGGCAGTAGGTGTTGCAAAGAAAAGTAAAGTACAAGAGATGGCATTTGATTATCTATGTTTCTTTTCGAATGGAGCGAACCACCAAGCTGACTTAGCTATTGGTAACTTTGGAGTTAATCCATTTAAAAACTCTGATTTTGATCCAAATCTTTACATAGATACTATGGGTTGGGATCCAGAGATTGCAAAAAGTTACACTAAAACACTTAAAGACATGGAAAAAAGTAAAAACAGAGTTTTCCCTTTAAGAGTTAGAGGTGTATTTGAGTTCACTAGTGCAGTTGCAACAGGGACTTCTAAAGCACTTGCTGGACAGTTAACTCCACAAGAAGCACTTGATGAAGTTGCTAAAGAATGGGAAGCAATTGTAAGCAGAGTAGGTAAGAAGAACGTGCAAGAAGACTACGCTGTAGGTGTTAAAATGGAAGACAACAAGTTATAATATTAACTTTTAGTTTTTATGTGGCCGCTTTTTTTTAGCGGTCACATATAGTAAAATCAAATTTCAAAATCATGAATTTTAAACATAAATATGTATTTTTATTCCCTGGGTTATTTGTTCTTATTGGAATACTAATATTTCCAATAATCTTTGTCGTACGTTTGAGTTTATCAGGTTGGAATAGTTATAATGGTTTAAATTTTATCGGTCTTGAGAACTACATTAGATTATTCACCGACGACCCAAGATTTTGGCAATCATTTTTTAGATTAAGTTTTTTATCTGTAACAACTGTTATTCTTCAATATGTAATTGGATTTGCACTAGCACATATGGTCTGGAAAGATATTAAATTTCAAAGATTTTTCAGAGTTCTATTTTTAATACCAATGATGACTACTCCAGTTATCATGACAGTTATTTGGAGAACATTTTTTCATGAATCTTTAGGTCCAGTTAATGATATTTTGTCAAATTTTGGCATGTCACCTAAGTGGCTTACAGATCCTAGCCTTGCAAAAATCACAGTTATTATTGTAGAAGTTTGGCAGTGGACTCCTTTTATGTTTTTGTTGTTATTAGCAGGTCTTTTATCGCTTCCAAAAGAACCTTTCCTAGCAGCAGCTATTGATGGAGCAAGCCCTATTAGAAAATTTATTTATGTAACATTTCCTTTGATGGCACCAATTTCTATTGGAGCTATTATTATCAGACTTATTGAAGCCTCAAAAATAATGGATACGGTTTATGTGTTAACTTCAGGAGGTCCAGGTACTTCAACTGAAACGTCTAGTTTTTATATCTTTATTAAGGGATTAAGAGAATTTCAAATGGGTTATGCTGCCTCAATGTCATTCACTTATTTAATAATAATGATCATAAGCTTAACTTTTATTGCAAAAGGGCTAACTAAATTATTACTAAAAGATTAAATATGGGAAAATTATATAAATTTTTAAAATACTCTTTCATAACAATTTGGACAGTTTTTGTGGTAGCACCTTTTCTTTGGGCTCTTACAACTTCTTTTAAAGATTTTAACTCTGTAAATGGTGGTGCAACATACATTCCTTGGGTTGATTTTGAACCAAAATTAGAAGGTTGGAAAGTGTTAATTAAATCTCCAGCAAATGGTGGTGTTGATATAATTGAACCTTATTTTAATAGTTTATTTGTAACATGTACTGCAAGTCTTATTAGTATAGTTCTTGGCACTCTATCTGCTTATGCTCTCTCTAGATTTACATTCAAGGCAGGATTTGTAAAAAATAATGATATTACATTTTTCTTTATCTCTCAGAGAATTATGCCGCCGATAGTTTTATCGATTCCTTTCTTTTTATTTTTAGGAGCAATAGATTTACTAGATAGTTTGATTGGACTAATAGTTGTTTATATTGTTTTACTAATGCCAATAGCTGTCTGGATTATGGTTGATTTTTTTAATAAAGTTCCAAGAGAGATAGATGAGACAGCATTAATTGATGGATGTAACCCTTATCAGGCATTTTTTAAAGTAGTCTTACCCAATTCAGTGCCAGGTTTAATTGTTGCTGGGATGTTTTGTATTATTTTTGGATGGATTGATTTTTTCTTTGCATTCATTTTAACTTTTACCGAAGTACAGTTATTGCCAGTTAAAATTGTAGCTTTAAATTCGTCAATTACACCTTGGTGGAGTTTATCTGCTTCTGCTTTAGTTTCAGTAGCACCATTAATAATTGTTGCATTTATTGTAGAAAGATATTTATCAAAAGGAAATTTGTCAGGAGCTATTAAATAATGAATTTAATTGCTGAGAATTTATTGTACAAGCCAGATGAACAATTTCACCTAAATGAAGTGTCCTTTAATTTTAAAAAAGGAAATATTTATACTATTCTTGGCAGAACTTTATCAGGCAAAACTACATTATTAAAAACTATAGCTGGATTACTGAACCCAGATAAAGGAACAATACAATTTGAAGATAAAGATTTCTTAAAAGTCCCAGTCTGGGAAAGAAATGTAGCTATGGTTTATCAGCAATTCATTAATTATCCTCATCTTAATGTTTTTGAGAATGTTGCTTTCCCTTTAAAACAAAGGAAAGTAGACAATCAAGAAATAAATGATGTGGTTTTAAAATCACTTAAATCCGTTGGCTTGGAAGGCTATGAAAATAGAAAAATTCAAGAATTATCTGGCGGTCAACAACAAAGAGTTTCTTTGGCAAGATCTCTAGTAAAAAATGCAAAGATTTTATTGTTAGATGAGCCATTAGTAAATTTAGATTACAAATTAAGAGAGCAATTAAGGGAAGAATTTAAAAATATTTTTTCACAAGGTTTATCTGAAGAGAGCATAGTTATATTTTCAACAACTGATCCAAGAGAAGCGATGGAGCTTAATGGTGAAGTTATCGTTCTTGATGAGGGAAAAGTTTTACAAGTTGGACCTGCAAAAGAAATTTTTGAAAATCCAAAAACGTTAAAAGTTGCAGAAATTTCGAATGATCCTCCAATGAATATTTTAAAAGTAAATATGGAGTCAAATAAAATTAAGTTTGAAGGAATTGAGATAGATATTCCAAATCACTTATCTAATTTAAAGGATAATAATTTTAACTTAGGTATTAGAGCCTCTGATATTGAATTGAATGAAAAAGGTTTTGAATTTGAGGTAGAGTTAGCTGAGATTAGTGGTTCCGAAACATTGCTTCATCTTACAAGAGGTGACACAAAACTCATAACTTCAATAGAAGAAGTTATGAACTTTAATATTCATGATAAAGTAAAAATTAATTTTAATATCACAAAAGTTTATGCTTTTAACGAGAACGAAATTTTAGCCTCATCACCTTTTGGAGGATCGTATGTCTAAAATTGATTTAAATAATATTGCTCATTCATATAATCCAAATGATCTAAACCCTGTTTATGCACTAAATCCATTTTCCATGACTTGGGAAAATGGAAAAAGATATGCAATCCTAGGCCCATCTGGTTGTGGAAAAACGACAATGTTAAATATCGTATCAGGTCTAGTTAGACCTTCTTCTGGAAATATATTATTTGATAACAAAGATGTAACTGATCTTAAAACAGAAAGTAGAAACATAGCTCAAGTATTTCAATTTCCAGTTATTTACAACACAATGACTGTTTATGAGAATTTAGCTTTTCCATTAAAGTGTAGAGATTTTTCTCAAAGTAAAATTGATGAAAGAGTTAAATCTGTTGCAGATACTTTAAATTTACAATCTTTTTTAAACTCACCAGCAAGAAAACTTACAGCTGATCAAAAACAATTAATATCTCTTGGAAGAGGGTTAGTTAGAGAGGATGTGGCTGCAGTTCTGATGGATGAACCATTAACAGTTATTGACCCTGATTTAAAATTTAGATTAAGAAGAAAGCTTAAAGAAATTAATGAAGAATTTAAAACAACATTAGTTTACGTAACTCACGATCAAAATGAAGCAATGACTTTTGCTGATAATATTATTGTTATGAGTGAAGGTGAGGTTGTGCAAGCAGGAACTCCAAAAGAACTATTTGAGAGACCAAACACAACTTTTGTTGGATATTTTATTGGTTCTCCAGCTATGAATTTATTTGAGACTGAATTATCATCAAGCAACAGTCTTAAGATTAATGATACCATAGTTAAAACTAGCACAGATTTATCAAGTCTTAAAAACAAGAGTGTAAAATTAGGAATAAGATCTGAGTTTATTAAAATTGCTGAAAATCAAAAAGAAAACATATTAAATGTTGAAGTAGAAAAAGTAGAAGATCTTGGAAATTATAAGTTGTTAACTGCAAAAATGGGAAATCTTACCATCAAGTCTAAGATAAGTAGAGATACTGAAGTTCCATCACATAACGTAAAGCTGTATGTGCCAGCTGAAAAATGTTGCGTTTATGAGAATGATAAATTGATTTAAATTAAAATATTCAACCTTAAATTGTATCTTATTAACTGTGGGGCATTTAGGCTATGGACTCTAATCGTAGTTTGTAATTAACATGTGCATGTTAATTAACTAAACGAGGAGATACTAATGATTAAAGATAAAAAATCATTGAAGGGTTCTAAAACACCTTCAAGACGTAAGTTCTTCAAAGCAGCAGCAGCAACAGGTGCAGCAGCAGCAACAGCTGTAGCAATGCCAAATGTAGCTTTTGGTGCTCCATTAACTTTAAAGATGCAAGCAGCTTGGCCTTCAGGCGCAAATATCTTTTTTGAAATGGCAGGAGATTATGCAAAAATGGTTAGCGACATGTCAGGAGGAGAATTAAAAATTGATCTTCAGCCTGTTGGAGCAATTGTAAAAACTTCAGAAATTGGACAAGCAGTAAGTTCAGGCGTAGTTGATATGGGTCACTGGGTGACTGCATATTGGTACGGTAAAAATGCTGCAGCTTCACTTTTTGGAACTGGTCCTTCATACGGAATGTCATCTCAAGAAGTAATGGGATGGATGGAGTATGGTGGAGGAAGAAAACTGTATGAAGAAGCTGTAAAAAGTGTTGGATTTAATTACACTGGTTTCTTTCATATGCCTATGCCAGCTCAACCATTTGGTTGGTTCAAAAAGAATGTAACTAAAGTATCTGATGTTAAAGGCATGAAGTATAGAACAGTTGGTCTTGCGACTAACGTTTTAACTGCTATGGGAATGGTCGTAAGACAATTACCAGGTGGTGAAATTCAACCAGCTATGAAAACTGGTTTGATTGATGCTGCAGAGTTTAACAACCCTACATCAGACTCACAGTTTGGAATGCAAGATGTCTCTAAACACTATCACTTAGGAAGTTTCCACCAATCTCAGGAAATGTTCGAAATTCCTATGAACACTAAGAGACTGAACAGCCTTTCACCTGCTCACCAAGCTATCTTGAAGAATGCTGCTTACGCTGCAAACTCAGATAACTACTTCAAAGCACTAGTTAGATATTCTCAAGATCTAGCTAAATTGATGAATGAGCATAAGGTAAATGTTTACCAAACATCTGATGCTATCCTAGCGGAACAATTAAAAGGTTGGGATAAAATCGTTGGTGAGTTTTCTGCTAAAGATGCTTTCTTCAAGAAAGTAGTAGACTCTCAAAAAGCATACGCTAAGAGAACAATGAAGTATCTGTTGATGAATCAACCGAACTACAAATTAGCTTATGAAAATGAGTTTGGTCCAATTGCAAAAGTTAAAATTTAATTAACTTTTAACTAATTTAAAAAAAGGGGGTTGAAAAACCCCCTTTTTTTTTACAAGAATTAATATATTTTCTTATGATGAAATTTTACATTAAATTTGCAGATACTTTAAGTACTTCAATGGGCAAGGCATTCTCATGGTGTATTGTAATTTTAATGGGAGGAACAGTTTATGAGGTTGTGATGGCTTATGTTTTTAATGCACCAACTTTATGGAATTTCGATTTTAGCATGCAAATGTATGGTGCAATTCTTATGATGTCAGGAGCTTATTGTTTAGCAACAGAGGCACATGTCAGAGGAGACGTTATATATCGATTGTTTAGCCAAAAGACTCAAGCGTGGATAGATTTGGTTCTTTATTTTATTTTCTTTTTTCCTGGTGTAGTGGCCTTGGCATTCTATGGTTATGAATACGCAGCATTAGCTTGGAAAATAAAAGAAACTAGCTGGAGTAGTCCAGCACAAATTCAAATTTATATGGTTAAATCAATGATACCTGCGGCTGGTATTTTATTAATCATTCAGGGTGTTAGTGAAGTATTTAGATCAATTATATGTATTCAAACAGGTCAATGGCCAACTAGGTTGGTTGTTGTAGAAGAAACGGAACAAGTTCTTATGAGAGCTGCTCAAGATGAGGATAACAACAATGTTATTTAGCTTAACTAATCCAGAAGTTGCAATTTTAATGATGGGAATATTTTTATTTGCTGTGCTTTTAGGATTCCCAATAGCTTTCACCCTAATGGCAATGGGTATTGGTTTCGGTTACTACGCTTATTACGATGCTACTATGATGGAGCATATATTTGACAATA
The DNA here is from genome assembly GCA_028099475.1 of Candidatus Pelagibacter sp. Next base: position 17,215 of record JAOHHF010000003.1, read on the forward strand.
GGATATTTCAATTATTTGTTCAAAACACTTACACAGTCATGGATAACAATGTTCTCACAGCAGTACCCTTATTTTTATTTATGGGGTACCTTGTTGAAAGAGCAGGGATAGTTGCAAAACTATTTTTTGCTATAAGATTAGCTGCGCATAGATTGCCAGCATCAATGGCAGTTGCTGCTTTAATAACTTGTACTTTATTTTCTACAGCAACAGGAATAATTGGTGCGGTGGTAACTTTAATGGGGTTACTTGCATGGCCAGCAATGGTTAAAGCTGGTTATGATAAAAAATTTGCATCAGGAATTATTTGTGCCGGTGGATGTTTAGGAATTTTAATTCCACCAAGTATTATGTTAATTGTTTATTCAGTAATTGCACAATTATCACCATTAAGATTATTTGCGGCAGCAATATTTCCAGGTCTAATGTTGGCTGGACTTTATATTGCTTATGCAGTTACAAGAGCTTGGTTAAATCCCTCTATAGCACCAAGGCCACCTGCAGAAGATATTCCACCACGAGCAGAAATTTTAAAAGAAGTGTTAGTTTCTTTTGTCCCACTATTTGGATTGATAATGTTAGTGCTTGGAACTATTTTAGCTGGAATAGCAACACCAGCAGAGGCAGCAGCAGCAGGAGCATTTGGAGCAATATTATTATCATGGTTTTATAAAACTCTAAAATGGCAAAACTTTAAAGAATCTGTGTTTTTAACAGCAAAAACTACCGCAATGATTATGTGGTTATTTATTGGTTCTTGGACTTTTTCTTCGGTATTTTCTTATTTAGGTGGCCATGAAGTATTTGAGCATTTCTTTACTTCAATAAATATAACTACTTGGCAATTTTTAATTATTACTCAAATAATAATTTTTCTTTTAGGTTGGCCGCTAGAATGGACAGAGATTCTAATTATTTTTGTTCCAATATTTTTACCACTATTAGAAGTGTTTAATGTCAATCCATATTTCTTTGCAATGTTGATTGCCCTAAACTTGCAAACATCTTTTCTAACACCTCCAATGGCTATGTCAGCCTATTACTTAAAAGGTGTTCAAAAAACAAACGTTGAATTGATGGAAATTTTTAGAGGAATTATGCCATTCTTAGGTATTGTAATTTTTGCAATGTTTTTAATGTATATGTTTCCAGGAATAGCATTATGGTTGCCTGAAACACTTTTTGCAGATTAGATAAAAATGATAGATATATTTTCACTTAAAGTTGAAGACATTGTATCTAAGATAAAAGATGCTCAGCTAACTTCAGTTGAGGTGTGTCAAAAATATATTGAGAGAATAAACAAATACGAAAAAGATGTTAAAGCTTGGGTTCATTTTGATAAAAAACTTTTACTTGAAAAAGCAGAAGAGGCAGATGAACATAGAAGATCTGGTAAACCAACAGGCCCACTGCATGGGATACCCGTTGCTCTAAAAGATATTATAGGAACTGTTGACATGCCTACTGAATGTGGAACACCAATTAGGAAAGGAAAATCTTACTCTCAAAATGCTGAAATAGTTGATTTACTTCTTTCCGCAGGAGCAATTGTAATGGGTAAAACGGCTACTTCTGAACTTGCTTATTTAGGACCTTCAAAAACTACAAATCCACACGATCATTCAAGAACCCCAGGAGGTTCATCTAGTGGATCAGCAGCTTGTGTTGGATCTTTTATGGCACCACTATCAATTGGTTCACAAACAGGAGGATCAATAATTAGACCAGCATCTTATTGTGGTGTTGTTGGATACAAACCAACATATGGGTTAATTTCAAGAAATGGAGTTTTAAAAACTTCAGATAAGTTGGATCACATAGGCATTTTTGGAAGATCAGTTGAAGACGTTGCTATGCTTGCAAGAGTTTTAATTAAGAAAGATAATCATGATAAAGCAACAGTTCATTATTCAAGTGAAGACATGCTAAGTGAAGCAAAAAAAGGACCTCTGTTTGAACCTAAATTTATTTTTTATAAAACTGATAATTGGAAAATAATTGATAAAAAATCTAGAGAAGCTTTTGAGTATTTTATAAAATCGTTTAAAAAAAATATAGAGGTCTTTGATACTCCTTCCTATTTTAAGGATATTCATAAATATCATCAAATAATTCATGAAACTGATTTAGCAAATAATTTTGGTCTTTATTATAAAAAATATAAAAAAAAATTATCAAAATATATGCAGGAAGCTATTGTTAAAGGGAACAAACATTCTGGTAAAGATTATGCTGAGGCAATAGATTTTATGAAAAGAAGCTACGACTCTTATGAAGAAGTATTTGAAGATTACCATGGTGTTTTAACACCTTCTAGTCCTGGCGTTGCGCCAAAAGGCTTGAAAAGTACAGGCACAGCAGAATTTAATAAAGTTTGGTCATATCTTGGAACTCCTTGTATTTCTTTACCATTACTTCAAGGTGAAAATGATATGCCTTTAGGAATTCAACTTGTTGGTGCTAGGTATGATGACCATAGATTTTTAGGTGTTGCTAATTGGTTAGAAAAGGAATGTAATAAATAAAATGCAAAAATTTACAACACTCCTAGGTTCTCTACTAGCAGCCTCTTTTCTACTTGGATTGGCAACAACACTAACTAGATCTACAATGATAGGTTTCTTTGATGTATTGCCTGTTTATATACTTATGGCCATCGCAATCTTTATGATGGTTTATGAAGCCTTCTTTGATAAAAAATAGTTATTAATTATAAAAAGTTGTCTAATAAAAAAAATAATTTTTTAGCTTATTCACTTTTATTTATTCAGCCAATTTTTATGGCCTCTAATTTAGTTGTTGCTAGAGGCGGAGTTGAACATGTCCCACCCATTTCATTAGCCTTCTGGAGATGGACTGTAGTAGTATTAATACTTTTGCCTTTTACATGTTCATTTTTAATAAAAAACTCAAAAATAATTAAAAAAGAATTTAAAAAACTTTTCTTTTTAGGTGCTATGGGTTGTGGGGTTTGTGGAGCTTTTCCGTTTTTAGCAGGACAAACAACCACCGTTACTAATATGGGAATTATTTATACTTCATCACCTATATTTATAATTCTGATTTCAGCATTTTTTTTTAATGAAAAAGTAAGTTTTACAAAAATTATTGGTCTTATTTCTTGTTTAATAGGAGTATTTGCAATTATTATAAAAGGAGATTTTAATTTATTATTAAATCTAAGCTTTACAATTGGTGATTTGTGGATGTTGGCTTCTGCTATTGGCTGGGCTCTTTATTCTATCTATCTTTTTTATTGGAAATCTGAATTACCTATTTTTCAAAGGTTCACACTAGTAGCATTTTTTGGAGCAATAAGCTTATTTCCCTTTTATATAATCGAAGAAGTAGTCGTTCAGAAAACCATGTTTAACTTGCACTTTTTATTGTGGGTTTTGTTTGCTGCGATATCACCTGGTATTATAGCCTTTACTCTTTATACAATGGCTCAAAAAAACCTTGGAGCATCTTTAACTGGTTTTACGCTTTATATTTTTACAATATACGCTGCAATTTATGGGTTTATTTTGTTTGATGAGAAACTGGAGTCTTATCATTATATAGGAACAATTTTAGTGTTCTTTGGTGTTTATTTAGCTAAAAAAAATTATGAAACTAAAACGTAGGAATTTTTATTTGGAATTTATTATTGGAATAGTTGTTGTATATTTATCTGTATTAATTCTGCTTTTTATTTTTCAACGAAATTTAATGTACCATCCTCTAGAGAATAATTACTCTGGAGACAAATTAAAAGTTAAAGTAGAAAAAGTTAATATTGTAACTTCAGATAATATAAATCTATTAGGCTGGTTACACAAAAAAGATCTCAATAAATTTAAGACAATTGTTTACTTTCATGGCAATGCTGGAACTCTAGAAAATAGAATTCATAAATTAAATCATTTTAAAGATATGGATGTTAATTTTTTAATAATAGCTTGGCGAGGTTTTAGTGGCAATAAGGGAAAACCCTCTGAAAAAGGACTTTATACAGATGCAAGTAGTACAATTTTATGGCTTAAGAAATTAGGTTTAGAAGAAAAAGATATAATACTTTATGGAGAGTCTCTTGGAACTGGAGTTGCAACTGAGATAGCACAAAGTAATAATTATGCTGGGTTGGTACTTGAAACCCCTTTTACATCAATGGTAGAAGCTGCAAAAAACTTTTATCCATATATACCAGTCTCTATTTTATTAAGAGATAGGTATGACAATAAAAATAAGATTAAAAATATTAATATTCCAGTTTTAGTAATGCACGGCGAGATAGATCAAATCGTACCTTTTTGGATGGGTAAAAAAATATATGAAATAGCTAATCAACCTAAGTATTCTTATTTTACGAAATATGACGATCATATGATGGAATATGATGAAAATCTTGTATTTACATTAAAGAAATTTATTGAAAGTTTAAATTAAGCCACATTCTAAACAAATATAGTCCAAAATTTTTTAAGAAACTTAGATGTGAAAAAAATATTTTTGATTTTTAATATTTTATTGTTTTTTACAAATTTTGTATTTGCTCAAGATAATAAATCGGCATTTAATAGTCTATTTCATGTAGATCAAATGAATTCACATAATAAAAATTTCGCTCTTTATTTTAAGACAAGGGACAAAGCAATCTTGGCAAGAGGTGAAAATAGTAACTATATAAATGATTTCCCTAAAGACCTTTATATTTATGATTATAAAACAAAGAATTCTTCTCCACTTATTTCTTATGAGTGGTTCCCAACTAGGGCAAAATATTTTCTTGAAGAATATGATTTTCCAGTTTTTCCTGATGATTTTGCTTATTATTTATTGAAAGATAATAAAACATTGGTGATGATTAGTGCTGTTAAAAGTTTAAATGCTAATTTTAAATTTGATATTAGTAAAAAAAAATTAGAACTTTATCCAAAGAATGGAAAATTCGATTTTATTATTTCATCTATCGCCAAGAATTGTGGCCACGATAATTTTAATGAGAATTATAAGTGTAGTTTCTATAAGCCTTTGATATCAAGCACATTAATCAACTAATTTGTGTAAAAGCATTAGCAAATTTGTCAGCTTCAAAAATTTGAAGATCATCTTCTTTTTCTCCTAATCCTAGAGCAATAATTGGAAGTTTGTATTTTTTAGCAACAGCTAAAAGTATTCCTCCTTTTGCAGTTCCATCTAATTTTGTCATTATTAATCCTGTTATTGGAATAATTTTATTAAACTCTTCGACTTGGTTAATTACATTCTGGCCTGAAGTAGCATCTAAAACTAAAATTACATCATGTGGTGCTTCCGGATCTATTTTTTTTGTTACATTTGCAATTTTTTTATACTCTTCCATTAAGTTTTTTTTATTTTGTAATCTTCCAGCAGTATCAATTAAAACCTGATTAAAGTTATTAGCAATCGCATCTTCAATAGCTTTATAAGCAACAGATGCAGGGTCTGCACCTTGTGAGGATTTTGTTATTTTAACTTCTACTTTATTTGCCCAATTTTCTAATTGTTCAATAGCTGCAGCTCTAAAAGTATCTGATGCTGCGAGCATAACTTTATTTCCATTTGCTTTTAATATTTTGCTAATTTTTCCAATGGTTGTTGTTTTTCCAACTCCATTAACACCTGAAACTAATGTAGCATTAATTTTTTCTTTTTTCTGAAAAAAAGAATTATTCTCAAGAGGTTTCATCAAAGATATAATATACTCCTTCAAAATAGCATTTATCTCTTCGGTAATATCTTTCTTTGGATCAATTTTACTATCTGAAATTATTTCTTTAATTTCAGATGCAGCAACAACCCCAACATCAGATTGAATTAAGTATTCCTCGATTCTATCTAAAGTTTTGTCATCTATTTCTTTTTTTACAACTATATCTCTTAAGCCAGATGTGAAAGCTGTTGCACTTTTTTTAAAACCAGATTTAAATTTATCAAAAATTCCCATTAAATATTAATCTCTATATTTTCAATATCTGAGACAGGCCCCTTCATATGAATACTATTGTTTTGATCAATTGATATTGATAGCTTTCCTAATTCAAATTCAATATCAGTTTTTTTATCTACTAATCCCTTAATATTTGCAGCCACAACGGTTGCACATGCAGCGGTTCCACAAGCTTTTGTAAGTCCAGCACCTCTTTCCCAAACTTTAACTTGAATTAATTTTTTACTGATAATTTTTGCCAGAGTTACATTGCATTTCTCTGGAAAATAATTGTGATTTTCTATTTGAGGCCCTATCTCTTTTAAATCATAGTCTTCAATATTATCTACAAAGAAAACTAAATGAGGATTTCCTACATTTACAGAAGTTCCACCAACATGTTCAATGTTATTTTTATTAACAATTTTAATATTCAAATTTTTTGTATCCAGATTTTTATTTAATGGAATTTCATTCCAATTAGTTTTTGGAACTCCAATTTCTGTTTCTACTAAATTGTTGCCTAGAATCTTTGATTTTAGTGCACCAGAAGAGGTCCAAAGTATAATTTCTTTATCATTATTTTCTTTCGATATAAGATCAGCAACACATCTAGTACCATTCCCACATGCGCCTGAAATACTTCCATCTGAATTATAGAATTCTAATCCAGCGTCTTTCTTGTCGCTTTTTTGGATATATATTAGTTGGTCACAACCAATGAAACCACGATCACATATTTTAATAATCTGGTCTTTAGTTAGATTATAATTTTGATTTCTCTGGTCAATAATTACAAAATCATTACCCAAACCATCCATTTTAAAAGCTTTAATATCCATACATAGATATTTAACTTATTTATTGACTTTTTGAACCTCTATTATAGGTTGACTCCGTTTCCGCAAAAACATTAACTTTGCGGTGTCTTTGGTAACAAAGAGATCGACACTAGTCAGCGAGGCTTCGCCCACTAGTGCGATTACTGCTGTGTGTAATAAATATGTTTGAAAATTTAACAACTAAATTTGAGGAAATTTTTTCTTCTTTAAAAAAAGCTCCTTCACTTGATGAGGCTCAAGTAGATGAAGGATTAAGAGGTATTAGGCAAGCTTTGTTAGAAGCGGACGTTACTTTAGAAGTAGCAAAAAATTTTATAGAAAAAGTAAAACCCAAAGTTCTAGGCCAAGAGATTATTAGATCAACCTCTCCTGGGGACATGGTCGTAAAAATTGTTTATGATGAATTAGTTAATCTTTTAGGTGGATCAAACAATGAGATAAATCTTAGTGCCGTACCACCAGTTCCAATGATGCTTGTTGGATTACAGGGTTCAGGTAAAACTACAACTACAGCCAAATTAGCTAAATATCTAGAAGCCAATAAAAAGAAAAAAGTAATGATGGTTAGTCTTGATATTTATAGACCTGCCGCACAAGAACAGTTGAAATCGCTTGGAGAGCAAAACAATATCTTAACGCTACCTATTATTGAAGCACAACAACCAACAGATATTTGTCAAAGAGCAATTAGTGCAGCAAATTTAAATGGAGCTGAGATTATTTTATTTGATACTGCAGGTAGAACTCAAATTGACTTGCAAATGATGAGTGAAATTAAGCAAATTGAAAGTGTAATAAATCCTACAGAAACATTTTTAGTTGCAGATTCTTTAACAGGACAAGTAGCTGCATCAGTTGCCAAAGAATTTAAAAATACTGTAAATCTATCAGGGATAATTTTAACTAGGGCAGATGGAGATGCAAGAGGTGGTGCAGCCGTTAGTATGAAATATGTTTCTGATGTTCCAATTAAATTTTTAGGTATAGGTGAAAAAATAGATAATCTTGAGGTGTTTCATCCTGACAGAATAGCAAACAGAATTCTTGGGATGGGAGATATTGTATCTCTTGTAGAAAAAGCTGCACAAGACTTAGGTGAAGAGAATTTAAAAAAAGCAGAGGAAAATTTAAAAAAAGGGCAATTTTCTATGCAAGATTATTTAACCCAGTTAAGACAAATGAAAAAAATGGGTGGTATTGAAGGAATAATGTCTTTTATGCCTGGAGTTTCAAAAATGAAATCTCAAATGGATTCAGCAGGAATTGATGAGAGTATTATCACCAAAAACGAAGCTATCATTTTGTCGATGACTAAAAAAGAAAGAGAGAACCCAAAACTTATTGATGGGTCAAGAAAAAAAAGAATTGCTAATGGCTCTGGCACAGATCCAGCCACTATCAATAAATTGCTGAAGCAATTTAAAATGATGTCTGAAATGATGAAGAAGATGTCTAAAGGAAATCTGAAAGGTATGTCTGATAAAGGAATACCGCCAGAGCTATTTAATCAATTAAAGTAATAAAAAGGAGAACAAATGTTAAAACTAAGATTATCAAGAGGTGGAACAAAGAAAAGACCTGTTTACAAAGTTGTTGTGGCAGACAGTCGATTTGCAAGAGATGGAAGATTTATTGAGAAAGTGGGATTTTTTAACCCTCTTTTGCCTAAAGAAAAAAAGGAAAGAGTTGGTCTTGAAGCTGAAAGAATTAAATATTGGTTAGGTCAGGGCGCTCAACCAACAACAAGAGTTGCAAGAATTTTAGGTGAAAATGAATTAATGCCAATGCCTGCAAATGGAAATAATCCACAAAAAGCAGTTCCTAAAAAAGAAAGAAAAAAAGAAGGTGAGGAAACTCCAGCAGCTCCTAAAGCAGAAGCAGCACCAGCAGCAGAAGCTCCTAAAGCAGAAGCAGCACCAGCAGCAGAAGCTCCTAAAGCAGAAGCAGCACCAGCAGCAGAAGCTCCTAAAGAGGAAAAAAAATAATTTAGATATTATTTATGTGGCAAGCTCAAGTGTTTACACTTTATCCAGAAATTTTTCCTGGGCCTTTATCAAAAGGCCTATATGGAAAAGCTTTATCTAAAAAGCTATGGAACTTAAATATTGTAAACATCAGAGATGCAGCTGAAGATAAACACAAAACGGTTGATGATACCCCTTACGGTGGTGGCTCTGGGATGCTTTTAAAAGCAGATGTCTTAGCAAAATCTTTAGATCAGAATAAGATAGAAGGTGAGAGAGTGATCTATTTGTCACCTAAAGGAAAAAAATTTGATCAAAAATATGCTCAAGAATTATCAAATGAAAAATCAGTGTCTTTTATTTGTGGACATTTTGAAGGCGTTGATGAAAGAGTACTTACTACTAGAAATATAGAAGAAGTAAGCGTTGGAGATTTTATTTTGTCAGGAGGTGAAACAGCAGCATTTGTTGTGATGGATAGTATACTGAGACTTTTGCCTGGAGTTTTGGGAAATGAAAATTCTAAATCTGACGAGAGTTTTGAAAATGGATTATTGGAGTATCCACAGTATACAAAACCTCAAATTTGGGAAGAAAAAGGTGTCCCAGAGGTCTTATTATCAGGGGATCACAGTAAAATTAAAGACTGGCGTTTATCTCAATCAGAGGCTATAACACGCGTCCGAAGACCAGATTTATGGCAAAAATATAAGAAGAATTAACTTGATAAACATTGATATGAAAACAATTGAAGAAATAAACCAACATAACGTAAAAAAAATATTATCAGAGAAAAAAATTCCAGATTTCTATCCTGGAGATGTTGTAAAAGTTGGTGTTAGAATTACTGAGGGTAAAAAAGAAAGAATCCAGTACTTCGAAGGTGTTTGTATTGCTAAAAAAAGTAGAGATTTAAACTCATCATTCACAGTAAGAAAAATTTCTTTTGGAGAAGGTGTAGAGAGAACTTTTCCATTATATGGAACACTAATAGATTCAATTAAAGTAATAAGATCAGGAAAAGTAAGAAGAGCAAAATTATACTACTTAAGAGACAGAACTGGTAAATCAGCAAGAATTGCAGAGAAGATAAGAAAAAAAATTGGAATAGATGTTAATGTTAAACCAGAGACAGTAACTAAAGAGAATGTAGCGCCAGCAGCAGAGGCTCCAAAAGAAGTAGCGCCAGCAGCAGAGGCTCCAAAAGAAGAAAAAAAATCAGAAAGTCCTTCAGAAAAAAAATAATTTTTTTTTCAATGTCCACTACTCTTTACGATAAAATTTGGAATGACCACTTGGTTGATCAACAAGATGATGGTACAGGGTTATTATTTGTAGATAGACATTTGGTTCATGAGGTTACAAGTCCACAAGCTTTTGAAGGTTTAAGAAATTCAAATAGAAAAGTTAGACATCCAAATTTAACTTTAGCTGTAGCAGATCATAATGTACCTACAACAGATAGAACAAAAGGAATAGCGGATGCAGAGTCAAAAATACAAGTTGATACATTAGAGGCTAACTGTAAAGAATTTGGCGTTCAGCTTTTTGGAATGGACGACAAACGTCAAGGGATAGTTCATATAATAGGACCTGAACAAGGTTTTACTCAACCTGGAACAGTAATAGTTTGCGGCGATAGTCATACAGCAACACATGGTGCTTTTGGTTCTTTAGCATTTGGTATTGGAACATCAGAGGTTGAACATGTATTAGCAACACAAACATTAGTTCAAAAGAAAGCAAAAAATTTTAGAATAAATGTTAATGGTCAATTACCTCTAGGAGTAACATCAAAAGATGTAATACTTCAAATTATTGGAAAAATAGGAACAGCTGGTGGAACAGGTTCTGTCATAGAATATGCTGGTGATTTAATTAGATCTTTGAGTGTTGAGCAAAGAATGACTATTTGCAATATGACAATAGAAGGTGGAGCAAGAGCAGGCTTAATAGCACCAGATGAAAAAATATTTAATTATTTAAAAGGAAAACCTATGTCTCCAAAAGGAGATAATTGGGATAAGGCTTTAAATTATTGGAACACTCTTAAAACGGATACAGACGCAGGTTTTGATCAAGAGTTAAATTTAAATGCGAATGAAATCTTACCAATGATTACTTGGGGGACTTCTCCTCAAGATGTAATTACTATAGATGGCAAAGTTCCTAACCCTCAAAGTGAAAGTGATGAGGATAAAAAGAACTCTATTGAAAGAGCTTTAAAGTACATGGGTTTAAAACCAAATATGGCAGCTAAAGACATTAAAATAGATAAGGTATTTATTGGAAGTTGTACAAATGGCAGAATAGAAGATTTAAGAGAAGCAGCTAAAATTTTAAAAGATAAAAAAATATCCTCACATGTAAATGCAATGGTTGTGCCAGGCTCTGGTTTAGTAAAAGAGCAAGCTGAACAAGAAGGTCTAGATAAAATATTTGTAAATTCTGGCTTTGAATGGAGAGAACCAGGTTGTTCAATGTGTTTAGCAATGAATGCTGATAAATTAAAACCTGAAGAAAGGTGTGCTTCGACTTCAAACAGAAATTTTGAAGGACGACAAGGAAGAGGTGGCAGAACTCATTTAGTTAGTCCTGGTATGGCAGCAGCAGCAGCAATATCTGGAAGTCTAGATGATGTGAGGAAGTATCAAAACTAATGCAAAAATTTAATACATTAAAAAGTGTGCCAGCATATTTACCTATAGTAAATATTGATACAGACATGATCATTCCAAAACAATTTTTAAAGACAATTAAAAGAACTGGACTTGGAAAAAATTTATTCTTTGAAATGAGATATGATGATCAAGGTAAAGAAATTAGTGACTTTGTTTTAAATCAAAACCCTTACAATGGTTCAAAAATTTTAATTGCAGGTAAAAATTTTGGATGTGGCTCTTCTAGAGAGCATGCACCTTGGGCTCTATTAGATTTTGGGATAACGTGTGTAATTAGTTCTAGTTATGCAGATATATTTTATAGTAATTGTTTTAAAAATGGAATTTTACCCATAATTCTAGAAGAAGAAAAAATTAAAGAATTATCAGAATATGCAAATAGAAAAGAAGAAATTTCAGTTGATTTAAATGATGAAAAAATATTTTATGGAAATAACGAAATTAAGTTTGATGTAGATTCATTTAAGAAAAAATGTTTACTTGAAGGACTAGACGATATTGCTCTATCTTTAAAAAAGTCAGATAAAATTAAAAATTTTGAGACAAATCTAAAAGATAAAAAACCATGGATTTTTAATGATTAAAGTTAAAAAAAGAAAAATACTTTTATTACCAGGTGATGGTATTGGCCCAGAAGTTATTGCAGAAGTTAAAAAAATTATTAATTGGTTTAATGATAACAAATCTTTAGATTTTGAAATAGATGAAGATTTAGCTGGTGGTTGTTCGTATGACAAACATGGGACACCTATAACCGATGAAGTATTTTACAAAGCTTTAGAAAGTGAAGTGGTTATGCTTGGTGCTGTTGGAGGTCCTAAATGGGATAATTTAGAATTTTCAAAAAAACCTGAAAGAGCATTATTAAAACTTAGAAAAGAATTAAAATTATTTGCTAATTTGAGACCTGCTATTTGTTTTGAACAATTAGTTGATGCATCCACATTGAAGCCAGAAATTGTATCAGGCTTGGATATAATGATAGTAAGAGAATTGACAGGTGGAATATATTTTGGTGAGCCAAGAGGAATTAAGCCAATTGATAATGGTGAGAGAAAAGGAATTAATACTCATACATATACAACTAGTGAAATTACAAGGGTAGCAAGAGTTGCCTTTGATTTAGCTAAAAAAAGATCAAACAAAGTTACATCATGTGAAAAATCAAATGTTATGGAGGCTGGACAACTTTGGAAAGAAGAAGTTCAAGAACTTCATGATAAAGAGTATAAAGATGTAGAGTTAAGCCATATGCTTGCTGATAATTGTGCAATGCAGCTTTTGAGAAACCCAAAACAATTTGATGTGATAGTGACTGATAATCTATTTGGAGATATGTTATCAGATCAAGCTTCAATGCTTACAGGTTCTTTAGGGCTTCTGCCATCTGCATCATTAGGTGCAAAAAATAAAGATGGTGAAATGAGAGCTATGTATGAACCTATTCATGGATCAGCACCAGATATTGCAGGTAAAGGAATAGCCAATCCGATTGCATCAATATTAAGTTTTGCAATGGCCCTTAGATATTCATTAGACCTTGATAATGAAGCAGATGCTTTAGAAAAAGCAGTTCAAGAAGTACTAAATGACGGTCTTAGAACAAAAGATACTTTATCAGAAGGTATGAAAGAGACATCAACTTCTGAAATGGGTGATGCGATAATTTCAAAATTGCAATAATTCTAGAATTATTCTAAGGTTCCCAAATGCCAAGTTATACTGCACCTGTTGAAGATATGTTATTTCTTTTTGAAAAATTAAGAGATAATAAAAACTATAATGAACTAGAAAAATATAATGAAGTAAGTTCAGATCTAGTTAAAGATATCTTAGAAGAAGCAGCAAAAATTAATCAAAATTTAATTTTACCTCTTGCAAAGATTGGAGATGAAAATCCTGCTGTCTTAGAAAATGGAGTGGTTAGAACACCTCCAGGATACAAAGAAGCTTACCAAAAGTATATTGAAGATGGCTGGACATCACTATCGTGTGACCCTAAATATGGTGGACAAGGCATGCCTAAAACAGTTAGTGCGTTCTTTGATGAAATGCTTTCATCCGCAAGTCTATCTTTCAAATTATATAGTGAATTAAGTATTGGTGCTTACAATTGCATTAATCATCATGCGCCTGAAGAAATTAAAGAAAAATATTTGCCAAAAATAGTTGAAGGAAAATGGGGTGGTACGATGTGTTTAACTGAGCCAGTATGTGGAACAGATTTGGGTTTATTAAAAACAAAAGCTGCTCAACAATCTGATGGCACCTATAAAATTAGTGGTCAAAAAATATTTATTACCTCAGGAGATCATGATTTAACTGAAAATATTATTCATTTAGTTTTAGCGAGATCTACAGATTCGCCTGCAGGAACTAGAGGTATAAGTTTATTCTTAGTTCCAAAATTTATTGTAAATGAAGATGGGACAATTGGACAAAGAAATGGAATATCAACAGGATCAATCGAAAGTAAAATGGGCATCAAAGGTTCTGCTACATGTGTCTTAAATTTTGATGACGCAACAGGTTATATGATTGGATCTAAAGACAAAGGTTTGAATGCAATGTTTACCATGATGAATTTGGAAAGAATTGTTGTTGGTATTCAAGGTTTAGGTATCTCGGAAATTGCATACCAAAACTCACTGGCTTACGCTAAAGAGAGAAAACAAGGAAAAACCAATAATACAAAGTCAACTAATGGTGCAGATTTTATAATTGAACATGCTGATATCAGAAAATCACTATTAAATATGAAATCTATAATTGAGGGAGAAAGAGCCCTTTGTTTTTGGCTTTCACAACAAACAGAGGTTAGTCTTTATCATCCAGACGAAAAAATTAAACAGGAAGCTTCCGATTATGTTTCACTGATGACCCCTGTGGTAAAGTCATTATTTACTGATTTAGCAATGGAAATAACCAATGATGCTATGCAAATTCATGGAGGCTATGGATATACGAAAGACCAGGGAATTGAGCAATTATACAGAGATAATCGAATCACGCCAATTTATGAAGGAACAAATTCAGTTCAAGCAGCTGATTTAGTATTTCGAAAACTTTCAAACAAAAATGGAAATATAATTCAAAAATTTTTAGATATGGTTAAAGGTGAGTGTGATAGCAAAAATGAAAAAGTGAAATCATATACCAAAGAATTAAACTATTACTTAGATATTTTGCATAAATTTACAGGCTGGATTGATGATAAAACTAAAATTGAAAAAGATGATGTAAGTGCAGCAGCAAATGATTATTTAAAAACGCTTGGCTATGTGTCAATAGCGTATTCATGGATTAAGGTATTAGAAGTAAGTTTTGGTGATTATGAAAATAACAAAGAATTTTATGAAGATAAAATAAACACAGCTAAATTTTATTTCGATAAAGTGCTACCAAGAGCTGAATTGCATTATAAATCTGCAATATCTGGAAGCTCAAATATAATGAATTTTAAATTTAATTAATAATGAGCAGTTACGATAAAAATTTAGATAAAAATAAAGCTAACCATATTCCTCTTTCTCCATTAACATTTTTAGAACGAGCTAAAGATGTTTACCCTAATTATGAAGCAATAGTTTATGAGGACAGAAAATATACATGGATTGAAGTTTATAAAAGAGCTGTAAAATTTGCGAGTGCATTATCAAAAATTGGAATTAGTAAAGGAGACACAGTTTCATTTTTAGCATTTAATACTCCTGAAATTTTTGAGGCACATTATTCAGTTCCAATGACTGGTGGAGTGTTAAATACTATTAATATTAGATTGGATGCAAACACTATTGCTTATATTTTAGATCACAGTGAAGCCAAAGTATTAGTTGTAGATAGACAGCTTCATGTAGAAGTAAAAAAAGCTTTAAAAAAAATTAATAAAAAAATTATTGTCATTGACATAAATGATAAACATGCTGATCAGTCGAAGTTAGAAAAAATTGGTGATTTAGAATATGAAGATTTTTTAAACACAGGTGACGAAAATTATGATTGGCAAATGCCAGAAGATGAATGGCAAGCTATATCCTTAAGCTACACTTCAGGAACAACTGGAAATCCAAAGGGAGTTGTTTATCATCATAGAGGCGCATATTTAATGTCTACTGGAAGTTCAGTTGCTTGGAATATGCCAAATAGGTTAAATTTCTTAACAATTGTTCCAATGTTTCACTGTAATGGTTGGTGTTATCCTTGGACCGTCCCAATGCTGAATGGAAGAACTGTTTGTCTAAGAAACATAGACGTTAAAAAAATATTTGAACTAATAGATAAGTATAATGTTACTCATTTTGGTGGTGCCCCAATTATATTAAACATGATCACAGGAGCACCAGAAGCTGATCGAAAAAAACTTAAAAACAAGGTTTATGTGTTAACAGCAGGAGCTCCTCCACCTAGTATAATTTTTAAAAAAATGAAAGATCTTGGTTTTGAGGTAATGCATGTTTACGGCTTAACAGAAACTTATGGGCACGTTACTCAATGCTCTTGGAATGATGAGTGGAATAGTTTTGATGAAGATAAACAGAACGAAATTAAAGCAAGACAAGGTGTTAGATATCCAAATACTGAAGGAGTAACAGTAATGGACCCTGAAACAATGAAAGAAGTTCCACAAGATGGAAAAACCATTGGTGAAATTATGATCAGAGGAAATGTTGTAATGAAAGGGTATTTTAAGGATAAAACTACAACTGAAAAAGCGATGGCGGGTGGCTGGTTCCATACAGGTGATTTAGCGGTAATGCACCCAGATGGATATGTTAAGATACAGGATAGATCAAAAGATATTATTATTTCTGGGGGCGAAAATATTTCATCTATTGAAATTGAAAATACACTTGCAAAACATCCGTCAGTATCCATTGCTGCAGTAGTTGCAAAACCTGACGAAAAATGGGGAGAAGTTCCTTGTGCATTTATAGAAATGGTTCAAGATAAACCAGCTACTGAAAAAGAATTAATAGACTTTTGTAAAGAAACCTTAGCAGGATTTAAAGTACCTAAAAAGGTTATTTTCTGTGAATTACCAAAAACATCAACAGGAAAAATTCAGAAATTTGAATTAAGAAAACAGTTTTAGGAATTTATTTGATATTCGAACTAGAAAATAAAAGTGTTCATGCATCAAATGCTGGACAAGAATTAGATCATAAAAAAGAAACTATTATTTTTCTTCATGGTAGTGGCCTTTCTCATATCGTTTGGTCTTTAGTTGAACAATTTTTTTCAAGCAAAAACTTTAATGTATTATCAATTGATTTGCCTGGACATGGTAATTCAGATGGTCCATGCCTTCACACAATTGAAGAGATTGCAGACTGGTTGGAAAAAGTATTTATTAAATTAAAATTAGAGAAAGTTATTTTGGTTGGTCACTCCCAAGGATGTTTGGAGATGCTTGAATACTCTAATAAATATAGAAGTAGATTGAAAAAATTAGTTTTTATGGGTGGATCTTATAAAATGCCTGTAAATAAAGACTTAATAGAGTTAGCGGAAAATAGGGATACGGATGCTGTCAAACTAATGATGAAGTGGTGTTATGAAGGCTCAAAAAAATTTATAGGTGGAAACCCTATAAAAAGAATAATCCAATCTCCAAGAGATATTAGTGAAATATTAGGAGTAGATCTTGTTGCCTGCAACAATTATGTGAATGGCTCTAATGCTGTCAAAACAATTGATTGTCCTACGATGTTTGTCTTTGGCTCATTAGATAAAATGGTTAACGTTGAGATCGGAAAAAAATTTGCAAATATGGTTGATAAATCAACAACTCATATAATTGATGGGTGTGGTCACATGATTATGATTGAAAAAGCTTTTGAAATGCGAGAAAAGGTTTTGGAATTTTTACAAAAATGAAAAATTATTCAATAGCAAAATCTAGAAGACTTAGAAGTACCCCTTATACTTCTAGAATAGAAAAACAGGGTGTAACAGCTTATACAGTTTATAATCATATGCTTTTACCTGCTGCGTTTGGATCTATCGCAGACTCTTATGAGCATTTGAAAAAAGATGTTCAAGTTTGGGATGTAGCAGCTGAACGACAAGTTGAAATTCAAGGAAAAGACTCTGCAAAACTTGTTCAATTAATGACGTGTAGAGATTTATCAAAATCAAAAATTGGCAGATGTTATTATTGTCCAATTATTGATGATTCAGGAAATTTAGTTAATGATCCAGTAGTTTTAAAGTTAGCAGAAGATAAATGGTGGATATCAATTGCTGACTCAGATGTGATTTTTTTTGCAAAAGGTTTAGCATCTGGACATAAATTTGATGTTAAAATTATTGAACCAGTTGTTGATATTATTGCTGTTCAAGGTCCTAAATCTTTTGATTTAATGGAGAAGGTATTTGGAAAAATAATTAAAGAATTAAAATTTTTTGGTTTTAATTATTTTGATTTTGAAGGAGCAAAACATTTAATTGCTAGATCTGGATGGTCTAAACAAGGGGGATTTGAGGTGTATGTTCAAAATACACAATCAGGACAGAGATTGTATGACCACCTATTTGAGGTTGGAGAAGAATTTAATGTTAAACCAGGTTGCCCAAATTTAATTGAAAGAATTGAAAGTGGGCTGCTTTCGTACGGAAATGATTTTGATAACAATGACAATCCTCTTGAATGTGGTTTTGATCAATATGTTTCATTAGATAGTGAAATCAATTTTTTAGGAAAAGAAGAACTAAAAAAAGTTAAATTAGAAGGAATTAAAAAAAAACTTATGGGTATTAAATTTGATGCCAAAGAAGTTAGTTTATCAGGATCATTAGATCTAAAAGATGATGGTGATAATATTATTGGAGAATTGAGGTCAGCATGCTATTCCCCACATTTTGGAAAAGTTATTGGTATAGCTATGATGAAAAAACCTCATTGGGAAGTATCTCAAAGTGTTAAAGCAGAGATAAACGGCAATATTTGCAATGGAAACGTTTGCGATTTACCTTTCATTTAGTATAAACTTTAACAAAATCATGAATATAGCTATCGTTGGAGCCACTGGTAATGTTGGTAGAAAAATATTGGAAGTTCTAGAAAAGAAAGAACTAGCTATAGATAATTTATATTTATTAGCTTCATCTAGAAGTGCTGGATCTAAAATTAATTTTAATGGGAAAGAGAATGAGGTAATTGATTTAGAGACTTTTGATTTTTCAAAAGTAAAAATTACTTTTTTTGCAGCTGGGGGAAAAATTTCAGAAGATTTTGCTGAAATTGCAGCTAAACATTCTTTGGTAATTGATAATTCAAGTTTTTACAGAATGGACCCAGATGTTCCTTTAATAGTGCCCCAGGTAAACTCAGACCATCTAAATGATATTAAAAAAAATATTATTGCAAATCCAAATTGCTCAACAGCTCAACTAGTAATAGCACTAAAGCCGTTACATGATTTATTCAAGATTAAAAGAATAGTTGTTTCAACATATCAATCAGTTTCAGGAGGAGGCAAGGCTCCAATGGATGAATTGATAGAGCAAACGAAACAAGTTCTACAGAACAATAAAGTTGAGTCTAAAAATTTTACAAAACAAATTGCATTTAATGCAATTCCTCACATAGATGTATTTGCAAATGATGGTTACACAAAAGAAGAACTTAAGATGACAAATGAAACAAAAAAGATTTTAGACAATGATATAGATCTAACCGCTACTTGTGTAAGATTGCCCGTATTAGTCTCTCACTCAGAGGCGGTTAATATAGAATTTAAAAAACCTTTTACATTAGAAAAAGTTAGAGAAGCTTTAGATAATTTTGAAGGCTGTAAAGTAGTTGATGAACGAGCTGACGGAGGTTATTCAACACCCTTAGAGGCTGAGGGAAAAGACGAAACTTTTATTTCAAGAATAAGAGAGGATAAGACGGTAACTAATGGTTTAAATTTGTGGATTGTATCAGATAATCTTTTAAGAGGTGCAGCCTTAAATGCAGTTGAGATTGCAGAAACATTAATTAAAAACAATTTTTATGGAAAATAAAAATCCATTATCTCCCCATATACAGATTTATAGATGGCACATCTCATCTCTAGTGTCTATTTCTCACCGAATAACAGGAATTATTAACGTCATTGCGATAACGCTAATTTGTATTTGGGTTTCTTTATTAGTTCTAGGAGATGTGAACTACAACTCTATCAATCAATTTCTAAATTCTTTTTTTGGCAAATTTATTATATTGGGATTAGTTTGGTCTTTTAGTTTTCAAATGCTTAGTGAGATCAGACATTTATTAATGGATATGGGTTATGGTTTTGAATTACAAACATCTCGCCTATCAGGTCTTATGGTTATTTTTGGATCATTTCTATTAACTATTCTGATTTATTTAATAGGTAAAAATTTTATTTAATATGAATTTAGCTACAAAAAAATGGATATTCCTTAAGATCTCATCGGTAATTTTATTACCTTTGATGTTTTGGTTTATTATTAATTTTGTAAAAATTTATGATAATGACTATTTAGATGTTGTAAAATTTTTTACTAACCCAGTCTCTAAGTTTTTATTTAGCTTATTTATTATTTTTGCTTATTTTTTTTCCTCACTAACCATAAGTGAGGTTTTTGAAGACTATATTACTGATGATAAAATCAAATATGTCGCAAACAGACTATTATTTATTTCTGCTATAATCATTCCATTATTAACAATTATTTTTTTATTTAATCTTAACTAATGAGTTCTTATAAAATTATTGATCATGAATATGACGTTGTTGTTCTTGGAGCAGGTGGATCTGGTTTAAGAGCTGCAGTAGGTTTAAGTGAGGCTGGATTAAAAACAGCATGTATTTCAAAAGTTTTTCCAACTAGAAGTCATACTTCAGCTGCTCAAGGTGGAATTTCAGCTGCATTAGGTAATATGGGCGAAGATGACTGGAGATGGCACATGTATGATACTGTTAAAGGTGCTGATTGGTTAGGGGATCAAGATAGTATCGAATATTTATGTAAAGAAGCTCCAAAAGCAGTAATTGAATTAGAAAAATATGGTGTACCATTTAGCAGAACTGAAGAGGGAAAGATTTATCAAAGACCTTTTGGAGGGATGACAAAAAATTATGGAAATGGCATAGTCCAAAGAACTTGTGCAGCAGCAGATAGAACAGGTCACGCAATACTTCACACACTTTATGGACAAGCTTTAAAACATAATACAGAATTTTTTATAGAATATTTTGCTCTAGATTTATTAATGAAAGATGGTGAGTGCAAAGGTTTGATTGCCTGGAATTTAAATGATGGAACGATACATAGATTTAGAGCTCATACAGTTATAATTGCAACAGGAGGTTATGGAAAAGTTTATTATTCAGCAACCTCTGCTCATACTTGTACAGGTGATGGTAATGCAATGGTATTGAGAGCTGGATTGCCTTTGCAAGATATGGAATTTGTACAATTTCATCCAACTGGAATATATGGTCATGGTACTTTAATAACAGAAGGAGCTAGAGGTGAAGGAGGTTACCTTACAAATTCTAAAGGGGAGAGATTTATGGAAAGATATGCCCCAAATGCAAAAGATCTAGCATCAAGAGATGTAGTTAGTAGGTCAATGTCAATTGAGATTAATGAAGGAAGAGGAGTTGGAAAAGATCAAGATCATGTCCATCTAAACTTAAGTCATTTAGATAAAGAAATTATTGAAAGCAGATTGCCAGGAATTACTGATGCTGCAAGATTATTTGCGAATGTTGATGTTACTAAAGAACCAATTCCTGTAGTACCAACTGTTCACTATAATATGGGAGGTATTCCAACAAATTATAAAGGAGAAGTTCTGACAGTGAATGGTTCTGAAAAAACAGTGCCAGGACTAATGGCAATTGGTGAGGCAGCATGTGTTTCAGTTCATGGAGCTAATAGATTAGGTTCTAACTCTTTAATTGACTTAGTTGTTTTTGGAAGAGCAGCAGCAAAAAGAGCTTCTGAATTAGTTAAACCAGGAACACCCCATGAAGAAATTAGTGAGAATGAAACACAAAAATGCATTGATAGATTTGATAAAATTAGAAATGCAAATGGAGATACAGGCACAGCTGAATTAAGACTGGAAATGCAGAAGACGATGCAATCTAAATGTGCTGTTTTTAGAACAGAAAAAACTCTAAAAGAAGGGGTTGAAGAAATTCGAAAAACTTATGATGGATTAGAATCTATATCAGTAAAAGATAAGTCTTTAGTATTTAATACTGATTTAGTAGAAACTTTAGAGTTTGATAATTTAATTAGACAAGCTGTAGTGACAGTAGACTCTGCATTTAATAGAAAAGAAAGTAGAGGAGCACATGCTAGAGAAGATTTTCCTAAAAGAGATGATGAAAAATTTATGCAACATACTCTTGCTTGGTGTGATGGCAAAAATACGAAAATTAGTTACAGAGAGGTGCATAAATCTACTTTGACAAATGAAGTACAATATTTTCCTCCACAAGAACGAGTTTATTAATGGTGCAAATAAATTTACCTAAAGATTCTGAAGTAACAAAAGGTAAATATTATCAAGACAAAACTGGTTCAAAAAATATAAGAAAAGTTAACGTTTATAGATGGGACCCTTCTACAGGAGAAAATCCTAGGTTAGATACCTATGAAGTGGATATGGATAATTGTCCTTCAAAAGTTTTAGATATTTTAAATAAAATTAAGAATGAAATTGATCCAACATTAGCTTATCGAAGATCCTGTGCACACGGAGTTTGTGGATCTTGCGCTATGAACATGGGAGGCAAAAATGGCCTTGCATGTACCATGCCTCACGCTGAGATTGATGGTGATATAGATATTTATCCATTACCACATTTAAAAGTTAAAAGAGATTTAATTGGTGACTTAGATGGACTTTATAAACAATATCAATCTATTGAGCCTTGGTTAAAAAATAATTCGACCAAAGAAAAAACTGAAATAGTACAATCAAAAGAAGAAAGAGCTAAACTTGACGGTGCTTATGAGTGCATTATGTGTGCATGTTGTTCAACATCTTGCCCGAGTTATTGGTGGAATGGAGACAAATACTTAGGTCCTGCAGTTCTTCTTCAAGCTTATAGATGGATCATTGATAGTAGAGACGAAGAAAGAAAAGCTAGATTAAAAAAAGTTGCAGATGAATTAAAACTTTACAGATGCCATACCATTCTAAATTGTACAAATGCTTGTCCAAAAGGCTTGAATCCAGCAAAAGCAATTGCAGAAATTAAAAAAATGATTGCTACAGCTAATGTTTAAATAGACTAACAAGCATTTTTGATTTAAAAGACCGTATTCATGAAATTAATAGAGCACTTCGTATGTGGAAAAATTATTCCTGGTTCATCAGATAAAAAAGGTAAGGTTTACAACCCAGCAACTGGCGAACAAGAGTCAGAAGTGAGACTTGCTTCAAAATCAGATTTAGATCAAGCGGTTGAAGTTGCAAAAAAAGCTTTTGAAACTTGGTCATTAAAACCCTCCCTTCAAAGAGCAAGAGTAATGTTTAAATTTAAAGAATTAATTGAAAAAAATTCTGATGAACTTACAAAGTTAATAGTTTCGGAACATGGTAAAGTTTATGACGATGCACAAGGCTCATTAACAAGAGGATTAGAGGTAGTTGAATTTGCTTGTGGAATTCCTCACTTATTAAAAGGTGAGTTTTCAGAAAATGTGGGAACTAACGTTGATAGCTGGTCAATGAGACAACCATTGGGAGTAGTGGCTGGAATTACACCTTTTAACTTTCCAGCAATGGTTCCAATGTGGATGTTTCCAATAGCTATAGCATGTGGAAATACTTTTATACTCAAGCCTTCAGAAAAAGATCCTTCATGTGCAATTAAATTAGCGCAATTACTTAAAGAAGCGGGACTTCCAGATGGTGTATTTAATGTTATTAATGGAGATAAAGAGTCGGTTGATGCAATACTAGAAAACAAAGATGTAAAAGCAGTAAGCTTTGTAGGATCAACACCAATTGCCAAATATATTTACGAAAATTCAGCTAAAAATGAAAAAAGAGTTCAGGCACTGGGAGGAGCAAAAAACCATTTAGTAGTTATGCCTGACTGTGATTTAGATGGAGCTGTAAATGGATTAATGGGTGCAGCGTATGGCTCAGCTGGTGAAAGATGCATGGCTCAATCTGTTGCAGTGGCTGTAGGAGATATAGGTGATGAGTTAGTTTCAAGATTATCAAAAAAAGCTGAAGCTCTAAAAGTTGGTCCAGGTATGGATAAAACTTCAGAAATGGGACCACTAGTTACTAAGGAACATTTAGAAAAAGTTAAAAGCTATGTAGACCTTGGTGTTGAAGAAGGAGCAAAACTAGTTGTAGATGGAAGAAACTTAAAACTCCAAGGTTATGAAAATGGTTTTTATATTGGTGGTTGTTTGTTTGATCATGTTTCAAAAGATATGAGAGTTTATAAAGAGGAAATATTTGGCCCAGTTCTATCAGTTATAAGAGTAAAAACTTTTGAAGATGCAGCTAAATTAATTAATGATCATGAGTATGGAAATGGTGTAAGTATTTACACAAGGGACGGCGATGTGGGTAGAACTTTCGCAAGTAAA
This sequence comes from Candidatus Pelagibacter sp., assembly GCA_028099475.1. The sequence goes on from JAOHHF010000003.1 coordinate 41,225, forward strand.
ATTCAAGTAGGTATGGTTGGTATTAATGTCCCAATTCCAGTTCCAATGGCATTTCATAGTTTTGGAGGATGGAAAAGATCTTTATTTGGAGATAGTGCAATGCACGGTATGGAAGGAATAAAATTTTATACAAAATTAAAAACAGTAACATCAAGATGGCCATCAGGTATTCGTTCAAATGCGGAATTTGTAATGCCAACAATGAAATAAGGAAATAAAATGAGTAAAATATCTTTAATTGGCGCAGGTCAGATAGGTGGAACATTAGCGCATTTAATTGGAACAAAAGAATTAGTAAATGAAGTAGTTTTGTTTGATGTAGCAAGCGGAATAGCAAAAGGAAAAGCGCTTGATATAGCCCAGTCCTCATCTGTAGATGGTTTTAATGTCAAATTTTCAGGTACAGATGATTATAAAGATATTAAAGACTCAGATGTAATCATTATTACTGCTGGAGTGCCTAGAAAACCAGGTATGAGCAGAGATGATTTATTGGGAATTAATTTAAAAATTATAAAACAAGTAGCTGAAGGAATAAAGCAAAATGCTCCTAATGCTTTTGTTATATGTATTACCAATCCTCTGGATGTTATGGTTATGGCATTCCAAAAATTTTCTGGTTTACCTGCTAACAAGGTTGTTGGGATGGCTGGAATTTTAGATAGCTCAAGATTTAAATTATTTTTATCTTTAGAATTAAATGTTCCTGTAAAAGAAATAGATGCAATGGTAATGGGTGGACATGGAGATACTATGGTGCCAATGCCTAGATTTACGAAAGTTTCAGGAAAACCTTTACTTGATTTAGTAAAAGAGGGAAAAATTTCTCAAGAAAGATTAGAGGAAATAAATCAAAGAACTAGAGATGGTGGAGCTGAAATAGTGAAATATCTTGAAAAAGGATCTGCATTTTATGCACCCGCAGCATCAGGAGTTCAGATGGCAGAAGCATACTTAAGAGATGAAAAAAAATTACTACCGTGTGCTATTCAATTAAATGGAGAATATGGTGTAAACAATGTTTATGCGGGTGTTCCAGTAACTATTGGAAAAGATGGAGTGGAAAAAATTGAGCAAGTTGATTTAGATGATAAAGAAAAAAAAGAATTTATGCATTCTATTGATGCGGTTAAAGCTCTATGGGAAGCAGCATCTAAAATAGATCCTGATCTTTCTAAATAATAATGAATATTCACGAACACCAAGCAAAACAAATCTTAAAGAAATATGGTGCAACTGTACCAGAGGGTGTCTTTGCACTTTCTGTTGATGAATTAGTAGAGAAAGCAAAATCATTAAATACAAAAAAATATGTTCTAAAAGCTCAAATCCATGCAGGTGGAAGAGGAAAAGCTGGAGGTGTAAAAATTTTAGACACTATTGAAGAATTAAATGAAGCAGCAAAAGAGATGATGGGAAAAACTTTAGTTACTCATCAAACAGGTCCTGAGGGAAGAGAAGTAAAGAGATTGTATGTTGAAGAGTCATCAAACATAGACAAAGAGTTTTATTTATCTTGTTTAGTCGACAGAGCTAGTTCAAAAATAGCCTTTATATCTAGTGATCAGGGTGGAATGGATATTGAAGAAGTAGCAAGTAGTACACCAGAAAAAATAATCACAACTAAAGTTGATATAAATAATGAAATTTCGGACAAAGATTGCGAGGAGATAGTTAAGATCTTTAGCTTAAGCGATGGCTCAAAAATACAAGCAATTTCGCTAATAAAATCAATTTATCAAATGTTTTTAAGCACTGATGCAAATATGGTTGAAGTTAATCCACTAATTTTAACTAAAGAAGAAAAAATAATTTGTTTGGACGCAAAAGTAAATTTTGATTCTAACGCTTTATTTAGACATCCAGAAATTGTTGAACTAAGAGATTTAAATGAAGAAGATCCAACAGAAATAGAAGCAAGCAAGCATGATTTAGCTTACATTAAGTTAGATGGAAGCATTGGTTGTATGGTTAATGGTGCAGGATTAGCTATGGCAACTATGGATATAATTAAATTATATGGAAAAGAACCAGCTAATTTTTTAGATGTTGGTGGTGGAGCGTCAAAAGAGAAAGTATCTGCTGCTCTAAAGATAATTCTATCAGATAAAAATGTTAAAGGAATTTTAGTAAATATTTTTGGTGGAATAATGAGATGTGATGTTCTTGCTCAAGGAGTTGTTGATGCGGCTAAAGAAATAAATATTAGCGTTCCATTGGTTGTAAGACTTGCAGGAACAAATTTCAAAGAAGGAAAAGAAATATTAGACAGCTCAGGATTAAAACTAATATCTGCTGAAAATTTAGATGATGCTGCAAAAAAAATTGTTGAAGCAATAAAATAATATGTCTGTTTTAGTGAATAAAAATACAAAAGTAATCTGCCAAGGTTTCACTGGTGCTCATGGTACTTTTCATTCTGAACAAGCAATAAAATATGGGACCAATTTAGTGGGTGGAGTAACTCCCAAAAAAGGTGGTCAAAAACATTTAGATCGACCTGTCTTCAATAGTGTTATGGAGGCAAAAAAAAGTGTTGGTGCAGATGCAACAATGATTTATGTGCCTGCTAAATTTGCAGCGGCAGCCATTATTGAAGCTATAGAAGCCTCAGTAGAATTAATTGTTTGTATTACAGAAGGCATCCCAGTTCAGGATATGCTTAAAGTTAGACAAAAATTAAATGGTTCAAAAAGTAGATTGATTGGACCAAATTGCCCAGGAATAATTACTCCAGATGAATGTAAAATTGGAATTATGCCAGGAAACATACATAAAAGAGGATCAGTTGGTATTGTATCTAGATCTGGAACTCTAACTTATGAAGCGGTTGCACAAACGACTGAGAATGGCTTAGGACAATCAACTTGTATTGGTATTGGGGGTGATCCAATTAATGGAACAAACTTTATTGATTGTTTAGATTTATTTTTAAATGATGAAGAAACAGAATCTATTTTAATGATAGGGGAAATTGGAGGCACAGCAGAAGAAGAAGCTGCAGAGTTTGTTAAAAATCACAAAATTAAAAAACCAATTGTTGGTTTTATTGCTGGAATTACTGCTCCTCCAGGACGTAGAATGGGTCATGCAGGGGCTATCATCTCAGGAGGAAAAGGTGGTGCTGAAGATAAGATTAAGAAAATGGAAGAATCGGGCATTACTGTCGCTAAATCGCCATCAATAATTGGAAAAACTTTATTTAATAAATTGTCAAATTGAAAAATAATATAAGAGGATTATATTAAATAAATAGATGTCAGCATCAAAAAATCTTGAATACGAAAAAACTTCATTTTTAAACAAATCTAATAGTGCATTTATTGAACGAATGTACCTTAAGTTTGTTAATAAAGATGAAGATTTACCTGATAGTTGGAGAGATTATTTTGAAGGTATCGGAGATGAATTAAATATTGTTGCAAAAGAAATTAATGGTCCGTCATGGGGGCCAAAAAATGATAAGATAGATATTGACGAACTTCAAAAAAAAATTGATCAAGAGGATTATAATTCCTACGGTGATGTTTCTATTAGCAATAATACAAACCTAAGTTCATCTGGATCAAACGAGGACTCAATAAAAGCTGTTTCGATGATTAGATCATACAGACAACGAGGACATCTTATAGCTAAATTAGATCCACTTGGATTACTTAAATCAGATTACTTAGATGAATTGCATCCTGATTCTTTTGGTTTTAAAAAAGCAGATTATCAAAAAAATATTTATCTTGGTGGAGTAATCAATAAACAAAGTTCAAATATTAAGGAAATACTCGGATTCTTAAAAAAAACTTATTGTGGACCTGTTGGATATGAATACATGCATATTTCGAATCCAACAGAAAGAAAATGGTTTAGAGATAGAATAGAAAAATCAAAAGATAATTTAAATTTTACAAAAAATGGTAAGGAAGCTATTTTAAATAAATTAATTCAAGCTGAAGGTTTTGAAAAATTTCTTCACACAAAATATGTTGGAACAAAAAGATTTGGATTAGATGGTGGAGAAAGTTTAATACCAGCTCTAGAGCAGATAATTAAAATTAGCGGACAATCTCAAGTTAAAGAAGTTAAGATTGGAATGTCTCATAGAGGAAGATTAAATGTCTTAGCTAATGTTTTACAAAAATCATACAAAAGAATATTTAATGAATTTGCTGGAGAATTTGGCAACTCTTCAGAGGAAGGTGCCGGAGACGTTAAATATCATTTGGGAGCTTCATCTAATAGAGAGTTTGATGGAAATTCTGTTCATGTAAGCTTAACAGATAACCCATCACATCTAGAAGCAGTTAATCCAGTTGTGCTTGGTCAAACAAGAGCAAAACAATATTTTCATAAAGATAAAGAAAGAAATAAAGTTATTCCAATATTAATTCATGGAGATGCTGCTTTCGCTGGTCAAGGTGTTGTAGCCGAATGTTTTGCTATGTCTGGACTGCCTGGTCATAACACAGGTGGCACAATTCATATTATAGTTAATAATCAAATAGGTTTTACGACTAGCCCAAGATTTGCTCGATCTTCTCCATATCCTTCGGATGTTGCAAAAATGGTTGATGCTCCAATAATTCACGCTAATGGTGATGACCCAGAAGCAGTTGTTTATGCGGCTAGAATAGCAACTGAATTTAGACTGAAATTCAATAGAGACGTAGTAGTGGATTTAATTTGTTATAGAAGATTTGGCCATAATGAAGGGGACGAACCATCGTTTACTCAACCTTTGATGTATGAAAAAATTAGGTCACATCCCTCAACTACAAATGTCTATGGAAAGAAACTTGTAGATGAAAATGTTATTTCAAACGAGAGTTTAAATAACTCAATAAAAACTTTTAAAAATTTACTCGATGATCAATTTAAAAATGCAAAAGACTATAAGCCAAAAATTGCCTGGTTTGAGGGCACATGGTCAGCTTACAAACCTGAAAAAGGTAAAGATAAGAGGGGAATTACTGGAGCAGATATTAAAAAACTTTTAGAAATTTCAGAAAAAATAAATGTATCTTCAGATGAATTAAATTTACATAAAACAATTGTAAAAATATTAAAAAACAGAAGAGAGTCTGTTAAAAATGGAAATAATATTGATTGGTCAACTGCAGAAGCTTTAGCCTTTGGATCTTTATTAGAAGATGGATATCCAGTACGATTGGTTGGTCAAGACTCTGGAAGAGGAACTTTTAGTCAAAGACACTCTGTATTAAGAAATCAAAAAGATAACAGCCGATATGTTCCTTTAAATAATATTTCAAACAATCAAAAACAATTTGAGGTGGTTGATAGCTTTTTATCTGAACTAGCTGTTTTAGGATTTGAGTATGGTTATAGTTTAGTGGAACCAAATACACTTACTCTTTGGGAAGCACAGTTTGGAGATTTTGCAAATGGAGCACAAGTTGTTATAGATCAATTTATAGCATCAGGTGAGAGAAAATGGCGAAGAGCATCTGGATTAGTAATGCTACTACCACATGGATATGAAGGTCAAGGACCAGAACATTCATCAGCTAGATTAGAAAGATTTTTACAATTGTGCTCAAATGATAATATGCAAGTAATGAATTGTACAACACCTGCAAACTATTTTCATGCTCTAAGACGACAAATGCTTAGAGATTTTAGAAAACCATTAATTATGATGACCCCAAAATCATTACTTAGAAACAAATATTGTGTTTCAAATATAGAAGATTTTAGTAAAACAAACTCTTTTCATAGAATACTATGGGATCATGCAGTAGATCCGCAAACCAAAGGTTTTATAAAGTTAAAAAAAAGTTCTGAGATAAAAAAAGTAATTATGTGTTCTGGTAAAGTTTATTTCGATTTACTAGAGGCTAGAGAAAAATTAAAAAAAGATGATGTGATTTTATTTAGAATAGAACAACTTTATCCATTTCCAGCAAAAACTCTTGTAAAAGAGCTTAAACCGTACGCGAAGAATGCTAAATTTTTTTGGTGTCAGGAAGAGCCTAAAAATATGGGGGCTTGGTTTTCAGTAAGAGATTATATCCAATGGACATTAGATACTATTAAGGCTAATAATAACTCAATTTCTTATATTGGAAGAAGTCCAGATGCATCACCTGCAACAGGATATGCAAAAAGACACATTTCTCAACAACAAGAAATAATTAATAAGGTTTTTGAATAATATAGATGAGTGAAAAAATTGTAGTTCCTGTCCTTGGTGAAAGTATTACTGAAGCAACTGTTGCAAAATGGTTAAAGAACGCTGGTGATACTGTTGAAGCAGATGAGCCAATTGTAGAGCTTGAAACAGATAAAGTTAATCTAGAAGTGCCATCACCAATAACTGGTGTGTTGACAGAAATAAACTCAAAAGATGGTTCGGTAGTAGAAGTTGGAGCTTTATTGGGCTCAGTCTCTGATAATGGATCTTCAGGATCAGTTAAAAAAGAAGAAATTAAAAAAATTGAACCTACATCGAAAGAAAATAATGTTATAAAATTAGACACCCCAAAAAAAGAGCCAAAAGTTTTTGAGGAAAAACCAAAGAAAGAAAGTCAAAAAGAAAAACCATTAGTTTTAACTGATGAAGTGCCTGAAGAAAAAAAAATTAGTCAAGATAAAGATAATCAAACACTTTCACCAGCTGTTAGAAAAATAGTTGTTGAGAATAAAATAGATATTAATTCAATTAAAGGGTCTGGAAAAGATGGGAGAGTTTTAAAAGGAGATCTTATTAGTTTAATGGGAACCAATCCACAACCCTCAGAAAGAAAAGCTCAGTATGGTCAAGAAGAAAGAATTAAAATGACCAGACTAAGACAAACAATAGCAAAGAGATTAAAACAAGCTCAAGAAAATGCAGCTTTATTAACTACATTTAATGAAGTTGATATGACGAATATTATGGAAATGAGAAAAGAAAATCAGCAAGATTTTCAAAACCGTTATGGAATAAAATTGGGCTTCATGTCTTTTTTTGTTAAAGCATGCGTAGTTGCGTTAAAAATTTTTCCAGCGGTTAATGCTGAAATAGACGGGGATGAAATAGTTTATAAAAATTATTACAATCTTAGTTTTGCTGTAGGAACGGAAAAAGGTTTGGTAGTACCTGTATTAAGAGATGCTGATGAATTATCATTTGCTGATATTGAAAAAAATATTAAAGAAATTTCAGAAAAAGCAAGAGATGGAAAATTAACTATTGAAGATCTTCAAGGAGGAACTTTTACAATAAGTAATGGAGGAGTTTATGGATCAATGTTATCAACTCCAATTCTAAACCTTCCTCAATCGGGAGTACTTGGAATGCATAATATTGTCGAAAGACCTGTTGTTGTTGATGGAGAAATAAAAATAAGACCCATTATGTATTTAGCTTTATCGTACGATCATAGAATAATTGATGGCAAAGAGTCGGTTTCATTTTTAAAAATGGTTAAAGAAAATTTAGAGGACCCTAGAAGGTTGTTTTTGGATATTTAAATGTCAGAAAAATTTCAAGCAGTAGTAATTGGAGGAGGTCCTGGTGGGTATGTTTGTGCTATTAGACTCGCTCAACTTGGATTAAAAACAGCGTGTATTGAATCTAGAGGATCTCTTGGAGGAACTTGTTTAAATGTTGGATGTATACCTTCAAAAAGTTTATTAAATCTATCTGAAGAATTTCACAAAGTTCAAAACCTATCTAGCAAAGGAATTGAAGTCGGTGAAGTTAAGCTTAATCTTGAAAAAATGATGAAAAGTAAAGATAAAGCAGTGACTATACTTACAAAAGGTGTGGAGTTTTTATTAAAGAAAAACAAGGTTACTTATTACAAAGGAACTGGAAGCTTCAACTCTAAAAATGAAATCATAATTAAAGACGATCAAAATAAAGAGACCATCATCGAAGCTGAAAAAACAGTGATAGCAACTGGTTCTGTGGCAGTGTCTTTACCTGGAATAGAAATTGATGAGAAAGTCATTGTATCTTCAACGGGCGCATTAAAATTAGATAAAGTTCCAAAAAAAATGGTTGTTGTTGGTGGTGGCTACATAGGATTAGAAATGGGCTCTGTTTGGTCAAGATTAGGAGCAGAAGTGGAAGTAGTAGAATATTTAGATCATATTACTCCAGGCATGGATAAAGAAATTTCCTCAGAATTTATGAAGATTTTGAAAAAACAAGGTATCAAATTTAATATGCAAAATAAAGTAGAGGCTATCCAAAATAATAAAACAGGAGCACTTGTTTCAACAGTTGATAAAGATGGTAAAAAAAATAATTTTGATTGTGATGTTGTGCTTATTTCAGTTGGAAGGAAAGCAAACACTAATGGTTTAAACCTAGAAGCTGCTGGTGTTGAATTAGATGAAAGAAAAAGAGTTAAAACAGACAATACGTTTAAAACTAATATTAATAATATTTATGCAATAGGCGATGTTATAAGCGGACCAATGCTTGCTCATAAAGCAGAAGATGAAGGAGTTGCAGTTGCCGAAAATATTGCAGGTCAATCAGGTCATGTTAATTATGATACAATTCCTGGAGTTGTTTACACAACACCCGAAGTAGCATCAATTGGTAAGACAGAAGAACAATTAAAAGAATTAAACACAAAATATAAAATTGGTAAGTTTTCATTCATGGCAAACTCTAGAGCAAAAGCCATAGATGATGCAGAAGGCTTTGTTAAAATTTTAGCAGATGAAACTACCGATAAAGTTTTAGGTGCTCACATTATTGGCCCTCATGCAGGAGAACTTATCGCAGAAATAGGAGTTGCTATGGAATTTGGTGCAAGTTCAGAAGATATAGCAAGAACCTGTCATGCTCATCCAACATTTTCAGAAGCTGTTAAAGAAGCAGCATTATCAGTAGATAAAAGAGCAATACACTCTTAATAAATTTTCATATTATTAAAATATGAAAGTACCGATTCTTTTACCAAATATATTTAATCATCCTTTTACCTACGAGAGTGATATTGATTTAAAGGTAGGTGATTATGTGGTGGTACCTTTTGGTAAATCTAAGATCACAGGAGTAGTTTGGGATGAATTTGAGAAGAAAAATAATAGAAATTTTAAGATAAAGAATGTTCTAAAAAAATTAGATGTTATTCCGTTAAAAAAAACCACAATGAAATTCCTTAACTGGTTTTCAGAGTACAATATAATTCCTAAAGGAATGGCTTTAAAATTAGTTTTGTTAAGTAGTAATGCTATAGAAAAGTTTCATAAAGATACCTATAAAATTTTTGACATAAATACCAAAAAAAATTCAATAAAGCTTTCTGAGGAACAAAAAAAATCTCTTAAAAAAATGAATGATTCCAATCAAAAATTTAGAGTTCATGTTCTTCAAGGAACAACAGGTTCAGGAAAAACCATGGTTTATTTCGAAGCCCTTAAAGATTTAATAAACAAAGGTTTTCAAGGCTTAATTTTATTACCAGAAATCGGCTTAACAGGTCAATTTGAAAAAAAATTTATAGAATTTTTTGGTTTTACACCAGCAGTTTGGCACTCCGGTATTACAAAAAAAAAGAAAGAAATTATTTGGAGTGGAATTGCAAATGGAGAAATTAAAGTTGTTATAGGTGCAAGATCATCATTATTTTTACCATTTAAAAAACTAGGTTTAATTATTGTTGATGAAGAACATGATCAATCTTACAAACAAGACGAGGGTGTTACATATAATGCAAGAGATATGGCTATTTCAAGAGCATCATTTGAAAATATCCCTATCAATTTAATAACTGCAGTTCCATCAATTGAAACTTATGAAAATATTAAAAAAGGTAAATATAGTATCTCAAAATTAGAAAAACGTTATCAAAACGCATCTTTACCAAATTATGAAATAATAAATCTAAATGATACTAAATTAGAAAAACAATCATGGCTTTCAAAAAAAATAATTGAGAAAGTAAATTTTCATCTTGATAAAAATGATCAAGTGTTATTTTTTTTAAATAGACGAGGGTTTTCTCCACATGTACTTTGCAACAAATGCTTCAATAGTTACTCATGTCCTAATTGTTCAATTAATTTAGTTTATCATAAAAAAAAGAATAATTTATTGTGCCATTATTGTGGTTTTAAATCATCTTTAAAAAGAACTTGCGTAAAAGATGGGGATTGTGAATTTATTTTTAGTGGTCCTGGTGTTGAAAGAATATCAGAAGAAGTTAAAAAAAACTTTCCATCAAAAAAAATTGAAATTTTTTCAAGTGATACAATGAATAAAAAAGACTCTAGTGATAAACTAGAAAAAATAATTAATAATGAAGTTCAAATTTTAGTTGGGACACAGCTAATCTCAAAAGGCTTTCATTTTCCAAGTCTTAATTGTATTGTGGTAGTTGATATTGATCTTTCCTCACAAGGACATGATTTAAGAGGAGCTGAAAAAAACTTACAGTTATATCATCAACTTTCTGGACGTGCAGGGAGAACTGGGAAACCAGCAACTGTGTATTTTCAAACTTATAATACTAATACCAAAATGATTTCTGATTTAACAAATAGTAATCCTGATGTCTTTCTTGATAGAGAATTAGATATTAGAAGACAAAACAAGCTTCCACCATTTCAAAGATTTATTTCTTTAATTTTAACAGGTGACAATGAAACAAAATTAGAAAAAGAAGCTTTTTATTTTAAAAATTTTATTGAAAAAAAAATTAATGGAAGAGTGTTAGGACCAGTTAGTGCACCAATTTTTAGATTAAAAAGAAAATTTAGAATAAGAATGTTAATTAGGGGCTCAAAATCTCTCAAATTACAGAATTCAATCGCTGAAATTATCCCAAATTACAAATTTTCATCAGGAATAAAACTTTCAGTTGATGTTGATCCAATAAACTTCAATTAACCTTTAAAAAAAGGCCTTTTAATCGAATGTGCTACTTGAAGACATAATAGTCATATGCTAATTAGAGCGTGATTTTAAAATAATCTTCAACATAACAGAGGTACCAAGTTGAGTAAAAATAAGGGATTTTCAATAACTTCAGCTGAAAGATATTCTTTAGCTTTATATGAGCTTGCTAGCGAAAACAATGTTCTTGCACAAGTAGAAGATCAATCCTTATCTATCTTAAATTTGATTTCCTCTAGTAAAGATTTTTCAAATTTGATTAAGGATCCAACAAACAACAAAGATGATCTTTTAAAAGTTATTAGCAGTATTTCTGATAATAATAAATTTGAAACATTATTAAAAAGTTTTTTAAGTTTTCTAGTTACAAAAAGACGTTTTTTTTATGTTGAGCAAATCTTAAAGAGTTTTATAGAAACTTGTTCTCAAAAAAGAGGAGAATTAAAAGCTGAATTAAAGTCTGCAAAAGAACTATCTAGTGATGAGATTTCTAAAATCACAGATGAACTTACTAAAAACTTTAGTTCTAAAATAAAATTAAACTACAAACATGACGAAAGTTTAATAGGAGGTTTAGTAGTGCAAGTTGGAAGCACTATGGTGGATACCTCAATTAAAAATAAATTACAACAAATCGAAAACAGAATGATAGAGGCATAAATGGAAATAAATCCTTCAGAAGTAACAAAGATACTAAAAGAACAAATTAAAAATTTTGGTGATAAAGCAGAAGTAACCGAAGTTGGGCAAGTATTATCAGTAGGAGATGGTATTGCTAGAATTTATGGTCTTGATAATGTTCAGGCTGGAGAGATGGTTGAGTTTGCTGATGGATCTAAAGGTATGGCCTTAAACTTAGAAAGTGAAAATGTTGGAGTTGTAATCTTTGGAGATGACAGAAATATTAAAGAAGGTGATACAGTTAAAAGAACTGGAAACATTGTTGATACTCCGGTTGGAAAAGAATTATTAGGTAGAGTTGTTGATGGGTTAGGAAATCCAATTGATGGCAAAGGACCATTGGATAAAAGTGTTAAAAAAAGTAGAGTTGAAGTTAAAGCTCCTGGAATTATTCCAAGACAATCAGTTAGTGAACCTATGCAAACAGGTCTAAAATCTATTGATAGTTTAGTTCCAGTTGGAAGGGGTCAACGTGAATTAATTATTGGAGACAGACAAACGGGCAAAACTGCAGTTGCAATCGATGCAATTATTAACCAAAAGAAAATTAATGAGTCTGGTGATGAGAAACAAAAACTTTATTGCATTTATGTAGCGATTGGTCAAAAAAGATCAACTGTAAGACAAATCCAAAAAACATTAGAAGAGGCTGGAGCAATGGAATATACAACAATCGTTGCAGCAACAGCATCTGACTCGGCACCACTTCAGTTTTTAGCACCTTATACAGGGTGTACTATGGGTGAATATTTTAGAGATAATGGAATGCATGGATTAATTATTTATGATGATTTATCTAAGCAGGCTGTTGCTTATAGACAAATGTCTCTATTGTTAAGAAGACCTCCAGGACGTGAAGCTTATCCTGGTGATGTATTCTATCTTCATAGCAGACTGTTAGAAAGAGCTGCAAAATTAAGTGATGAGCATGGTGGAGGTTCTTTAACAGCACTTCCAATTATTGAAACACAAGGTGGTGACGTATCTGCGTTTATTCCAACTAACGTAATTTCAATAACAGATGGTCAAATTTTCTTAGAAACTGAACTTTTTAACCAAGGGATCAGACCAGCAATTAACGTAGGACTATCAGTTTCTAGGGTTGGTTCTTCAGCGCAAACAAAAGCTATGAAAAAAGTTTCTGGATCAATGAAATTGGAATTAGCTCAATACAGGGAGATGGCTGCTTTTGCTCAATTTGGTTCTGATTTAGATGCATCAACACAGCAACTTTTAAATAGAGGGTCAAAACTAACTGAACTTCTTAAACAAAAACAATATTCACCAATGACAGTAGCTGAACAAGTAATTTCAGTTTTCTGTGGTGTTAAAGGTTATTTGGATGATATTGAATTGAAAGATATTGCTGAGTTTGAAAATAAAATCATTGAAAAATGTAAATCTGACAAACCTGAAATAATAGACTCAATTCAAAGCTCAGGCAAACTTGAAGATGATAAAGAAAAATTACTTATCAAAGTAATTACTCAATTAAAGGAAAACTTTAAATCTTAATTTATTATGGCAAGTTTAGACGACCTTAAAAAAAGAATAGCTAGTGTAAAATCTACACAGAAAATTACAAAAGCTATGAAGATGGTAGCAGCAGCAAAACTTAGAAGAGCTCAAGAAAGCGCCGAGAAGGGAAGACCTTATTCAGAAAAAATGAATAATATAATTCTAAATCTTTCTAGTGGGATTTCGGATAAAGAAAATGCCCCAAAATTATTATCTGGATCAGGTAATGATAAAGTGCATCTTTGTGTTGTGATGACTTCTGATAGAGGTTTATGTGGTGGTTTTAATTCAAATATAATTAAAAAAGCCAAGAGCTATTTTGCAAAACTTGCAGAAGACGGAAAAGAATTAAAGATCATCACTGTTGGTTCTAAAGGTAACGATCAACTTAAAAGAGCATATGGCGATAAGATAATTGCAAATGTTTCATTCAAAGAGTCTAAAAATGCTAACTATTTTGATGCTGAAAAAGTGGGTAAGATGGTAATTGAAAAATTTGGTGCTGAAGAGTTTGATGTTTGCACTATATTTTATAACCAGTTTAAAAATGTAATTACGCAAATTCCCCAAGCACAACAAATAATTCCTTTAAATGTTGAAAATTCAGAGGAAGATAAATCTGAGGATAGTTATGAGTTTGAACCAGATGAAGATGAGATTTTAAGCAATTTATTGCCAAAAAATATTTCAACACAAATATTTAAGGCGATGTTAGAGAATTCAGCTAGTGAACAGGGCTCAAGAATGAGTGCAATGGATAATGCAACCCGAAACGCAGGTGAAATGGTTGACAAGCTTACTATTGAGTATAATAGAAGTCGTCAGGCAGCAATTACTAAAGAACTAATAGAAATCATATCAGGAGCAGAGAGTTTATAATTATGAGCAAAGGAAAAATTACACAGATCATTGGAGCAGTAGTAGACGTTAAATTTGATGAAGATCTTCCAGAAATTTTATCAGCATTAGAGTGTAAAAATGGAGACAATAGACTAGTTTTAGAGGTTGCTCAGCATTTAGGAGAATCTACTGTTAGGACAATTGCAATGGATGCTACCGAAGGATTAAAGAGAGGTGATGAAGTTATAAACACTAAAGCACCCATCCAAGTTCCTGTTGGACCAGAAACTTTAGGAAGAATTATAAACGTTATTGGTGAACCTATCGATGAAAAAGGTGAAGTTAAAACAAAAGAAAAGTGGCCAATCCACAGAGCAGCTCCTGAATTTAGTGACCAGTCAACAGAAACAGAAATATTAGTTACAGGAATTAAGGTAGTTGATTTATTGGCACCATATGCAAAAGGTGGAAAAATTGGTCTATTTGGTGGAGCTGGAGTTGGAAAAACAGTTTTGATTATGGAATTAATTAACAACGTTGCAAAAGCACATGGTGGTTTCTCAGTTTTTGCTGGTGTTGGAGAGAGAACTAGAGAAGGAAATGATTTATACCATGAGATGATAGACTCAGGTGTAATCAAGAAAGATGGAACTGGATCTAAAGCAGCACTAGTTTATGGACAAATGAACGAACCTCCTGGAGCTAGAGCTAGAGTTGCTCTAACAGGATTAACTGTAGCTGAGTATTTTAGAGATCAAGAAGGACAAGACGTTCTTTTTTTCGTAGATAACATTTTCAGATTTACACAAGCAGGTTCTGAGGTGTCAGCTCTTTTGGGAAGAATACCATCGGCTGTTGGTTATCAGCCTACACTCGCAACTGATATGGGTAATCTTCAAGAAAGAATTACTACAACTAATAAAGGTTCAATTACATCAGTACAGGCAATTTATGTACCCGCCGATGACTTAACTGACCCAGCGCCAGCAACTTCATTTGCTCACTTGGATGCTACTACCGTTCTTTCAAGACAAATTGCAGAGATAGGTATTTACCCTGCAGTCGATCCACTTGATTCTACTTCAAGAATTTTAGACCCTAGAATTGTTGGTGATGAACATTATAGAGTTGCTAGAGAAGTTCAAAAAATCTTACAAACTTATAAATCATTACAAGATATTATAGCTATTTTAGGTATGGATGAATTATCTGAAGAAGATAAATTAGTTGTAGCTAGAGCTAGAAAAATACAGAGATTTTTATCTCAGCCATTCTTTGTTGCTGAAGTATTTACTGGATCACCAGGAAAATTAGTTGATCTAGACTCGACAATAAAAGGTTTTGCTGCAATTTGTAAAGGTGAATACGATCATCTTCCTGAAGCGGCTTTTTACATGGTTGGAACAATAGAAGAAGCAATTGAAAAAGCTGATAAAATGGCTAAGGAAGCTGCTGCTTAATGAGTGAAGAGTTTAAGATAGAGATAGTAAATCCTGAAAAATCTTTTCTCGTTAAAGAAGACACAATTGAAGTTGTTGTGCCTGCTTTTGAAGGAGAGATGGGGATACTCAAAGATCACATTTCTATAATCTCATTTTTAAAACCCGGAATTATTAAAATTTTATCTAAATCTGGAGATGAAAACTATTATGTTGAGGATGGAATTGTTGAATTTAAAAATAATAATTTATCAATTCTAACTAGCTCAATTTTTAATCTTACAGATTTAGATAAGTCTAAACAGCAAGATTTACTTAAATTAGCTGAAGAAGAAGTGGCCAACCCTGATATTACTGACCAATCAAAGTACTTAGTTGATCAAAAAATTGAAGTATTAAGATCTCTTAATTAATAATTTTTCTAACTTTTTCTTGAAGCTCTTTATAAACGTGGAGTTTAAAGTCTACTACTACTTCTGTAATTTGATCAAGATCTATCCATTTCCAATCTAAAAACTCTGGGTTTTTAGTTTTAATATTAATTTCTTTTTCTTCTCCAGTGAATTTCATTAAAAACCATTTTTGTTTTTGGCCTTTATATTTTCCCTTCCAAATAATTCCTAGTAAGCGATCAGGAAGATCATAGGTAATAGTGCCATCTAATTCTTTTATTAATTTTACACTTTTAACACTAGTTTCTTCTTCTAGCTCTCTGTAGGCCGCCTTTAAAAAATCTTCACCCTCATCAACACCACCTTGAGGCATTTGCCAAAAATTTTTGGCGTTATCTATTCTTTTTGCAACAAAAACTTTATTTTCATTATTTAATAAAATTATTCCTACCCCAGTTCTTAGCGGTAGTTCGCTAAAATTTTTATTCATATTATCCGTTTAGTAGTTTTATTGCGTAATTTAATTGATTATCAGTATCGGTTTTAATTCTAAAATCTTCACCTTCTTCATTCACTTCAATGTCAGGTCTTACCCCAACTTCTGATATAGATTTTCCAGATGGAAGATAATATTTTGCAACTGTTAGTCTTATGGCCCCTTTATTTTTTAGTGGAATTATTGACTGCACAGATCCTTTACCGTAACTGTTCTCACCTAGAATAATAGCTCTTTTATGGTCTTTAAGAGCACCTGCAACTATTTCAGACGCAGATGCAGATCCATAATTGATTAATACTAATAAAGTTTTGCCATCAGTAATATCACCTTTTCTTGCGAACCATTTTCTATTCTCTGATTTTTTTCTACTTTTGGTTGATACTATTTCACCATTTTCTAAAAAAAAGTCAGAAATCTTTATTGCTTGAGATAATAAGCCACCAGGGTTATTTCTTAAATCTAAAATAAATGCATCTAAATTTTTATTTTCTTTTAGTTTTTTAATTTTTTTTTTAATTTGTTCACTACTATTGTCATTAAATGATGTTAGTCTAATATACCCAATATTATCATCTAACAGATCCGATTTTACTGATTGCACCTCGATTATTTCTCTAGTTATATTAAATGTAAGTGCTTTTTTTACCCCTCTTCGTCTAACGGTTAGCTCAATCGCAGAACCTACTGGGCCCCTCATTATATCAACAGCCTCACTTAAAGATTTTCCTTGCACCTGAATGTTATCAATTTTTACAATATAATCACCAGCTTTAATTCCAGCTTTTGAGGCTGGTGTATCATCGATAGGTGAAATAACTTTTACGACACCTGCCTCCATACTTACTTCAATTCCAAGACCACCAAATTCTCCACTAGTATCTGTTTGCATTTCCTTAAAAATTTCTGGGGACATGTATGATGAATAAGGATCAAGAGATTGAAGAAGGCCATTAATAGCTGCATCCATT
>JAOHHF010000030.1 GCA_028099475.1 Candidatus Pelagibacter sp.
TTAGCGGCAATGCCATTTTTTACTGCTTTACTTGCTTTTCTATTTTTAAAAGAAAAAATTTCTTTAAATGTTTGGATATCAATATTAATTGCAACAATTGGTATCGGTATTATGGCAGTTGGCAATACATCAGAAGCATCTTTAATAGGGTTCGTTTTTGGTATGACGTCTTCAATAGGGTTTGCAGTATTTTCTGTAAGTTTAAGATGGCGTAAAGAAACACCAAAATTTACAACAACAGCATTTGCAGGGTTCTTTTGTTTCATGTTTGCATCAATTGTAATTTTGACTAATGATTATGTTTTTTTTGCATCAAGCTATAATAGTTCGCTATTCTCTCTTCATGGCACATTAGTATGTCTGGGATTAATTTTGTATTCTATTGGATCTAAGGCTATTCCTGCAGCAGAATTAACATTATTATCTCTAACCGAAGTAATAGGTGGAATTTTTTGGGTATGGCTTCCATTATTTGGTATTAACGAAATCCCAACAACTAACACAATCATTGGTGGCTTCTTTCTTTTTGTATCACTTACTTATTATAGTTTAGTGATGAGGTGGAATAAGAGATATATCGGATTAAATTGATTTTATGGAAAGACCAGATTTTTTTTCTTTAAAGAATGGAAATAAAGTAAAACTTCCTTTTACAAATACTGAATATGACAGAAGAGTAAATAACTTAAGAAAAGTTATGGACAAAAATAATTTAGACATGGTTATTCTAACTTCAATGCATAATATTGCTTATTATACAGGATTTATTTATTGCTCTTTTGGTAGACCTTACGGTTGTGTAATTACAAAGAATAAAATTTCGACAATTTCAGCAAATATAGACGCAAGTCAGCCATGGAGAAGATCGCACTGTGATAATGTAATATATACAGATTGGAAAAGAGATAATTTTTTAAGAGCAATAGTTTCTATTATTGGAAGAGACGATCCCCCAAAAAATATTGGCTTAGAAAATGATCATGTCACATTAGAGATGAGAGAAAAGATAGGATCTATTTTTACGTTCTCTGTGTTTAGTGATGTTTCAAAAGATTTAATGCAACTCAGGATGATCAAATCAAATGAAGAAATTGAAATTATCAAAAATGGAGCAAGAATTGCTGATTTAGGTGGTGAAGAAATAGTAAAGAATATTAGAGAGGGGAATACTGAAATTGAAGTTGCAATAGCTGGCCGGGATCGAATGGAAAGAGAAATTGTAAAATCTTATCCTGGAGCGGAATATATGGATACATGGGTTTGGTTTCAGTCAGGAATTAATACAGACGGAGCGCACAACCCAAAAACAAATAGAAAATTAATTAAGGGAGATATTTTATCATTAAACACATTCCCAATGATTTCAGGTTATTATACAGCATTGGAGAGAACATTATTTTTAGATCATGCAGACGATGAAAGCCTAAAAGCATGGAAAGCAAATGTTAAAGTTCATAAACGTGGATTAGAATTAATTAAACCAGGTGTTAAATGTTCTGATATATGCCATGAACTGAATGAACTTTTTGCTGAACTTGGATACTTGCAATATCGTACATTTGGGTATGGTCATTCATTTGGAGTACTTTCACACTTTTATGGAAGAGAAGCAGGGTTAGAGCTTAGAGAAGATATTGATACAGTTCTTGAAGAAAATATGGTGATATCAATGGAACCAATGATTATGATCCCAGAAGGAAACCCTGGTGCAGGGGGATACAGAGAGCATGACATATTAGTGATTGGCAAGGATAGCGCAGAGAACATTACAAAATTTCCTTTCGGCCCAGAACATAATATTATAAAAAATTAATTTAATTTATGACTAATAAAACTATTGTGAATAGTTGGAATGAGTGGGATCCACTAAAGCATGTAATTGTTGGAAGAGCGGATGGAACTTGTATACCAGCACCTGAACCAGCACTTGATGCTAAAGTTCCTGAAGATAGCGATATGAGAGGTCAGTTTGGCCCAAGAACTAAGGATACTGTTGATAAAGCAAATCAACTTTTAGATGATTTTTCAAACATGTTAAAAAAAAGAGGTGTCAAAGTAGACAGACCTACTCCAATAGATTTTAATACAAAAACTTCAACACCTGATTGGGAAGCTGAGACCATGTTTGGCTGTATGCCTCCAAGAGATGTTTTGCTTACTGTTGGAAATGAAATATTAGAGGCAACGATGAGTTATCGTTGTAGATGGTTTGAATATCTTTGTTACCGACCTTTGCTTCAAGACTATTACAATCAAGACCCAAACATGAGACATGAATCGGCTCCAAAACCTAGATTAACGGATAAAGATTATCGAAAAGATTATCTGTCAGATAAAATCGGTATTCAAAAAAGATTAGAGTGGACAGAAGATAAATTTTTTGTAACTACAGAAGAAGAGCCTTTATTTGATGCAGCGGATGTGCTTAGATTTGGTAAAGATCTTGTCGTTCAACATGGTTTTACAACTAATTTAAAAGGAATTGATTGGTTAAAAAGACATTACAAAGATCACAGAGTCCATGCCGTTAATTTTCCAGGTGACCCTTATCCAATACACATTGATGCAACTTTTACACCAATTAAAGAAGGTTTAATTATTAACAATCCTCAAAGACGATTACCAAAAGAACAAAGAAAATTATTTGAGGAAAATGGATGGCAAATTGTTGATAGCGCACAACCAGCGCATAACGAACCACCTCCATTATGTTATTCCTCTACATGGTTATCTATGAACGTATTAGTTCTTGATCCCAAAACAGTTTGTGTTGAAAAAAGTGAAGTTTATCAAGCAGAACAATTAGATAAACTTGGAATGGAAGTTATACCAGTTGAACTTAGAGACGCTTATGCTTTTGGTGGAGGACTTCATTGTTGTACAGCAGATGTATATAGAGAAGGCACTCTAAAAGATTATTTTCCAAAACAATAATATGGCTAAAATTAAAACAAAAAGAGAGCGTGTAAAATTCGCTTCAGATAATGTTGCGGGTGCTTGCCCTGAAGTGTTAGATGCAGTTTTAAAAGCTAATGATGGAGATAGTACTCCTTATGGTAATGATGAAATATCAACTGAATTACAAGACAAGTTTTCTGAAATATTTGAAAAAGAAGTAATTGTTTTTCCAACTGCATCAGGTACTGCTGCTAATGCTTTAGCTTTATCTACAATGACTCCATCATTTGGAAATATCTATTGTCACAAGCTTTCTCATATTAATACAGACGAATGTGGTGCCCCTGAATTTTACACAGGAGGAGGTAAATTAGTTGCTTTACAAGGTATTGATGGAAAAATTACTGCTGAAGAATTGAATCATTCAATTAGTGGAAAAGGAATAGTTCATCATACTCAACCTTCATCTGTAAGTATCACTCAAGTTTGTGAAACTGGAGAAGTATATCAATTAGATGAAATTAAAAAGATTTCAGATGTTGCTCATAAACATAATTTAAATATGCATATGGATGGAGCAAGATTTGCTAATGCTTTAGTTTCTCTTGATGTAACACCTGCTGAGATGACTTGGAAATCTGGAGTTGATGTATTGTCATTTGGTGCTACAAAAAATGGTTGCCTTGCAGCAGAAGCAATAATTTTCTTTAAGAAAGACTTAGTTGGTAATATTGCGTTTTTAATGAAAAGAGCAGGGCACTTGTTATCAAAAATGCGTTTTGTTTCTGCTCAATTAGACGCCTATATTTCAAATGATGTTTGGTTAAGAAATGCAAAACACGCAAATAAAATGGGAAAAAAATTAAGCGAAGGATTAGCTTATCATTCAGATATTAAACTTTCATATCCAACAGAAGCCAATGAAGTTTTTGCAAAGTTTCCAAGAAATATGATTGAGCATTTAAACGCTGAAGGTTATAAAATGAATGAAGAAGAACTAGATGGTAAGTCAGTAAGATTAGTTGCTGCTTGGAATACTCAAGAAAAAGATGTCGAAGAGTTGTTAAGTACTTTAAAAAATTCTAACTAGGGTTTTCTTTTAAAAATTCAATATATTTTATCACTTCTTCAAATTTTTCATCAGGAATATCTTTATAACTTGCATCGAAATGATCTTTTACACATATAGCGACATGAGCGTAGGGGTTTCTACCTTTAGGATGATTTGGGTGTTCGGGCAGCTGCCCCACCAAATAATCGCCAGCTTCCTGTATGATTTTCCACAGTTTACTTGTGTTTTCTTTGTTCAAGTTTAGTTTTGAGAAGTTTTGTCAATTTTAAAATTTTCTAAAGTTGAAGTAGATACCCCTGAATCTTGATCATCATATCCTTCTTTTGTCG
>JAOHHF010000031.1 GCA_028099475.1 Candidatus Pelagibacter sp.
TTTTAAAACTATTATTTCTTAAAATATTTTTTTTTGATTTAATTGAAGCTAATGGTAGGGTTAATGCTGGCAAAGCCTGATAAATTTTTAATTTTTTATTTATCTTAGATTTTTTACTAAAGAGGTACAAATCTATTTGTAATTTTAAAAAATCTTTATCTTTAATAAGTTTCTTAGCACCTTCTTTTGATATTATATAGCCTGCTGTCCCATATTCAGTTGAAATTAAATCATATAATCCTGTGTTAATTTTTTTAAAATGAAACTTTAATTTACCCACTTTTGTGGGGAGTTCATGAGTATTTATATTTATAATATCAATTTTTTTATTATTTAATTTTTTTTTTACTTCATTGATAAAATTTTTTAATCTTTTAGAAATTAAAACATCATCTTCTAAAATCAACGCATAATTAATATTTTTTTTTACTATATTGAGCCAAATATTTTTATGAACAAGACAAAGAGCAATTCCTGATGGACTTAAATATTTTTTATTTTTATTGATAATTTTTTTATCTAATGTTTTTGGTTCTAATCCCTCTACTCTTTGAGCTTTTAAATTATTTTTTTTTAGTTGATTTTTAATAAATTTTAATCGGTCTTTTCTACTCTCAAGATTAATGTAGAAAATCTTAAATTGCTTATAATTTTTTTTTTTATTTTTTAATGAACTCAATTGCTTCTTCACTATTAACTGTGGGTAAATTTTTGTAAAATTTATTTAAAAAATCATCAAATTTCATTTCATTTAATTCAGGCATTTTTTTATATTTAGCATTTTTCCCTGGTTTTAAGATCCCAACTCCATAATCAATATTGGCAATTCTGAAATCCATATCTTCTGAGTGAGATAATTCCACAGCTACTTTCCATACATCTCCTGTCCATGAAGCTGATTTACGAGGGACTTTTTCTTGCAAATAATTTTGTGGTAAAAAGTCATGAAATAAAATAATTCCATCTTCTTCAATAAATTTAAGAGAATTAATACAATCTTTTTGACATTGTTCGTAAATATGTAATCCATCAATAAAAATCACATTAAATTTTTTTTGATTTTTATTAAAAAATTCATCAGAGGTCATTCTATGAGTTCCACCATCAGACGGATCTACTCCAATTTTATTTTTTAAGAGTAAAGGAATAGAACTGAAAGTTGTATTATCAGCAACTCCAATTTCAAGATAATTACATTTTGAAAACTTTGCTATAGCTTTATTAATAAATGCAATTCTATTATAAAAATTATTTTCATATAAAATTTTATTTTCGCCTTTGATAAAATAATTAATACATTCTCTAAAAATCTCAGGAAAAAAAATTGGAGGCAAAAGTTTTTTTATAATTTTTTTAAGTATTTCCATAATATAATTCTACTTTTTATTAATCAGTGATTTTTCTTGATATTCATAATCTGTATTTATTTCCCATAAATCATTTTTTTCATTTTGAGCAATATTTTTTGCTGCCATCAAACCCATTAAAATACTATGATCTTGGTTGTTATATTTAAATGCACCATATCTGCCAATAACAGAAATATTATCAAATTGAGATAAATATTTCCTTATTGGCTCTAAGTTTTTTTTGTAACCAATTGTATAAACTGGATAGCATTTTGGAATACGTACAACATTGCCATCTTCAATAAATTTTTCATTTACTAATTTAGTTTTAATAATCTCTTTTTTTGCAAGATTAATTAATTTTTCATTTTCCCACATCCACATTTCATCATCGCTATAACACCAATATTCAAGACATATAATAGTATCTTTTTTGCCTTTATTTATTTCTGCGCTCCAATTGTTAAAATTTGTAATTCTTCCAGTTTTTAATTCTTTTGAATGAATATAAATCCATTGATCTGGAAATGTCGTATCAGTATTAAGTCTTAGGTATACTAAAATAGTATTTCTGAATTTTAATTTTTTTGAAATATTTTGAATTTCTATGGGTGCATCGATTGCTTTTATAAACGAAGTTAAAGGCATGGATGAAATAATATGATCAAATAATTTAATTTTTCCATTACGCAATTCTATTTGTATCTGCTTACTATCATTTGCATTGATCTTAATGTCTGATATTGGGGTACTTAAATTAACTATACCACCTTGGTTGATAATTTTTTTTGACATTTTTTCATACAAGTATCCTGTACCAAAAATTGGATACATGAATTCATCAGCTAAAGTTTTATGTTTTTTTTTATTTGTTTTTAAAAAAATTGACATAATTGCTTCAGTTAATGAAAGCTTTTTAATTCTTTGAGATGCAAAATCAGAGTCTATATCATAGCAAGGTATCCCCCAAAGTTTTTCACTATATGATTTAAAAAAAATGTTAAAGAGTCTATAGCCAAATTTACTAATTACCCAGTCTTCAAAACTTTTTATATTTGTATTTTTTTTCAATTTAACTTTTAAATAACTTAAAACACAAAGTATTGACTCGAAAATACCCAAGTTCTTAAGAGCATTAATAGCTCTTAGAGGATAATGATAAAATTTATTTTTGTAATAAATTCTTGTTAATCTATTAATTTTTGTATATTCGTTCTCTATAATTTCAAGCCAAAAGTTATTTATAGTTGAGCTATTACTAAAAAATCTGTGCGGTCCTAAATCTACAAGTTGTCCCCACATTGATATTGTTTTTGACATTCCTCCAACCATATTTCCAGCTTCAAAGATTTCTACATGAAATCCTAATGAGGTAAGTTTATAGGCAGCAGTTAATCCTGCGGGTCCTGCTCCAATAATAGCTATTTTTTTCATATATAATTTTGAACAAAAATTGAATGTATATACTATAAATAATTAATAGTATATTTATCTTAATTTTAAATGAATTCAATAACTACTAAAAATAAACTGTTTGCTTTAGAGTCTTTAAGAGGAATAGCCGCAGTGCTTGTTGCTTTATTTCATTATCCAAGTTCAAGCATTTTATATTTTGACAAAGGTTTTTATGCTGTAAATTTCTTTTTCATTTTAAGTGGTTTCGTAATCTCTTATAACTATGAAGATAAAATAAAAAACTTTAAAGATATAATTAATTTTCAAATTAAACGTTTTTTTAGACTTTACCCAGTTCATCTTTTTGTTTTATTAATAATTCTAGCTATACAAACTTTAAAATTTTTTGTTATAGAATTTTCTACATTACCATTTGGGACCGAAGCATTTGGTGAAAGATATAATTTAGAAGATTTTATTTCAAATCTTTTTCTATTACATTCAATATTTAACTTTAACTACTGGCTATCTTGGAATCCAGCTAGCTGGTCAATTTCAACTGAATTTTACACATACTTTGTTTTTATTATAATTTTTTTAGTATTTCAGAGGTTTAAATTTCTAATAATTTTTTTATTAATACTAATAGCCTCACCATTTTTTGTTGAAAATTACAGTTATTTTGCCTTACCTCATAAATTTCCTTATATAAATGGTGTTTTTTTTCAGTGTTTGTTTAACTTTGGGAATGGATGTGTCTGCTATTTTTTATTTTCAAAATTGAAAAACCAATTTAACGATTTGTTCGTTTCAATATTTTTTATTTTTTGTACATCAATTTATTTTTTTTCAAGTGAATTATTTTTAAAATATAATTTTATTATTTTTAGTTTAATTGTATTGGTTTTTTCAAAATTAAATTCTGAATCTTGGACATTTAAAATCTTTAATATTAAACCATTAGTTTTTTTAGGGACAATTAGTTATAGTCTTTATATGATTCACGAGCAAATAATATATATATTAGTTCAAATTTTAAGGTTCGTTTTTAAAGTTGAATTTATCCTCGATG
>JAOHHF010000032.1 GCA_028099475.1 Candidatus Pelagibacter sp.
GACATGTTTGAGTCTTTAAACAGAATAAAAAATCTACCAGAAGATATTCATATCTATTGTGGTCATGAATATACACTTCAAAACTCGAAGTTTTGTATTAAGCAAGACCCAGAAAATTTAAATCTGCAAAATAAAATTGCTAAAATAAAAAAAAATATTGAAAATAACGTTCCTACAGTCCCATCAACTCTAAAAGATGAAAAGGAATGCAATGTATTTCTTAGGGCTAAAAATGTTGAGTCCTTTTCAAAATTGAGAGATTTAAAGGATAATTTCTAGTTAATTCGACTTGACTATAGCCTTACTGCAACTATATTGCGGTAACTTAAATTTAAATCATACTATGTCATACGCAGTAATTAAAACAGGTGGAAAACAATATAAAGTAAAATCTGGGGAAATTCTCAAGATTGAAAAACTACCAGACTCAAAACCTAACTCTAAAATAGAATTTAATGAAATTCTTGCATATGGAGATGATAAAACTATTGAGATTGGTGCACCTACAGTTCAGGGAGCAAAAGTTGAAGCTGATTTAATTAAAAATGGTAAAGACCGAACTATTTTAATCTTTAAAAAAAGAAGAAGACACAATTCAAGAAGAAAAAATGGTCATAGACAAGAACATACAATGATAAGAATTAACAAAATTTTTTCAAAGGATGGTAAAGTTTTATCAGAAGCAGAAAAAATGGTTAAACCAACTAAAAAGGTTGAAGCTGAAGTTAAGGAAAAAGCTAAAGCAACTAGTAAATAAATTAGGTAATTTATGGCAACAAAAAAAGCAGGTGGATCATCGAGAAACGGACGAGATAGTGCTGGGCGTAGGCTTGGCGTTAAAAAGTATGGCGGTGAAACAGTAATACCTGGGAATATAATCGTAAGGCAAAGAGGAACCAAAATTTTTCCTGGCGAAAATGTAGGAATGGGCAAAGACCATTCAATTTTTTCAGTTGCAAAAGGTAAAGTTGTATTTAAAAAATCTAAAGCAGATAGAACTTTCGTTTCAGTAAAACCCAATTAATAGTACAACTTAATTAGATGTTGTATTATGAAATTTCTCGATCAAGTAAAAATTTATATTAAAGCTGGAAACGGTGGTGATGGTTCGCCTAGTTTCAGAAGAGAAAAGTATGTTGAGTATGGAGGTCCCGATGGTGGTGATGGTGGAAAAGGTGGATCAATAATTTTAAAAGCTGAAGAAAATCTCAACACATTGATAGATTATAGATACCAACAACACCACAAAGCTCAACGAGGAGAGAATGGAGCCGGACAAAACCGTACAGGTAAAGGAGGTGATGACTTATTTTTAAAGGTACCACTTGGCACTCAAGTTTTTGAAGAGGATAATAAAACCTTATTATTTGATTTTAATAAAAAAGGAGAAGAGTTTATTGTTGCTATTGGTGGCAAGGGTGGTCTTGGAAATACTAGATTCAAAAGCTCAACAAATAGAGCTCCTAGAAAATTCACAAAGGGCAGTATCGGTGAAGAATTTATAATTTGGCTTCAATTAAAAACAATTGCTGACATTGGAATAATTGGATTACCCAATGCTGGTAAATCAAGTTTATTAGCTGCTATAACAAATGCAAATCCAAAAATTGCTAATTATAGATTTACCACTCTAAATCCTAATTTAGGAGTTGCATCTTATGATGATAAAGAAATTACAATTGCAGATATTCCAGGACTTGTTGAGGGAGCACATGAAGGTGTGGGGCTTGGCATACAATTTTTAAAACATATTGAAAGATGTAAATCATTATTACACCTCATCGATATCACAAACTTAGATCTTAACGAGTCTTACCATCAAGTTAAAAATGAGTTAAAAAATTATAGCTCAAAATTGGTTGATAAAAAAGAGCTTGTGGTACTAAATAAAACAGATTTAGTTGATGAAGATACCGTTAAAGATGTGATTGATTATTTCTCTAAGGGAAAAAATTGTGAAATAATGACTATGACAACTCTAGAAAAAGACTCTATATCTAAAATTAAAGCAAAATTATTGTCATATGTCTCTTAAAAATTCGAAAATAATTGTTATCAAAATAGGATCTTCACTTCTTGTTGATAGTAATAAAAAAATTAGAAAAAAATGGCTTTCTAGTTTCGCAAAAGATATTCAGAAACTTAAAGATAAAAATCAAAAAATAGTCATTGTAAGTTCAGGTGCTATAGCACTTGGCTGTAAAAAAATGGGTATTAATAAAAAAACAATTAAACTCGATAAAAGTCAAGCTATAGCGTCAATCGGACAAATTGAGTTAATGAATTTATTTTCTCAAATATTTTCAAAGTATAAGTTAAATATTTCTCAAATCTTGCTAACTCTTGAGGACACAGAAGAAAGACGAAGATCTCTAAATGCTAAGAGAACTTTTGAAAATTTATTTGATCTTGGCTTTATTCCGGTTGTTAATGAAAATGATACCATTGCTACAACTGAAATAAAATATGGTGATAATGATAGACTAGCCTCTAGAGTGGCTCAAATTACAGATGCTGACACTTTAATTCTTCTTTCTGATGTGAGTGGTCTATACACAAAAAATCCAAAAATTTTTAAAGATGCAAAGTTAATTAAAAAAGTTAATGATATTAAAAAAGAATTGAAAAAAAATTAGCATCAGGGGCGTGAATGAATATGGAAGCGGTGGAATGCAAACTAAAATAGAGGCTGCTAAAGTCTGTCAATTAGCAGGATGTAATATGGTTATTGCTAATGGATTAAAATTAAACCCTATTTCAAGCATTATTGAGAAAAATGAGTGCACATGGTTTAATTCTAGGGTTTCTAAACTTGATGCTAGAAAAAAATGGATCATAAGCTCAATAGCCCCCAAAGGAGCTATCATAATTGATGATGGTGCAAAAAAAGCTCTTAGATCAGGTAAAAGTTTATTGGCTGCTGGAATTAAAAAAATCTCAGGAAAATTTAATAAAGGGGACCATGTTAAAATTCTAGATAAAAAAAATAATGAATGCGGAAGAGGTTTAAGCTCTTTTACATCTGATGAGATAGTAAAAATAATGGGTCATCATTCAAATCAAATAGAAAAATTGCTAGGTTACGTTGCAAAATCAGAAGTTGTACACAAAGACGATATGGTAGAAATTTAAAATGAATAGATTTATGAATTTAATAGGTATTAAAAGTAGAAAAGCTTCCTCAAAAAAAATTGCAACCAATATCAAAAATAAAGTTTTAAATAAATA
>JAOHHF010000033.1 GCA_028099475.1 Candidatus Pelagibacter sp.
AATATCTGATGACCAAAACAAATTCCTAAAATTGGAATACTTAAATTAATAATTTTTTTATCAAATGAATATTTGTTTATTTCGTAAACATTTAATGGTCCGCCAGATAAAATTATTCCTTTAATTGATTTGTCTATATGTTTAATTTTAATTTTTTTATGGCTTACTATCTCTGAAAAAACTCCTAGTTCCCTTATTCTTCTTGCAATTAATTGTGTAAATTGTGAGCCAAAATCTATTATTAAGATTTTATTAAGATTTTGATCAAGACTCATTATTAGCTGGTTCGATATTTTTTAAAGATTTTTGAATTTCATTATTCTCATCGCATAGTTTTTTACAAACTTTTTTAAAAGTTTGTGATAGATTATTAACTTTAGAATAATTTGATTTCTTTAAAGCTATTTTCATTAGCATTAAAATAGCTTCCTCATTATTTGGTTCAATTAATAATGTTGTTTCTAAATTGTATTCTTCCTTATTTTGATCTTCTTCATGATTGTATATTTTTGCTAAATAAAGATAAGATTTGGCATCTTTTGGATTAAATACTATGTTTCGTTCTAGCATAAATCGTGCATCTTCGTACTTTTCATTCTGATACATTTTTAATGCCTCATTAAAAAAATTTTCAGCACTTGATGCAACATTTATAGAAAAAAACAAAAAAGATATTGAGGTAATTAATTTAAAAATTTTATTCATTAATATTTACTATCGTTTTTCACCATATCAACATTATGAACCATACTTTCATAAAATCCTGCTTTTGTAATCTTCACAAAATGTGGTTTTATCCTAAGCTTTAATATATTTTTAGAACCAAGATAACCCATGGAAGATCTTAATCCACCAATCAGTTTATAAATAATACTCTCAACATCTCCTTTATATTTTGCAAATCCTTCAACGCCTTCAGGCACATATTTGGATGTATCTTTTTGTTTAGTTTGAAAATATCTATCTGCTGATCCTTTATTCATTGCTCCCACTGATCCCATTCCCCTAAAGCTTTTAAATAATTTTCCATTTTTTTTTATTAATTTTCCTGGAGCTTCATCCGTGCCAGCAAATAACGATCCTATCATTACTGCATCAGCACCTGCTGCAAATGCTTTTGCAAGATCGCCTGAATATTTAATCCCACCGTCTGAAACAATTTTTACATTTTTATTTTTTAGTCCATTTCTTACTGACAGGATTGCACTCAACTGAGGAACACCAATTCCTGCAACCAATCTTGTCGTACAAATTGATCCTGGTCCTATTCCAACTTTAATTATATCTACTCCCAATTTAATCAAAAATTTAGCAGCCTCAGGAGTTGCTATATTTCCAGCACAAAGAGCCATCTTTTTATTTTTAAATTTTTTAATAAATTTAATTATCTCTCCAACTTTTTTTGTATGTCCATGTGCAGTGTCAACTACAATCAAATCAACACCTTCTTTAATTATAGCTTCAGCTCTTAAAAATTCCTTTGGACCAGCACCAACTGCGGCACCTACTAGCAATTTTTGTTTTTTTACTTTTTTAATTTCTAAAATTTGATTTTTAATATCTAGATTTCTATGTATGACACCTATTCCACCTGATTTAGCTATAGCTATTGCCATTTTGCTCTCTGTAACTGTGTCCATTGCAGATGATAATAGAGGAATTTTAAGTTTTAGATGATTAGTCAATTCTGTGCTTGTATTAACTTCCGAAGGTAATATTTCCGAATACTTAGGAGTTAATGTGACATCATCAAAGGTAAGTGCTTCTTTTATAGGAACCATAATCTTTTATATATGATTCCTTTAGAAATTAAAGTCTCTATCTAAGTTTACTGCAAATTATAAAACTCTCTTTAGAGTCTTTTCTACTAGATTTTGGTTTGAAAACCTTAACTTCTTTAAAATATTTTTTTCCTTCTGTGACTATTTCGTTAAATGTTCCCCCCATAAAAATTTTTGAAATAAAATAACCATTATCTTTTAATTGATCTTTTGCAAAAACCATTGCTTCTTTGCATAGTTCACCTGTTTGAATAGAGTCTATATTTTTGATACCTGTCGTATTTACAGCCATGTCTGACATAACAACGTCTATCTTACCTTTTATATGTTTTTTAATTTCGTCTTGAATACTTTCTTCGGTAAAATCACCTTGGATTTGAACAGTATTACCAATAGGCTCCATTTCTTTTAGGTCTATCGATATTAATCTCCCACTTTTTGCAGTTTTTGCAGCATATTGTGACCAACTTCCTGGAGCCGCACCTATGTCTATAACTGAAATACCTCCTTTAAATATTTTAAATTTTTCATCAATTTCAATTAATTTATATGCTGATCTAGCTCTATAACCGTCTACCTTTGATTGTCTAACATAGATGTCTCGTCTTTGTTTATTGACCCAATTTTTTGAAATTTTATTTTTATTCAATTTTAATTTATATATGTTGTTTCTTAAATCACTTTATCAAATTCAATACATCATTTTCTGAAATTTTTGAGATATCACTAGAATTGTAAATCAAATTACTATCTAAAATGTCAATTTTGTTAATTTTAGGAGCAAATTTTTTTGAATTAGTTGGCCCAAAAAGAACAATCATTGGAATATTAGCAAGACCAATCATGTGCATAATTCCATTATCTATTGAAATTGCTTTTTCTAATCTTGTAGATAAAGCACTGACAAGTGGTGGTCCTGATAAAGTTGTTTCTAATTCTGGAAATAAAGCATTATTTAGCTCATTTTTAATCTTAACAATCAATTCTATATTATCTTTTTCGATAAAAAAAACTGGAGTCTTATTCTTTTTGGTAATTTCTTTAGCAACATTAATAAATTTTTCTAATGGCCAACTTTTTTTTCTATATTTATTACCTTGTGTTATAGCAAAACCAATATAATTTTTACCTGGCAAAAGCCTTTTTGCTTCATTAAAATAAATTGAGTCAATTTTGTTA
>JAOHHF010000034.1 GCA_028099475.1 Candidatus Pelagibacter sp.
CCAAATAAAAAAAATAAATTTATTAAGAAAATTAGAATACCCTTATTAGGTCTTCATAATATCAGAAATTCTGTTGCAGCTGCAGCATTATCGATAACCGTTGGCTTGACAGTATCAAGCATTAAGAAAGGCTTAAAAAATTTTAAAGGCGTACAGAGACGATTTAATAAAATTTTTACATATAATGAAGTAGATTTTTTTGATGATTATGCACACCACCCTACAGAAATAAAAGTTGTTCTTGATGGAGTAAACAATGTTTATAATAATTATGAAAAAATATGCATATTTCAGCCTCACAGAATTTCAAGATTAAAAGATTTAAAAAAAGAATTTACCCACGCTTTTAAAGGTGCAGACAAGGTAATCTTGTTTCCAATTTATACTGCTGGAGAAAAAATTAAATTAGGATTTAATTATCTAAATTTTGCAAAAGAATTAATCAAAAATTCAAAAGTAAAATTATTTTTAGTAGATGATAAATATCAATTAGCAAAATATATTAAAAATAATATTTATGGAAAAAAAATAGTTATTGGAATGGGCGCAGGTACTATCTCAACATGGATGAGAGAGCTACCTAAATTGATATAATGAGCATTGATCTTGAAGAATTATCATTAGAATTTAAAAACAATATAAAATTTGAATATAGTTTAAAAAAAAAAAATTGGTTTAATATAGGTGGCAAAACTAAGATTTTCTACAAAGCTGATAATTTAAAAGATTTAATAAAATTCTTAAAAAAAATTGAAAACAAACTGAAAATTTTTGTTTTGTCTGCTGGATCAAATACTCTAATTGCAGACAGTACTTATGATGGTGTAGTAATCAAGCTTTCAAATAACTTTAGCAATATGTCACTTTTATCTAATGATATAATTATAGCAGGGAGTGCAGTTGGAGATAAATCACTTTCAGAATATGCTATGAACAATAGTTTGGGCGGATTTGAATTTCTCTCATGTATACCAGGTACAGTAGGCGGAGGTATAAAGATGAATGCTGGCTGCTTTGGAAGAGAATTTAAAGATATCTTAGTATCGATTCAAGCAATTAACAAATCAGGACAAGTTATCACAATACCGGCTAAAGAAATCAAATTTAAATATAGAGACAGCGGGTTATCTGATGACTTAATTTTTTTAAGTGCTTCTTTTAAAGGTTTCAAAAAAAATTCAGATTTAATTCTAAAAGAGATGAAAGAATTAAAAGAAAAAAAAGAAAAAGCTCAGCCTACAAGAATTAAAACAAGTGGTAGTACTTTTAAAAATCCGATAGGACAATCAGATAAAAAGGTTTGGCAATTAATAAAAGAGTCGGTATCTATTGAGAAATCTTTTGGTGATGCTTGTATTTCAGAAAAGCATTGTAATTTTTTTGTAAATAAAGGAAATGCTGAGTTTAAAGACATGAAAAAATTGATAGAATTTGTTTCTGAAACTGTTTTAAAAAAAACTGGTGTAAAGCTAGAAACTGAAATTAAAATTTTGGAATAAATTGAAAAAGAAAATACTCATAATTTCAGGAGGAATCTCAAAGGAAAGATTAATCAGTCTTGATACTGGGTTGCAAGTTGCAAAAGAATTAAAAAAAAATGGCTACAAGGTAAAAATTTCAGAACCAGATAATCAACTTGCTAGAAATATTAATCAGTTTAAACCAAATATTATTTTTAATGCTTTACATGGACAATTTGGTGAAGATGGATACATACAAACAATTCTTGAAGGGTTTAAAATTCCATACACACACTCTGGTACAGTGGCCTCAGCTTTGGCAATGGATAAAGAAATTTCAAAGAAAATTTTTATTAAAAATAAAATTACTACACCAAAATTTATCAAATATTCATATGAAAAAAATAATTTAGATTTAATAAAAATAATTGAAAAAAAGTTAAAATTTCCAGTAATATTAAAACCAATTAATGAAGGCTCAAGTGTGAATGTTTTCATTTGTACTAAAAAAAATATTTTAAAAGTTTTGAAATTATTGGAAAGTTATAAACAAATAATAATTGAAGAATTTATTGCTGGAAGAGAAATTCAAGTTGCAATTATGGGGGGTAAAAAACTAGGCGCAATCGAACTTAAACCTAAAAGAAAATTTTATGATTATCAGGCTAAATATGACGCTAAAGCAAAAACTGAACATATTATTCCAGTAGAACTATCCAAAAATAAACTTGATGAAGTAATGAACATGGCCCTTAAAGCACATAAAGTTATTGGTTGCAAAGGTGTAACAAGATCAGATTTTAAATTTTACAACAATAAGTTTTATTTGTTAGAAATTAATACTCAACCAGGAATGACAAGTTTGTCTCTTGTTCCAGAGATAGCAAGATACAAAGGAATAACTTTTATAGAATTAATTGAGTGGATTTTAAAAGATGCATCAACAAAAAAGTAAAAAAATTTTAATATATCTTTTTTTACTTTTCTTAGTGGGTTCAATTAATAATATTCATATTAATAATCTAAATTTTCTAAGTGTTAAAGAAATCAATGTTACCGGACTTGAGAACAAAGAGAATTCAACTTTATCAAAAAAAATAGAAAGGTTATTAAAATTAGATAATATTTATTTAATCAATAAAAAAGATCTAAACACTTTGATTGAGTCTAATAATTTGGTGGAAAAATACTTTATTTTCAAAAGATACCCATCCTCACTAAATATAAATATTGATAAGACAAATTTTTTAGCAAAAATTAGTAAAAATGGTAAAATTTATGATTTAGCTTCAAATGGAAAACTTATTGAGAATAGGAATTCTAATAG
>JAOHHF010000035.1 GCA_028099475.1 Candidatus Pelagibacter sp.
TCAAAATTAAAGAATTTAGGAAGAATGAAGATTTATAAAAATGATGTTCTGGTGCTTGAAGTTGATGATTATGGAATTCTTAAAAAAAAAGAATTTTTCAACAAGGATGACATGCAAAATATTAAAGTTGTCGAGGCTACAACAGAAGTAGGTTTTAAAAGAAATTCATTTATTTACAACTTTATGTCAAGTATGAGACAAAAAATTAATGACCCTCTTGGACAGAGGGCCAAAAAACGTAAAGAAATTAGCCAGCGATAACTGCTAATAAAAGCAGTGCTACAATATTTGTAATTTTTATCATTGGGTTTATTGCTGGACCAGCAGTATCTTTGTATGGGTCACCAACAGTGTCACCAGTTACAGCAGCTTTGTGAGCTTCAGACCCTTTTCCACCATGATTACCATCTTCAATATACTTTTTAGCATTATCCCAAGCACCACCTCCGGCAGTCATTGATACAGCTACAAATAGTCCAGTAATAATAACACCTAACAACATAGCTCCAACTGCAGCAAGTGCTGCTACTTGTCCACCAATTGCAAGAATTATAAAATACAGAACAACTGGAGATAAAACAGGTAATAGAGATGGAATTATCATCTCTTTAATTGCAGCTACAGTTAAAAGATCAACTAATTTTGCATAATCTGGTTTTTGTTTTCTTTTCATTATACCTGGAAATTTTTTAAATTGTCTTCTCACTTCGATGACAACGGCACCACCAGCTCTACCAACTGCTTGCATACCCATTGATCCAAATAGGTACGGTAACATTCCACCTATTAATAAACCAACAACAACATAAGGATTTGATAAATCAAAAGTTACAACAATACCCTCTAATTTTGAACCAGCAACATTAGAGAAATGTTTTATATCCTCAACATAAGCAGCAAATAAAACTAACGCACCTAAACCAGCTGAACCTATGGCATAACCTTTAGTAACAGCTTTAGTTGTGTTACCAACTGCATCTAATGCATCTGTAGTTTTTCTAACTTTTTTATCTAGATTAGACATCTCTGCTATTCCACCAGCGTTATCTGTAACTGGGCCATAAGCATCAAGTGCAACAACCATTCCTGCTAAAGCAAGCATAGTTGTCACTGCTATAGCGATACCAAAAAGACCGGCAATAGAATTTGTAACTAAAATTCCACCAACGATAATTAATGCTGGAACTGCAGTTGCTTCCATTGAAACTGCTAAACCTTGAATTACATTTGTACCATGACCAGTTGTTGATGAAGCAGCAACTGATTTTACAGGTCTATAATTTGTACCAGTATAATATTCAGTAATCCAGATTAACAAACCAGTTATTATTAAACCAATAATTCCACAGTAATATAAACTCATACCATTAAAGTTTTTACCATTAACATTATATTCAGTTGCAAATCCGATAACATAATCAGTAACTGGATATAAAATTACAAGTGAAGATAAAGCAGAAACAACAAATCCTTTATATAAAGCATTCATAACATTTTTACTTTTTCCTAGTTTAACAAAAAAGGTTCCTAAAATTGAAGTAATAATACAAGCGCCACCAATAGTAAGTGGATATATCATCATGCTCATATCACCTTGAAAAAATATTGATGATAAAACCATTGTTGCAACAATTGTCACTGCATATGTTTCAAATAAATCAGCAGCCATACCAGCACAATCCCCAACATTATCTCCAACATTGTCCGCAATAACAGCAGGATTTCTAGGATCATCTTCAGGAATTCCAGCTTCAACTTTACCAACTAAATCAGCACCAACATCAGCACCTTTGGTAAATATACCACCACCTAATCTTGCAAAAATTGAAATAAGAGATGCACCAAATCCAAGT
Organism: Candidatus Pelagibacter sp.; assembly: GCA_028099475.1. Next base: position 1,854 of record JAOHHF010000035.1, read on the forward strand.
GCTACTAGTGCATTAACTATTTCTCTTTCATCGACATTGTATTTTAATAAAAAATAATAATAAACAGCAATTGATAATAGTGCTAAACCGGCCACCAACATACCTGTTACTGCACCTGATTTAAATGCAACAGATAAACCTTGTGCAAGGCCTTTTCTTGAAGCTTCAGCAGTTCTAACATTTGCTTCAACAGAAACTAACATCCCAACATAACCAGCAATTCCAGAAAGTGAGGCACCAACTAAATATCCAAGTCCTACTAATGGACTAAAAGCAACACTTACAATAACTAAAACAACAACACCAACAATTGCAATTGTTTTGTATTGTCTAGCTAGATAAGCTTTAGCACCAATTTGAATTGCAGATGCTATATCTTGCATTTTAGCATTACCCGCACTTTGATTTAAAATATTTTTTCCAGTAAAAAAACCATAAACTATGGATAATAAACCAGCTGCGATTGTGTATAATAGAATTGTTTCGACTGTTGCGCTCATATAAACCTTAAGGTTGTTAGTTGTTAAATTTTAAGCCCGGACAATACAAAAAAAGCTAAAAAAGACAATAATTAACTTTTAAAATTGATGCTTATAACCAGAGTTTTTAATAAGCAAATACTTACCTTTTTTAGAAATAATAGATGATTTTTTATTATTTAAGATAATTTTACCAATTTTAGTTATTTTAATACCTAATTTCTTTGAGGTGTTTTGAATGATTCTAGATTTATCTGAGCCAGCTGTAAATAAAATCTGATAGTCGTCTCCATTCGATATAAAGTTTGATTTTTTAAGATTATTCTTCTTAAGATAATTGAGTAAAT
>JAOHHF010000036.1 GCA_028099475.1 Candidatus Pelagibacter sp.
CTTCTGATGTAATTGATCAAAAAAAACTTTTACTGAGTTTAAAGATTATATTTCCAAATAAAGATTTTAGTAAAATTGAAAAAAAACTTAATAAAAAAAAATATTTTTATTTAGAAAAGAAAATCTCCGAAGAAAATTATGAAAAGATAATGAAACTCGGAGACAAATCAATAAAACCTGAGGAAAAAGTTTTAAGAATATATCCTCAAAAAAATCTTTTTAGTCATATTATTGGTCAAATAGATGACAACAATAATGGTATTTCAGGTCTTGAAAAATCTTTTAATGAAATTTTAAGAAAATCAAAAACAGATATAAAACTTACTGTTGATAAAGATATTCAGTTTTTAATACGAAAAGAATTAATTAAATATCAGAAAATCTTTAAAAGCAAAGGTAGTGCAGCTATACTAATGGATGTAAACAATGGAAATATTCTTTCACTTGTTTCTTTACCTGATTTTGATCCAAATCAAAGAAAAAATATAACTGATATAAATTTAATTAACAGAGTTACAAAGGGAACTTACGAATTAGGTTCAGTTTTTAAATCCTTTACATTTGCAAGTGCTTTAAATTACGATTTGATAAAACCTGAAACTGAGTTTTTAAACTTACCAAAATCTATCAGGTGCGAAAAACATAGAATTGGAGAGTATGATGATGAAATACCATCTGATTTATCAGCTGAACAAATTTTAATTAGATCAGGAAATATTGGCTCTGTTAGAATTGCACAAAAAATTGGACCAGAAAAATATAAATCTTTTTTAGAAAAAATAGGTGTATTGAGTCAAATTAGTTTTGATATCGAAGAAGTTTCTCCTCAAAAAAATTATAATTTTGGTAAATGTAAATTAGCCACAGCTTCATATGGACATGGTATCGCAACTACAATTCTCCAGTTAGCTAAAGGTTATTCAATAATATCAAATGGAGGTTTTGATATTAAACCAACTTTAATTAATAAAAGTATTCAAAATAAGAAAAAAAGGACAAGAATATTAAACAAAGGAGTTTCAGCACAAGTTGTTAAAGCTTTAAGAAAGATTGTTAACACAGAGGAGGGTACGGCAAAATTTGCTAATGTACCAAATTATGAAATAGGTGGAAAAACAGGAACCGCAGATCAACCAAAAGATGGGTCATATTCTGAAGCAAAAATAAATACATTTGCCTCAATATTTCCAACATCAAATCCGCAATATGTATTTATCGTTATGTTAGACACGCCACAAAAAGCAAAAGATTATTATTATAAATATAGACATCAAAAAGGTGGATGGAGGGGAACTTTGTATAACACCGCAGGATGGACATCGGTTGAAGTAGCAGGGAAAGTTATAGATAAAATTGGGCCTATTTTAGCCACAAAATATTTAGAGTTTAACTAATAATGCTTCTTGGAAATTATTTTCACAACATTAATAAAGATTATAAAAATGTTTCTTTTACAGGTATTTCATTTGATACCAAGAACATAAAAAAAAATCATATATTTTTTGCAATAAGAGGAAATAATATTGATGGAAATAAGTTCATTCCATTAGCAATTAAAAAAGGTTCTAAAATTATTGTAACTGAAAGAAAAGTTAAAAAGATTCAAAATGGAATTTTGTTTATTCATACAAAAAATGTTAGAAAATTATTAGCTGAAATTTCTTTTAAAATTTACTACAAGCACCCACGAAATTTAATTGCAGTAACTGGAACAAATGGAAAATCATCAGTTACAGATTTTTATTATCAAATATTGAAATTAAACAATAAAAAGGTAGCTTCTATAGGTACTTTGGGAGTTAAGTCAAAAAATCTTAATTTAAATTTATCCAATACAACAATAGACCCAATTAAGTTAGCTCAAATATTGACCAGGTTAAAATATCAAAAAATAGAAAATATAATTATGGAAGCTTCTAGTCATGGACTTAAACAAAATAGGTTAGATGGTCTGAAGTTCAGTTCAGGTATATTTACAAATTTATCCCAGGATCATCTAGACTATCATAAAAACTTAAAAAATTATCTAAGAGCAAAACTTTATTTATTTGAACAATTAATTAGAAAAGATGGAAATATAATAACTGATGAAAGTATACCTGAATTTAAAACAACTAAAAACTATTATGGGTTTAAAATTTAATACCGTGTTATTTGACAATATGTCTATTAAAAATTTAAAAGCAGGCGTTAAGATTGCTAAAAAATATTACACAACTGAAGCTTCAGGAAATATCAATTTAAAAACAGTTAAAAAAGTTGCTAAAACAGGAGTAGATAGAATATCTATTGGAAGCATAACTCATAGTAATACTGCTATAGATTTTAAATTAGAAATTTAGGAAATAAATTTAGACAAATCAGGTTTAAAGTAATTTGGGCCCTTCATTACTTTTCCTGACTCATTGTAAATAGGCTCACCGTTTTCACCCAGTTTACTCATATTAGAGTTTTGAACCTCGTCAAAGCATTTGTCCAAATCAATACCAAATGCATGACCCGCCCCGTAAGTCACGTACAAAATATCAGTTAGTGCATCAGCTACTTCTAACAGATCATTATTGCCCATTGCTTCTTGAAGCTCATCTAATTCTTCTTTTATAAGATCTATTCTTAATTTATTGATTTTATCACTGCTAAATGAAGGTTTGGTTTTGACTTC
>JAOHHF010000037.1 GCA_028099475.1 Candidatus Pelagibacter sp.
TTATAAAGATAACAAAGAATTGTCACGTACAATTGGCCAGACAGACAAAGATAAAATTTATTCTCAAATTAAATCTCTAAAATAAATAATATACTAATAATTATTAGGTTTATTTTCTTCTATAATTGGTTCTAAAGATTGTTTAGCAGGATCGTCAATAGGCTCAGTTGTTGGGTTCAGCTCAATACCAGCTGGTGTAATTGATTGAGGCATTGCAACGAATTGAGAGTCTGGATTTTCAACAACTGGTCTAACTTTTGATCTATAAAGACCATAAATGCCAATCAAAGTATGAAAAAATATTAAGAAAATAAAAAAACCATTAGGCCCAACTATACCCATAAAAATTGAACACAAAAAAGGCCCACCCATTGCACCCATACCAAATGTAAACTGTAAACTAGCACCAGCTGCAACGAACTTTTCTTTAGGAATAAAATCATTGGTATGTGCTAAAATTAAAGAAAACATTGGAAGACTACAAAAAGAAAATAAAATTAAAAAAACATAAAACCAAAATTTACTGGTTGCTAATTCACCTGGTAAGTACATTTGTCTTGAAGATAGAATTGCACAAAAAGCAAAGAATGCTGCTGCAAAAGTCACAATAATAATTACTCTTCTTCTATCAAACATATCTGACAACTTTCCAATAGGCCATTGAGAGATTGCACCTGATACCGCAAGCATAAACGTAACTAATGAAATTTGAAATATAGAAAAATTCATTGTTGTTGCGTATACCGCAAGTAGAGTGAATAATGCAGATTGAATAGTTCCATAAAAAAATGAACTAACCATTCCAAATGGAGATGATATAAATGCTTCCTGTAAAGACATGGTAGATATTTTTTTAAATGTTGGAGCTTTTCTTTTCGTAAGCAATATTGGAATTAGGGCTGCTGAAGTGATGACCGAAATTAATATAAAAGGTTCAAAGTTAAGAGGATCGCTAAAGTTTAGTAAAAACATTCCAAATCCCATAGCACCATACAAAATGACCATGTAAACAGATAAAACACTTCCTCTGTTTTTATTACTTGCTCTATCATTGAGCCAGCTTTCAGCAACTGTATAAATTGAAACCATACTAATACCCGTAAGCACTCTTAGTAAAAACCAAATAAAAGGACTTACATAAACTGCATGAACTAATACGACTAACGAGGCAACAGATGCAAAAGCTGCAAAAACTCTAATATGTCCAACACGAGAAATTATTTGTGGTATTGTTTTTGCACCAATAAAATATCCAACAAAGTAACCAGACATCATAAACCCAGTTGCAGTTAAACTGAATTCTTCTTTAACTGCTCTTACCCCAAGTAATGATCCTTGGAAACCATAAGCAAGCATAAGAGCCCCCATGCCTAAAAATAATGCCCATGAATTTTTTAATACTTTGTTCATATGAATCGACATTTATTTCTGATTTGTGGCCAAATCAAGTTAAATGTATTTTAGGATTTACGAATTTTTAAGCTTAATGAAAGAGTGGATGGCGATGGTAAAAATAATTACTGCGCCACCTGTGATAGTCTCGATACTAGGCTGCTCCTTAATTACCATCCATACCCAAAAAGGGCCAATAATAGTTTCTAGTAAAAAGAATAAATTAACTTCTTCGGCTGGAATAAACCTTGGAGCAATTGTTACCATTACAAAAGGTATCGCAACGCACATTACGCACATTAAGGGCACAATATACATATCTTGGTCAACTAGAGCGTAAGTTTCAATGAAAAACATAGCAAACACTGCAACAAATAATTTTCCAACTACAGCTGCTGGAACCAAGTTTTTCTTTTTGGCCGATCTTATCGTTACAGCCCCAATTGCAAGTCCAAGAGCAGTGATAAGACCTAATAAATCTCCAAAAATATTACCTAATTGAAGAGAGTCGTAGAAAATATATACGGCTGCAATAAAGGTAATTCCAATTGCAATCCAGGTTTTATTATCTGGCATTTCTTTAAGGAAAATTGCACCTAAAATGGCTGATAACATAGGAGCCATTGCAATCATCACTAAAGTATTAGCCACATTGGTATTTTGAATTGATACTACAAATGCAACGTTTGTAACCGCAAAAGTCGCTATATAAATTATTCCATGACGACCGCTGTTTAAAAGCATCTTAAAGAATTCTGCTCGATAAATTATTAGCATTCCAATTAAAACAGTGAAGAAGGGGATAGCTCCACGATAAAAAACTAAACCCCAAGTATCTACATTTGAAAGCCTGATAAACAAACTATCAGGAGTAATAAACATTACTGCAACAAAGGCTAATAACGATCCTTTTTTTTGATCAGATAATGACTTCATGCTTTTAATTCACTCCAAAAAGTTTTGGCAAGATTAATCCCTGATAAATCATATAAACTTTTTAATCCTGTTGGAGAGGTAACATTAATATCTCCATTAAGTTTTTGATCGATAAAATCTATTCCAGCAAAAAAAATATTTTCTTTTTTTAAATCTTTTGCAATTAATTTTGAAACCTTATTTTCTATTTTTGTAAGTTTTATATTAATGGGTTTCGCGCCTTTGCTCATGTTGCTTAAAAAAGAACCTTTCTTAGGGACTCTAGATATTGCCCCACATACTTTA
>JAOHHF010000038.1 GCA_028099475.1 Candidatus Pelagibacter sp.
TCCTACAGGTGAAACTCCCCCAATAGTGTAGCCTGTAATTTTCTTAACATCATCTGGATGAGCCATAGAGACATCTTTTTCATCTATAATTTTTTTAAGTTTATTTAATGAACACCTTTTGTCTCCAGAAACTAAACAAAGCACAAAATTATCACCTGTTCTAAAAAGTAAACTTTTAACAATTGCCCCAACGTTACAACCTAAAGCTGTAGCTGCATTTTGAGCAGTTCTAGCAGTTTGTTCTAAACAAATAATTTCAAGTTTTGTGTCAAATGCTTGAATTGCTTTTTCAGCTCTTTTAACTGGCTCTTTGTTTAATAAAGGGTTCACTGTGAAAAACTCATTAAATAATATTGAATAAATACACCACTTATGTGAAAATTGCATAGGTGTTATTTATTAAATAAGCAATATTTTTCGTCATTATTTTGTTATTTACCACTCATAAAATTATATAGGAGACAAAATGAGCGCAGCAAATGTTTTAAAATTTATAAAAGAAAAAGAAGCAGAATTTGTAGATCTAAGATTTACAGACCCAAGAGGTAAACTTCAACATTTAACAATGGATGTAACTATTGTTGATGAAGAAATGCTAAATGAAGGAGTTTTTTTTGATGGGTCTTCAATAGCTGGTTGGAAAGCTATTAATGAGTCAGACATGATTTTAAAACCGGACACTTCAAGAATGATAATGGATCCATTTACCTCTCATAACACGGTTGTACTTTTTTGTGATATTTTAGATGCTGTAAAAAAATCTCCTTACGAAAGAGACCCAAGAGGTACTGCTAAAAAAGCTGAGGAGTATTTAAAATCATCAGGTGTTGGTGATAAAGCATTCTTTGGTCCTGAACCAGAATTTTTTGTATTTGATGATGTAAGAATTAACAATGATCCTAACAATACTGGCTTTGTTTTGGACAGCAAAGAAGGTCCTTACAACTCTGGAAAAGTTTACGAAAATGGAAATATGGGACACAGACCTCCAGTTAAAGGTGGTTATTTTCCAGTGCCGCCAGTAGATAGTGAACAAGATATGCGTGGCGAGTATTTAAAAAATCTAAAAGAAGTTGGAATTAAAGTTGAAAAACACCATCACGAAGTTGCTCCAAGCCAACACGAACTTGGAATGTATTTTGGAACTTTAGTTGACCAAGCAGATAATGTTCAACTATATAAATATGTTGTGCAAATGGTTACACATTCATTTGGTAAAACAGCTACCTTTATGCCAAAACCTGTAGCAGGTGATAACGGTTCAGGTATGCACATCCACCAATCTATTTGGAAAGGTAAAACTCCAATATTTTCTGGTGATGCTTATGCAGGATTATCTGAAACAGCACTTCATTATATTGGAGGAATTTTAAAACATGCTAAGGCAATTAATGCATTTGCTAACTCTACGACTAATAGTTACAAAAGATTAATTCCTGGGTTTGAAGCACCTGTTCTTCTTGCTTATTCAGCAAGAAATAGATCAGCATCTTGTCGTATACCAATTACTTTAAGTAAAAATGGTGCAAGATGTGAAATAAGATTCCCTGACGCATCAGGAAACCCTTATTTAACTTTTGCAGCAATGTTAATGGCTGGACTTGATGGAATTAAAAATAAAATCCATCCAGGTGAATCTTTTGATAAAGATTTATATGAATTGCCACCTGAAGAAGTTAGTGCTATCCCAACTGTTTGTGGCTCTTTAAGAGAAGCTATGGAAAGTTTAGATAAAGATAGAGAGTTTTTAACTCAAGGTGGTGTATTTACGGATGATCAAATCGACGCTTATATTGCACTTAAGTTTGAAGAGATTCACAAATTTGAACATGCACCTCATCCAGTTGAGTTTGAGATGTATTACAGTAGCTAGTATTTAATTACTGTCTAGTTGTTGCAATTGTATCTTTGTTAACACCTTTTTTAACAACGTAGTCCTGAGTGCCGTTGGCACCAGTTTCTACTTCTTTACGAAGATCTTTAAAAAAAGTTCTTTGCTTTAAAGAATTTTTTAGGTTCTTAACAAGATTTTTAAATTCAAATGTGTTCATAAGTGATTCTTACAATAGTTATGCAAAAAACGCAATACTGATATGCAAATAATAGGACAATACGTCCTACTCAATTTTAAAAGACTCTCCACATCCACAACGCTCGGTTTCATTGGGATTATTAAAGACAAATGATGAAGATAATTCCTCCGTTTTGTAATCCATTTCAGTTCCAAGAAGGTACATAATAGCAGCCGAATCTACAAATAACTTAACACCTTTATCTTCTATAATTTCGTCATTAGGATTTACTTCTTTAGTATATTCCATGACATAAGACATACCTGCACAACCACCTGTTTTTACAGAAACTCTAACTCCTAAAGAATTTTTTTCAGCTTTAGACATGATTTCTTTAATTCTTATCGCTGCATTGTCACTTAATTTAATTATTGGATTCATTTTATAAATTTAACTCCAATTTAGCTGCTTCTGACATCATATCTTTATTCCAAGGAGGATCCCAAACTAATTCAAGATCAACA
>JAOHHF010000039.1 GCA_028099475.1 Candidatus Pelagibacter sp.
TAAGCACCTAAAACCCCAGAGCCGATTATTAAATTAACTTTTTTATTCATATTTTTATTTATATTATGTTTTTATAAATATATGAGTTTAATAAAAGGTATATATGCAGCATCCATGTCAGTGTTAAATGATAATTTAACATTAAATATTGCAAAAACAATCAAGCATGCTGAAAATTTAATAGAAGAGGGTTGTCACGGAGTGGCAATATTTGGGAGCACTGGGCAAGCACAACTAATATCAGTGTCAGAAAAAATCGAGCTGTTGAATGATTTGTCTAAAAGTAAATATAAAGAAAAATTTTTAGTAGGAACTGGTTTTAATTCATTGGGTGAAACAATAAATTTAATGGAGGTTGCTACCACTTTAGATTTTACAAAATTTTTAATAATGCCGCCAGCTTTTTACAAGTTTGGAGATAAAGATGTAATAAATTATTATTCTAAAATAGTGGAAAAAATTCCAGAAAGTAAAATTATACTTTATAATTTTGGAAAATTATGTGGATATATGTTCAGTGAAGAATGCATAAAGGAATTGGTAAAAAAATTTCCAAAACAAATTATTGGAGTTAAGGACAGCTCTTACAACTTATTTGAAAATTTAAAATTAGATAATTTTTCAGTTTTGCCAGGTTCAGAATCTAAACTGTTAAAAGGTCTTGAACTGGGATGTACAGGGATAATCACCGCAACCTGTAACGTTTCATCTGCAATGGCGAGGAAGGTTTATGATGATTTTTTTAACAAAAAAGAACAAACTATTAACCAAAAGCTTTGTGACGTTAGAAATACATTTGAAAAATATAATTTAATATCTGCACTTCATTCTTATTATTCAAAAAAAGACTCGATTTATAGAAATGTTTTGCCACCATTATCAATTTTAAGTCCTACAGATAAAAAGGAGTTGACTAATAATTTAGAAAAATTAAATTTTATATAAGAAAAATGGTATCGTAAATGCAACTTGCAAGATTTTTAAATTCTATATTTAAGAAAGATGGTTTTATCCTAGTAGATGCAAATTCAAAAAGATATATAATTGGAACACCAAATAATGAAAATCCAATTAAGTTAAAGATTTTAAATAAAAACCTTCATTACAAATTATTATTTCATCCAGATCTTTATTTTGGAGAGGCTTATACTAATGGAGAAATTATAATAGAAAATGGAAGTCTCACTGATTTTTTAGATTTAGCGTTGATGAATTTTGGAAGAAATGATCTAAATTTTTTTAGTTATTTAATAAATAGACTAAGAGGTTCATATAGGTACTTGACAAACTTTAACTTTATTAAAAAATCAAAAATGAATGTGTCTCATCATTATGATATCTCAAATGAGCTTTATGATTTATTTTTAGATCCAAAAAGACAATATTCATGTGCATATTTTAAAGATGAAAATGATTCTTTGGAAACAGCTCAAAATAACAAGATCAAACATATTATCAAAAAACTTAATATTAAATCAAACCAGAAAGTACTTGATATAGGTTGTGGATGGGGATCATTAGCGATAGATATTGCCAAAAGCACTAATTGTGAAGTAACAGGCATTACTTTGTCTGAAAATCAATTTAACTATTGCTTAAAAAAAAGTAAAGAACTCAACCTAGAAAATCAATTAAAGTTTAAATTAATAGATTATAGAGAGCTTGATGAAAAATTTGATAGAATTGTAAGTGTTGGGATGTTTGAACATGTAGGTAGAAAGTTTTATAAAAAGTTTTTTAAACAAATTGATAATTTGTTAAAAAATGATGGAATTTCTTTGATACATACAATTGGATCAGTAAACCCACCACGAGACCCACACCCATGGATAACAAAGTATATTTTTCCTGGCGGCTACACTCCAAGTTTAAGTGAAGTAACCACACCCATTGAAAAAGCTGGCTTAATTGTAGCTGATATAGAAGTATTGAAGCTTCATTATTCTCATACACTTAGACATTGGAAAGAAAATTGTATCAAAAACAAAGAAAAAATTATTGAAATGTTTGATGAAAAGTTTTTTAGGATGTGGGAATTCTATTTAGCTGGTTGTGAAATGGCATTTAAGTGGGGCGATCAGGTTGTATATCAGTTTCAACTAACAAAAAATTATACTTCAACACCTGTTACAAGAGACTATATTTATCAATAAATTATTGATAGAAATACGCTTCTTGAACATGAAAAAATCAAAAAAAAGAAAAAGTCCAGTTAAAAAGAAAACTCCAGTTATAAAGAA
>JAOHHF010000004.1 GCA_028099475.1 Candidatus Pelagibacter sp.
TGTATGCACAAATAAACAAGAGCATTTATCAAATGATCTTTTAAAAAAAATTGGAATTTATGACTTTTTTGAATATGTAGCAGGATCAGATACTTTTGATTACTGTAAACCAGACCCAAGACATCTAACAAATGTAGTTGAAATATTAGATGGTGATGTGAAAAAAACTATTATGATTGGAGATAGTGAAACAGATGCAAATGCTGCTAAAGCTGCTGGGATACCAGTTATTTTGTTAGAAAACGGTTATACGGAAAAAAATACAACCGAAATATATCACAATCACTTAATAAAAGACTTTGTGGGTATTGAAAAAATAATAACAAAATATCTTTAATATTGATTAATTTTTTTTAACTATTAAAACAAAAACTCTATTAAGGAGTTATTTTGTTATTACACACTGTTAAAGTCTACCCGTCAAAAATTAATCTTCCAAAAAAGAAACAACTTGCATGGAAAATAGCAGAGATCGCAAGTGATAATTCAAAACTAAATAAAGACTCTATTGAAATGGTTATCAATAGAATTATTGATAACGCTTCTGTAGCTATTGCCTCTTTAAATAGAAAGCCTGTAATTTCTTCAAGAGAGATGGCTTTAAAACACTCAAGAAAAAACGGTGCTTCATTATTTGGAGTAAATTCAAAACTTAAATTTGATTGCGAATGGGCTGCTTGGTCAAATGGTACAGCTGTAAGAGAACTCGATTTCCATGATACATTTTTAGCTGCTGACTATAGTCATCCAGGAGATAATATACCTCCTCTATTAGCAGTTGCTCAACAGAATAAAAAAAGTGGTTTAGATCTTTTAAGAGGGATAATTACTGCTTATGAAGTCCAGGTAAATCTTGTTAAAGGTATTTGCCTCCATAAACACAAAGTAGATCATATAGCTCATTTAGGTCCAAGTGTTGCAGCTGGATTAGGTTCAATGCTTAAACTAAATACTGAAACAATTTATCAAGCAGTACAACAAGCTTTGCACACAACTGTATCAACTAGACAATCTAGAAAAGGTGAAATTTCAAGTTGGAAAGCTTATGCCCCTGCTCATGCAGGTAAACTTGCAATTGAAGCTGTAGATAGAGTTATGCGGGGTGAAGGTGCACCAAGTCCAATCTATGAAGGTGAAGATAGTGTAATTGCTAGAATACTAGATGGAAAAAAAGCTAACTATAAAGTTCCTCTTCCAAAAAAAGGTGAGATTAAGAAAGCAATATTAGAAACATATACAAAAGAATATTCAGCAGAATATCAATCCCAAGCATTAATAGATTTAGCAAAAAAGCTAAAATCAAAAATACCCAATTTAAACTTAATAAAAAAAATTGATATTTATACAAGTCACCATACTCATTATGTAATTGGAACCGGTGCTAATGATCCACAAAAAATGGATCCTAACGCAAGCAGAGAGACATTAGATCACTCTATAATGTATATATTTGCAGTAGCTTTAGAGGATGGTGATTGGCATCATGTTAAATCATATACAAAATCAAGAGCAAATAGAAAAAGTACAATTAAGATTTGGAGATCTATTAAAACTTTTGAAGATAAAAAATGGACCAAAAAATATCATGATCCAAATCCAAAAAATAAATCTTTTGGAGCAAAGGTAATTGTAACCCTTAATAATGGTAAGAAAATTATTGAAGCATTAGATCGAGCAGATGCTCATCCATATGGAGCACGTCCCTTTAAAAGACAAAATTATATTAATAAATTTTTAACTCTAACTCATGGAATATTACAAAAAAATGAAAGTGATCGTTTTTTGAAAACTGTTCAAAATCTTAAAAATTTGAAACCAGGTCAATTAGATAAATTAAATATAGAAATTAAAAAAAGTAAGTTAAAAAGAAATCTTAAAAAAGGAATATTTTAGTGCACTTCGTTGAAAAAGAGCCTGGTCAAAAAAGAATAGATTTTAATGAAAAATTAAGATCAAATAAAATCTTAAGAGTTCCTGGTGCCTATAATCCTTTAACAGCAAAATTAATTGAAGAAATTGGTTATGATGCTGTCTATGTATCAGGCGGTGTTATGGCAAATGATTTAGGGTTTCCAGATATTGGCTTAACAACTTTACAAGATGTGAGCACTAGATCTTACTTAATCTCAAGAGTAACTAATCTTCCAACTATAGTAGATATTGATACAGGGTTTCAATCTTGCAAAGAAACTATAGAAACTTTTGAAGAATTTGGAATTACAGCAGTTCATTTAGAAGATCAAATTGAGAGGAAAAGATGTGGTCATCTTGATAATAAAGAACTGATCTCTACAGATGAGATGGTTAAAAAAATTAAAGAATGTGTGGCTGCAAAAAAAGATGATAATTTTAAAATCATTGCGAGATCAGACGCTAAAGGGGTTGAGGGGATTGATAAAATGATTGATAGATGTAAGGCTTACGTTGATGCAGGAGCTGAAATAATATTTCCAGAGGCTTTACAAGATGAAAGAGATTTTGAAACAGTAAGAAAAGAACTTTCTTGTTATTTATTAGCTAATATGACTGAATTTGGAAAATCAAAATTGTTTAATTTCAAGGAATTAGAAAATTTTGGATACAATATAGTTATTTATCCAGTAACTACTCAAAGATTAGCAATGAAAAATGTAGAAGATGGCTTGAGAGACATTTATGCAAATGGACATCAGAACAATATTATTGATAAAATGCAAACTAGAAAAAGACTTTATGAGTTGGTTGAATATGAAAAATATAACTCATTGGATGAAAAAATTTTTAATTTTAGTACGGAAGGACATGAATAATGAGTGAAGATATTAAAAAAGGTTTATTAGGAATAGTAGTAGATGAAACTGAAGTTTCAAAAGTTATGCCTGAAATAAACTCTCTAACCTACAGAGGGTACGCTGCTCAAGATTTATGTGAATACTGTAGATTTGAAGAGGTTGCTTATTTAATTTTAAACAAAGACCTTCCTAACTCAATACAGTTAAAAAAATTTGAAAAAGAAGAGAGAAATCAAAGAGAATTATCTAAAAACTTATATGAAATAATAAAACATATGCCAAAAAAATCTCACCCTATGGATGTAGCTAGAACAGCTGTTAGCGTGATGGGTTTAGAGGATAAAGAAACTTCTACATCTTCTCCAGAGGCAAATATGAGAAAATCACTTAGAATTTTTGCAAAAACTCCGACTGCTTTAGCTGCATTTTATAGAATTAGAAGTGGAAAAAAAATTATTAAACCAAAAAAGACTTTAACTTTTGCAGAGAATTTTTTCTATATGTGTTTTGGAAAAGTTCCTCAAAAAGAAATTGTAAAAGCGTTTGATGTTTCGTTAATATTATATGCAGAACATAGTTTTAATGTTTCAACTTTTACCGCAAGAACTATTACTAGTAGTTTATCTGATATCCATGGTGCGATAACAGGAGCAATTGCTAGCTTAAAAGGACCATTGCATGGTGGAGCTAATGAAGAAGTGATGCACATGATGAATAAAATTAAAAAACCTGAAAATGCATTAAAATGGATCAAAAACGCGCTTAAAAATAAAGATGTTGTAATGGGTTTTGGTCATAGGGTCTATAAATCAGGAGACTCAAGAGTTCCTACTATGAGAGAATACTTCGGTAAAGTTGCCAAAATTAAAAAGGATAAAAAATTTGAAAAAATTTATGACATTGTTGAAAAAGTAATGATTAAAGAAAAAAATATTCATCCCAATGTTGATTATCCAACTGGACCCACTTATCATTTGATGGGTTTTGATACTGACTTTTTTACTCCTATATTTGTAATCTCAAGAATTACAGGTTGGTCAGCTCATATAATGGAGCAACATGCTGCTAACAAACTTATTCGTCCACTTGCTAAATACAAAGGTAGCAAGCACCGAAAAGTTATGGAATTAAATTACAGATAATTTTTTTATAATTAACTAAAAGCTTCTACCCAGGTACCTTGTGTTGATGCTTTAGAGTATTCTGTAGCACGACCTTCAAAGAAGTTCATGTGTTCAACAGCATTAAGCATTGTATCTAACCAAGTTAAAGGGTTTTTTTGTACATCATAAATTGGCTCTAGACCTAATTGAGTAAGTCTTCTATTAGCTATAAATCTGATATAATCTTTAACTTCTTGTGCAGTTAAACCTTCCATTGGACCCATTTCAAAAGCAAGATCAATAAAAGCATCTTCATGTTCAATAATAGTTCTGCACGCTTCATAAAGTTCTTTTTTAAGTTTTGGAGTCCATATTTCTGGGTTCTCATTTATAAATTCTTTAAAAACTCTAATCATAGAATTACAATGAAGAGTTTCGTCTCTAACAGACCAAGTAACAATCTGACCCATTCCCTTCATCTTATTGTGTCTTGGGAAATTTAAAAGAATTGCAAAACTAGCAAACAATTGAAGTCCCTCTGTAAATGCACTAAACACTGCAACTGTTTTTGCAATATCCTCTTTAGAATTTACATTGAAACCTTGCATGTAGTCATATTTATCTTTCATCTCTTTATATTTCATGAAAGCAGAATATTCAGACTCAGGCATTCCAATTGTATCTAGTAAGTGTGAGTATGCTGCTACATGGACAGTTTCCATTGATGCAAAAGCAGTCATCATCATTAAAACTTCCGTAGGTTTAAATACAGTTGTATAATGTCTTAAATAACAGTTGCTAACCTCAACATCAGCTTGAGTGAAAAATCTGAATATTTGAGTTAATAAATTTTTTTCTGATTGAGTTAGGTTTTTTTGCCAATCTCTAACATCATCACCTAGTGGAACCTCTTCTGGCAACCAATGAATTCTTTGTTGAGTTAACCAAGCATCATAACACCATGGATATCTAAAAGGTTTGTAAACTGGATTTTCTACTAGCAAACCCATTTTTTTTGGTTGGATTATTTCTTTGTTTGGTGTCTTAATTTTTTCTGCTACTGACATGATAGGCACTCCTCGTATTCTGGTTCTTCAGATTTAGTTTGTTTGTTTTTATAAACGTTGGCTAAAACATCTGTTGATTTTGCATCATTAATGTTTTCAGCTCTTTGGATTGATTTTGATCTACAGTAATAAAGACTTTTTAAGCCTTTTTTCCAAGCATCAAAATGAATTTTATGTAACTCTTTTTTATGAACATCTGCTGGCAAAAATAAATTAACTGACTGAGCCTGAGATATAAATGGAGTTCTGTCTCCACTTAACTCGATAATCCACTTCTGATTTAGTTCAAATGCAGTTTTAAAAACATCTTTTTCCAATTCAGTTAAAAAATCTAAATGAGATACAGAGCCTTGATTGGTAGTAATCGTAGACCAAGTCTCATCATCATTTTTTCCATGACCTTCTAAGATTTCTTCTAAATATCTATTTCTAACATTAAAAGAACCCGACAAAGTTTTGTGAGTATAACTATTAGCTGCAATTGGCTCTACTCCTGGAGATGCACCTCCACAAATAATTGATATTGAAGCAGTTGGCGCAATAGCTGTTTTATTTGAAAATCTCTCTTGATAACCATATTCTGCAGCATCGGGACACGCTCCTCTTTCTTCAGCTAAATCTTTAGATGCTTTGTTTACTTGTTCATCGATCTGTTTAAATATTTTTTTATTCCAAGATTTTGCCATTACTGACTCAAGTGGAATTCTATTTTTTTGTAGAAAAGAATGAAATCCCATTACACCTAATCCAACACTTCTTTCTCTTTCAGCTGAATATTTTGCATCTTTAAATTGATCAGGAGCTTTTTTTATAAAATCAGTTAAAACATTATCTAAAAATCTCATTACATCGCTTATCATGTCTGGATCATCTTTCCATTCATCATATTTTTCTAAATTCAATGAAGACAAACAACAAACTGCAGTTCTGTCTCTTCCATCTTTATCAATTCCTGTAGGTAAAGTTATCTCACTGCATAGGTTTGATGTTTTAACAGTTAAATTAGCAAGTTTATGATGCTGAGGAATTAATCTGTTAACTGTGTCAATGTAGATAATATAAGGTTCGCCTGTTTCAATTCTTGCGGTAAGTAATCTTATCCATAAATTTCTTGCAGAAATTGTTTGTTGAACAGTGCCATCTGCAGGACTTTTTAATCCCCACTGCTCGTCATTTTCTACAGCTCTCATAAATGCATCTGAAAGTAAAACGCCGTGGTGCAAATTTAAAGCTTTTCTATTTGGGTCACCACCTGTTGGTCTTCTCATTTCAATAAATTCTTCAATTTCAGGATGATCAACTGGTAAATAACAAGCAGCAGATCCTCTTCTTAAAGAACCTTGACTAATCGCCATTGTTAAAGAATCCATAACTTTAATAAAAGGAATTATTCCAGATGTTTTTCCAACCTTACCAATTTTTTCTCCAATAGATCTAAGGTTACCCCAGTAACTTCCTATACCACCACCTTTTGCAGCTAACCAAACATTTTCACTCCAAAGATCAAGTATTCCTCCTAAGCTATCTGAAGCTTCATTTAAAAAACATGAAATTGGTAATCCTCTTTTAGTTCCACCATTGGACAAGACAGGTGTGGCGGGCATGAACCAAAGGTTACTTATATAATTATAAATTCTTTGTGCGTGCAAATTATCATCTGCATATGAACTTGCAACACGTGCAAATAAATCTTGAAAAGACTCATTGTGTCCAAGATATCTATCTTTCAATGTTGCCTTACCAAAGTCAGTAAGATTCACATCTTTTGATCTATCAATCTTGATAATAATTCCTTTTTCATTTTGAAAAAGTTCAGTTTCAGTACTTAAAGAAAACAGATCAGGTCTATTTCCCTTTGATACTTCTTTAACTTCTGGGCTATATTCAGAGACAGCTTTCTTTAGGGCCTGTGATAGAATCTTATTCATAATTAGTACTATATTTCGTTATTGTGACAAAAACAACTATATGTTGTATGCGTTTTATGTTGATATACCATATAAACAATTAATCAACAGAACATTTATAGAACGCGACAAAATATTTTACAATAAAAAAATTCAAAAAAGAGTAAGTAATTAACAGATGAATCAAAATATTAAAATTGATCCCTACGGTTTTAGAGAATATGACGCTCGATGGTTGTATGAAAAAGACATCAATAGTGAGGGAATCACGAATCTTGGTAAAGGTTTAGGCACTCAAATAAAAAAACACACAAAAAAAGAAAACCCAAGAGTAGTAGTTGGTCATGATTATAGATCTTATAGTGAAGAAATCAAAAGTGCCCTTAAAAAAGGTTTAATTTCAACGGGGTGTTATATTGAAGACATTGGTTTGTCATTATCCCCAATGGTTTATTTTGCACAATTTAGTTTAGATGCTGATGCAGTTGCTATGGTTACTGCAAGTCATAATGAAAATGGTTGGACTGGGGTTAAAATGGGAATCAAAAAAGGATTAACCCATGCACCTGAAGAAATGAAAGAATTAAAAGATATCACTTTAAATCAAAATTTTTCTAGTGGTGAAGGTAGTGAAAAAAAAATAGAAAATTTTCAGCAAGTTTATAAAGATGATTTAATAAAAGGTAATATAATTAATAAAAAATTAAAAGCAGTTGTTGCATGTGGTAATGGTACTGCTGGAATATTTGCTCCTGATATTTTAAGAGGAATTGGATGTGAAGTTATAGAACTTGATTGCAATTTAGATTGGACCTTTCCTAAATACAATCCTAATCCAGAGGATTTAGAAATGCTTCATGCAATAGCAAAAGTTGTTAAAGAAAAAAATGCAGATATAGGTTTTGGCTTTGATGGTGATGGAGATAGAGTTGGTGTTATAGACAATAAAGGAAATGAAATATTTTCAGATAAAATTGGTTTATTAATTGCAAGAAACTTATCTGAAAAACATAAAAATTCTAAGTTTGTAGTAGATGTTAAATCTACTGGATTATATTCAAAAGATAATATTCTATTAAAAAATAATTGTGAAACTATTTATTGGAAAACAGGACACTCACATATCAAAAGAAAAGTTAATACAGAAAAAGCTTTAGCTGGATTTGAAAAAAGCGGTCATTTCTTTTTTAACCAGCCTTTAGGCTACGGATATGACGATGGTATTAATTCAGCTATTCACGTATGTCATCTATTAGATAATCAAACTAAAAAGATGAGTGAAATTATTACTGAATTACCAAACACATATCAAACACCTACGATGGCTCCTTTTTGTAAGGATGAAGAAAAATATCAAGTAGTTGAGGAATTAGTCAAACAAGTTGAAGAAATTAAAAAAGATAAAATTAAAATTGATGGTCAAATCATTACTGAAGTATTAACAGTTAATGGTGTAAGATTTTCTTTTGAAGATGGATCATGGGGATTAATTAGAGCCTCATCCAATAAACCATCATTAGTAATTGTAACGGAAAGCCCAACATCAGATGATAGAAAAAAAAGGATCTTTGATTTTATTAATGATTTGCTTCAAAAAACTGAAAAAGTTGGTGAATATGATCAAAAAATATAGCTTAATTTTAATTCTATTCTTATTAATACCCTCAAAAAGTCAGGCTTTTAGTGAGCAAAATGAGCAGCAAATGTACATTGGTTGTTATCAGAATTCAAAACAGTATTTAGGTGCAGACAAAGCCAAAGCTTATTGCCAGTGCACAGTTAATAAATTAAGCGAAAAGTTTTCTGATGATGAGTTGGATAGAGTATTCAAACAAAAACCAGAAGATATTTTTAAAGATACCGAATTTGCATCTAAATTCTGTGAAAATAAAATTATTAAATAAAGTTATACAAAAAATCAAAGATTCAATCAAAACGTGCTTAGTTATTTAGCAAGAATCAGATATTTATTTAAGTGAGGTGATGGAGGGAGACTGAAGTCACCTCTTTCTATTTAAAAGCTATCCTAATTTTACTCACAATTTCTTTTAAAGCTTTTGCTGAATAACTTTTACTTTTAACAACCCAGACAGACAAAGGCCAAGAAATATCTTTTTTATACCTTGCAATAATATGGATGTGTAATTGAGGAACTATGTTTCCTACTTTTTCAACATTTAGTTTTGAAGTTTTAAATAATTTTTTTATTACTTTACTTGAAAAAACTATTTCCTTCATAAGAAGCATTTGATCTTTAGATTTAAGATCAGTTATATCATTAATATTTTTTCTCTTTGGAATTAACATAATCCAGGGAAATTTGGAGTTATCATGAAGTCTCACTGTGCATAACTTTAAATCTAATAAGTGATGCGATGATTTTAAAAATTTATTATTAAGTTTAAACATTATTAAATCTTTAAATATTCATAAAAAAACTTAGTGGCAATTAATAATAGAAAAATTCCAAAAAATTTACTGATTTTGTTTTTATCAATTTCATGAACTGTTTTTGCACCAATTCTTGCCATAAAAGTTGTAATGGGAATAAATATTAAAAAGGCTGGTATATTTAAAAAACCAATACTCAAAGGAAGATTAGTTTTTAAATAACTTCCTGAAATTAAAAAACCTATTGCTCCAAACAATGCAATTAAAAAACCAACTGCAGCAGCACTTCCAATTGCTTTATTAATTGAATAACCAAAAAACTTTAAAATTGGAACATTCATTACTGCACCACCAATACCCATTGGGGCAGAAATAAAACCAACGATAAATCCTAAAATAATTTTTAAATGTAATTTGATTTTAATAATAATATTTTTTTCTTTCTCTTTTAATAGCAACAAATAAATTCCCAAAAATAATATAACTATTGAAAAAAATAAAACTAACGATTTTGTTTTAAGAGATGCTGCAAATATTGTGCCAACTATCACACCTAATACAACAAATATCCCATAACTTTTAACAATATCAAAATCTACTGCCTTAAATTTATGATGAGTTAAAACAGATACTGTTGATGTAGGAATTATAATTGCAAATGAAGTTCCAACAGCTAAATGCATTAAATAAGCTTGATCAATTCCAAGTTTACCAAATATATAATATAAAAAAGGAACAGTAATTAATCCTCCACCTATACCAAATAAGCCAGCAACAAAACCAACCGGAATAGCTGTTAAAGCCATCAACAAAATAAAATAACTATATTCGTTTGCTAGAATTGAATTAAGCAGATTGTCCTACGCTTGTATCAATATTATTGTATTTAATCTTATCCATGATGTGATCAATTTTCTTAACATCTGCATCTCTTACACACATATTTTCACTTAAATATCTTTTCCAATAGCTTGCACCTGTTTGTCCATGAAACAGACCTATAGTGTGTCTCATTATTTGATTTAATCTTGTGCCCTTCTTTAATTCATCTTTTACATAAGGAATTAATTGTTCAATTACATCTTGTCTGCTTAAAACTTCTTTAGTTCCAAAAATTTCTTTTTCAATGTCAGCTAACATATAAGGAGTATGGTACGCTGCTCTGCCAATCATGACACCATCTGTTTTCTCAAGATGTGGTTTTATTTGATCAACAGATGTTATTCCACCATTTATAATTATTTCTTCATCAGCAAAATCTTCCTTTAATTTATAAACATACTCATATTTTAAAGGAGGAATATTTAGATTTTGTTTAGGAGTAAACTTTCCTAACATTGCTTTTCTTGCATGAATAATAAATGTTTTAACTCCTGTTGATTTTAAAGTTGAAATAAAATTATGAAGATTTTCATAATCTTCGACATTATCATATCCAATTCTTGTCTTGATAGTTACGGGCAAATTTGTTGATGCTTGCATTTTACTTAAACAATCTGCAACCAAATTAGGTTCTTTCATTAAACAAGCTCCAAATTTACTTTTTTCAACTTTTCTACTTGGACAACCTAAATTTAAATTAATTTCATCATAACCAAAATCTTCACCTATTTTTGATGCTTCAGCTAAAAGTTTTGCTGAAGATCCACCTAGTTGAAGGGCAACAGGCTTTTCATTGATATTAAATCCTAACAATCTTTTTTTATCCCCTCTGTTGATTGCTTCATCAACAACCATTTCTGTATATAGAAGTGTGTTTTTAGAAATCAATCTTAAGAAGTAACGCTCATGACGATCTGTGCAATCCATCATAGGAGCAACTGATACTTTCCTATTCATGGTTTAACTTTATATGATTTTACTATGAGTTTGAAGCGTCTGAATCTTCTGGATTTACTTCTGCTTCTTGATTTTCTTGTTCTGAAACTTCATCTAATGAAACTTCACCTTGCTCATTCATTGTTTCTTCACTAGCTGATACATCTACATCAGGTTTAGCAGTTTCTGATAATTCCGCTAAATCTTCTTGAGAAACTTGAATTTTTTCTGGAGTTTTTCTTGCTCTCTTAGATGGTAAAATAGGCGTCCCACTTTTTGAAATTTCACCTTTGTACATGCTTTCAAAATCATCACCTACTTCTTCATCATCCTCAGAACCATCATCAACTTGCTCGACATGTTTTCTAAGTTTGTAAACAGCACTTTCAGTTAAATCTGAAACTTTGATTTTTTCTTCAGCAATTTCTCTTAAAGAAATAACTGTATTTTTGTCGTTATCTCTATCTAGAGTTGGTTCAATACCTGAATTTAATTGTGTGGCTCTTTCTTTAGCAACAAGCACTAATTCGTAGGGACTATCTACTTTATCTATACAATCTTCTACTGTAACTCTTGCCATGGGCGATTATTTATACCTGGAACCTCAATAATGCAAGTATTTTCTATATTATTACTGGATTAAGCTTTTTTCTGACTACAAAAAGAAGAATTAATGAGAGAAAAATATAGGTACCTGAAACAGCAGCAATATTTCCTACTGTGAAACCAATATCAATCAAAAATCCAAATAACGCAGTACCAAAAGCAGTGGCAAACACCATTAAAGCTGTGGTTAAAGCTTTAATCGACCCAAGATTTTTTACCCCATATAATTCAGCCCAAGTAGATGATCCTAAAATATTTGCAAATCCATTTGAAATTCCAACTAGTCCTAAAAATATAAAGGCAGTAATTGAAGTGTCAAAAAGGATTAAAACTATGACAGCTAATAAAAGAGGAATATTCATATAAATTAAAAGTTTTCTACTAGTGAATTTATCAATTAAAAATCCTGATAAAAATAAAGTGAGTACAGATAGAATTGAATAAGACATAAATGACTGTGCAATTACATAAGGCCCCCAACCCTTTGAAGTTTGTATAAAAGATTGAAAAACAGCAAATCCAGTAAAGATCCATGGCATAGCTAGCATGTTTAAACTGATTATGTAAAATCTATAATCTTTTATTACCTCTACCCTCTTCCACTGTTTAATTTCAATTTCTTTAATATCCTCGCTCTCAGTTTCTCTAGAGTCTAAATTTAAATTTTTAATTAATAGATAAGATGAAATTGGTAAAACAATTAAAACAGTTATTGAGAAAATAAGCCAAAGATTTTGCCAATCTAAAATACTTAACAAATATATCATTAAAACTGGCAAGATAAATTCTGCTGATGATAGGCCAAACCAACTTATACTTAAAGCTCTACCTCTTGTTTTGGTAAAATATCTTGAAATTGTAGTTGATGCAGTATGAGACATCATTCCTTGCCCTGAAAATCTCATTAAAAAAATTGCAATAAATAATAGAAAAATAGAAGATATTTTTGAAAAGAAAAAACATGCAAATGATAATAATATTGTTACAAAAAATGCAAATTTAAAAATATTTACGTCATCTATTTTTTTTCCAACCCAAATTAATAATAAGCTACTACATAAAGTTGCTGATGCATAAATTGAGCCAAATTGTCCATGAGTGATAGATAGTGTCTCTCTAATACTAGAATTAAACAGACCTAAAAAATAACTCTGTCCAAAACTAGAAAAAAATGTAAAAATAAATCCAAATAGAATTATTTTAAACTTCAAACTATTAAACATAGGAAATAAAAATTATGTCTTGTAATGTTGCTTTCATAGGTCTTGGTGTAATGGGTTATCCAATGGCTGGTTATATATCAAAAGCTGGTCACAATGTAACTGTTTATAACAGAACAGCTGCTAAAGCTGATAAATGGATTGCAGAATACAAAGGTTCAAAAGCAGATACTCCTGCTAAAGCTGCTGAAGGTGCTGATTTTATCTTTACCTGTGTTGGTAATGACAATGACTTAAGAGAAGTTACTTTTGGTGAAAATGGTGTTTTTAAAACAATTAAAAAAGGATCTGTTTATATTGATAACACAACAGCTTCTGCGACAATTGCAAGAGAGATTAATAAATTTGCTAAAGAAAATGATTTTGGTTCATTGGATGCACCTGTATCAGGTGGCCAAGCCGGGGCAGAAAATGGTGCACTAACAGTTATGATTGGTGGAGATCAAGCCGACTTTGATAAAGCTAAAGATATTATTGATTGCTATAGCAAAAAAATGAAATTGTTAGGTGTTGCTGGTAACGGCCAATTAGCAAAAATGGTTAATCAAATTTGTATTGCTGGTTTAGTACAAGGTTTATCAGAAGCAATTAACTTTGGTATGAAAGCTGGCTTAAATATGAAAGATGTAATTGAAGTTATTTCAAAAGGTGCTGCTCAATCTTGGCAAATGGATAATAGATACGAAACTATGATTGATGATAAATTTGAATTTGGTTTTGCAGTTGATTGGATGAGAAAAGATTTAAAAATAGCCATGGATGAAGCTAAAAATAATGGATCTTTACTTCCTATAACTGAGGTGGTCGACAAGTACTACGGAGAAGTTCAAGAAATAGGTGGCAATCGTTGGGATACATCTAGTTTAATTAAAAGATTTAGAAAGTAACCTTGTATGCAACCAGCATACTACGAAGATTTTAACGAGATCAAAATGAAAATTTGGTCAATGTTAAATAATGCAGTCAAAGATAGAAATTCCCCTTTTAGAATACCTGTTTTTATTTGTGGTGATCAGTCAGATTTTGATGGAAGAATTGTTGTTCTTAGAAAATCAGATGAAGAAAACAGTCTTGTTCAATACCACAGTGATATTAGGTCAGATAAGATTGCTAAATTAAAAACCAATAAAAATGGTGCAATGCTTTTTTATGATAAAGAAGAAAAAATCCAAGTTAGATTAAAAGTTGAGTGTATTATTAATCATAATAATGAAATTACAAAAGAATCTTGGTCAAAAACACAACATATATCTCGAAAGTGTTATTTAGTTGATAACGGACCTGGCACGGTATCAGATATTCCTACAACAGGATTAAAATCAGAACTTGATAATTTTGATTATACAAAAGAACAAAGTGAAGAAGGCTATAAAAATTTTACTGTAATTCAGTGTAAAATAAAATCTATCGAGTGGCTTTATTTAGCAGCCAAAGGACACCGTAGAGCTAAATTTGATTTAGAGAACAATAATGAAAATTGGCTAGTTCCTTAATCAAAAGTAGCATTAACATTTCCGAATGCAGATGATGTAACCTCAATTAGTTTTTTATCATTTATTGGAACTGGAAATCCATAAGCTCCTGTTAATATTAAATTTCCTTTTTTCAAAAAATTATTATTTTTTGCTTGTTCTTTAATTAACCACTCTATTTCTGAAAGCATGTCATTTGGCCAAATTTTATTAATCCAAATATCAATTATTTCTTTATCATAAATAAGTTTAAGATCTGTCTTGATTTTATCTAAAGGTAATTTTGTTTCTTGACCCAAAACTACACCTGCATGTATGGCATTATTTGCAAGTAGTTCTGCTCCATGTGGCTCATCTCCATAAAAGACTAAATTATGAATTTCTATTAGTGGATAAATTCCTTCGATAGACTCTAAAATATACTTAATAGAAGCTAGCTCTATTCTTATATCTCGATTTAATATAATTCCAAATTCTGCTTCCATTGCTGGATTTGTATAATCTTCTTTATTTAAAGTTATTCCACTTTTGTAAAGTTCACTTTTCCAGAGATAGCCATAGGCTGGTTGAGTAAATCCCATTTTCTTTTGAGTATCTTTAGAAACACATCCTATTTTATAACCAATAATCTCCTCGCCTCTCTTCTCTCTTAATTGAGCAACATTTGATTGAATAAGTAGAGCATCCTCATTGGTTATCTTGATCTTATCTTTAAAAATTAAGCTAGGATTTCTAGTATCATAATTCTCTAAAATTTTATTTGAATATAGATCTAATTCTTTTTTAGAAAACTGACTCACTTTTATATTCCCTTAATAATAATATTGCTTCCTTCAGAATTTTGTAATCTTATATTTTTTATAGGTTTGTATTCTTCAGAGTGATACCACTCTAAAGCTTTTTCATATGTGGGAAATTTTATAATTACAATTCGTGGAAAATTATCTTCTCCTTCAACAACTTGATATTCACCATTTCTAACTAAATATTCTCCATCATATTTTTTAACAACTTCACTTACTTTGGCTACGTACTCTTTGTAATTTTCAGGGTTAGTCACTTTTAATTGTACAATTACATATCCAGCTGCCATAAACTCCTCTTATTAAAAAATTGATTTTGAATATTTTTTCCAATTGTCTTGATAATGTTTTGTATTGTCATTAACTGCTTTTTTTTCATCTTCAGTCACTTCCCTGATTACTTTGCCTGGAGAACCAACTACTAATGAATTATCAGGTATTACTTTGTTTTCTGTAATTAAAGCTTTAGCTCCAATAATACAATTTTTTCCAATCTTGGCCTTATTAAGTATTACAGCACCAATTCCAATTAGACTATTATCTCCAATTGTACATCCATGAAGCATAACAAGATGTCCGACAGTTACATTTTTACCAACTTTTAAAGGGCAGCCTGGATCGGTATGTAAAACACTACCATCTTGAATATTTGATCCCTCGCCTACATGAATATTTTCAATATCACCACGTAATACTGCATTAAACCAAATACTTGAGTTTTTATCTAATGTGACATCGCCAATTATAGATGCATTTGGTGCAACCCAATTTTCACCAGAGTTTTTGGGTTTTTTATCTTTTAAATCGTAGAACATAATTTATATATTCTTACAGTATGCCAATTCAAACTCCAATATGTGATTTTGGTCAAAAAGCTTTGCCTTTTGAATTAAAATCTACAGATAGTAAAGTTATTTCCTTAAATGATATCAAGGGACAAAATGGAACTTTGATAATGTTTATTTGCAATCATTGTCCATACGTTAAAGCAATAACAAAAGAGTTAGTTGAAGATTGTAATGAGTTGAAAAAAATTGGGATCAATTCTGTTGCAATTTGTTCAAATGATTTTGTTAATTATCCAGATGACTCGTTTGATAATATGATTAAATTTTCCAAAGAAAATAATTTTAATTTTCCCTATTTGCATGATGAAACTCAAGAAATTGCCAAAAAATATGATGCCGTATGCACACCTGATTTCTTTGGTTATAATAAAGATTTAGAGCTTCAATATAGGGGTAGATTGAGAGAACTTAAAAACTTTGTGCCAGTTAAAGATGGAGAAAGTGATCTTCTAAAAGCTATGAAACAAATAGCTGAGACAGGTAAAGGACCACAAGATCAAATTCCAAGTGCTGGATGTGGTATTAAATGGAAATTTGATTAATGTATCTAATTGTTACTAGATCCTTTCCACCTGAACTTGGTGGCATGCAAAGCTTAATGTGGGGTTTGTCTAGAGAATTATCTAAAAACTTTATGATCAAAGTTTTTGCAGATTATATTGAAAATCATAAAGATTTTGATGAACAATCATCTTTTTCTATAGAAAGAGTTGGTGGAATTAAATTACTACGAAAATATAGAAAAGCTCAATTAATTAATGAATTTATTAAAGAAAACAAAATTGATGGTATTATTGCTGATCACTGGAAAAGTTTAGAAGTTATAAAATCAAACAAAAAAAAATATTGCTTAATACATAGTAAAGAAATTAATCATCAAAAAGGCACAAATTTAAACAAACGTGTTTTGAACGTTTTAAATAATGTTGAAAAAGTAATTGCCAATTCTCAATTTACAAAAAATCTAGCAATCGAATGTGGGGTAAATCAAGATAAGATTATTGTGATCAATCCTGGAATAGACCCAGCAGAAGAATTAAGCAAAAAATCATTAGATAAAGTTGAAAGTCTTCTTAAGATTAAAACGCCAAGACTAATTACTGTTTCTAGGTTTGACAAAAGAAAAAATCACGAAAAAGTTGTTATGGCTTTAAGAAATCTAAAACAAATTTATCCTGATATAGTCTACATTTGTGTTGGTTACGGAGATGAAGAAGAAAATATCAAAAAACTCGTAAAAGAATTAGATTTAGAGGCTCAAGTAATGTTCTTCAGAGATATTAGCAATGAATTAAAAAATGCTTTAGTTGCCAAATCAAATATTTTTGTCATGCCCTCAGTTATTCATAAAAAATCTGTTGAAGGATTTGGTATTGCCTATGTTGAGGCTGCTCAATATGGAATTCCTTCAATTGGTGGTAAAGATGGTGGTGCAGCTGATGCTATTGGACATAAAAAAAATGGATTAATTTGTGATGGTAATAATTTAGACGATATCTATTCATCTATTATTGCAATGCTAGAAAATAAAAAATATTTGGAGTATGGAAAAAGTGCAAAAGATGCTGTCTCAAAGTTTTATTGGTCAAATATCATCAAAAAATACATGGATATTCTTAACTAAGATTGTTTATACCTCAGTTATACCTATAGTCGTTTATTAATGTCCAATAACAAATTAGCAATTTTTTTAATCATCACTTCTGTTTTTTTTGGAACTGTAATGCTTTCTTTTTTAAAGATAGCTCAAGAAGATGTTAATGTTTATGTGGCTGGTTTTTTTAGATTTTTTTTAGGATTAGTAATTATTTTACCATACATAATTAAAAATAAAGTTACTGTACTTAAAACAACTCATCTTAAACAACATTTCTTAAGAGCAATACTTGGGTTACCTGCAATGCTTTTATATTTTTCTGCTTTAGTACTACTTCCTATTGAAAAACTTACTGCGATATCTTTTGTAGTTCCTTTAATTGTAACAATTCTTGCAGTGTTTTTTTTAGGTGAAAAAATTTATATATATCGAACTTTAGCGTTAATACTTGGTTTTAGTGGAATGTTAGTAATTATTCGACCTGGTTTTGTAGATATATCTATTGGAGTTTATATGGTTTTATTTTCTGCATTACTTTGGTCAATTAATATAATTATCACTAAAAAAATTTCCAAATATGATAGTGCAATTACTATTCTAGCTTATCAATCTATTTTTATGAGCCTACTTAGCTTCTTTATTGTTTTATTTTTTTGGGAAATGCCAAGCTTAAAAACATTTACCTACTTAATCTTAGCTGCTATCTGTGGAACAGTTTTACATTTAACGCTTAACCATGCATTTAAGTTAGTAGATGTAAGTATGACTCAACCCTACTCATTTTTAAATTTAGTTTTTGCATCTATTATTGGGTATTTTGTATTTGATGAAATACCAGATCTTTATACTTGGATCGGTGCTCTTATAATATTTACAGGTGTCCTAATAATTTCTTATAGAGAAATGAAGCTAGACAAAGAAATAATTAGAAAAAGAGTAGATATTAAGGATTAATTTTTTTTCTTAAATGTTTTATAAATTTGCCATCCAACAATAAGAATAGTTGTTACTAATATACATGCTGTAAGAGTTCTATCCCATAAAAAAGTCCAAGAACCATCACTTAATAACAAAGATCTTCTTAAGTTTTCTTCCATTAATCCTCCAAGTACAAAAGCCAAAATAAGTGGTGGCATTGGAAAATCATATAAACGCATAAAAGTTGCAACTACAGCAATTCCAATCATTAAATAAATATCAAAATTGTTAAATGACATTACATAAATTCCTGTAATTGAGAAAAATAAAATAAGTGGAATTAAATAGTTTTTTGGTACCGCTAAGATTCTAGCGATATAAGGAATTAAAGGTAGATTAAGAATAAGCAATATTACCATTCCAATATACATAGACATAATAACTGACCAAAATATTTCAGGGTTAGTCATGTAAAGTCTTGGACCAGGCTGAATACCAAAACCTAAAAGAGCGCCTAACATTACCGCAGTAGTACCACTTCCAGGAATTCCTAAAGTTAATAATGGAACAAAAGCTCCAGAACAAGCTGCATTATTTGCAGTTTCAGGGGCGGTTAATCCATGAACACTACCTTTTCCAAATTTTTCTTTCTCCTCATCTTTAACAAAGTTTCTTTCCATTCCGTAAGCAAGAAATGAAGCGATAGTAGCGCCTGCTCCTGGTAAAACTCCAATTATAAATCCAATAATAGATGTTCGAGGAATAGTTTTTAACATTTTTGCTCTTTCCTCTTTATTAATTCTAATTGAACCAAGTTCAGTTAAGGATACTTGTTTTGCTGCTGCTGTTGGATCATTACGTTTTAAAATAATAGTTAAAGCCTCACTCATTGCAAAAGTTGCCATTACAACAAGAACAAAGCTTATCCCATCAGTTAAGTTCATATTGTTAAATGTAAATCTTGTAATGTCAGATAAACTATCTTGACCAACAGAAGCCAACATTAAACCAAGTATAACCATCATCATTGCTTTAATAAATTGACCTTTAGATGAAAAAGCAGCAATTGCTGTTAAACCTAAAATCATTAGTGCAAAATAATCTGGTGATCTAAACGATAAACTTACTTTTGATAAACTTGGTGCTAGAAATAATAAATAAATTGCAGCAAGTGTTCCACCTGCAAAAGAACTCCAAGCAGCAATAGCTAAAGCTTTGCCGGCTTTACCTTGTTGTGCCATTGGGTAACCATCAAATGAAGTCGCAACAGTTCCAGGAACACCAGGTGCATTTAATAATATAGAAGAAGTAGATCCACCAAATACAGCTCCATAATAAACACCAGCCATTAAAATTAAACCAGTAGCTGGATCGAATCCATATGTAATTGGTATCATTAAGGCGATTGCTGTCATTGGTCCAAGACCAGGAAGCATTCCAATGATCGTTCCAAAAAAACAACCAATCATTACCATGAATATATTTTGAAAAGTAAGGGCAGTTGTTAAACCAATTAAAATTCCTTCAATCACCCCATCACTCCAATTAACTTTAAAAATGGATCTCTTAAATAAATATCAAGAACGCCATGTAGCAAGTACATAAATGCTGCAACAAAAGGAAAAGATAGCATAAACATTAATAACCATCTTCTCTCACCTAAAAAATAATAAGATCCGATTAAAAAGAAAGAAGTCGTTAAAAAATAACCAACTTTTAAGATGGTTGCTCCATATATAATTGCAATTAAAACTAAGATTCCTGTTTTCTTATATTCTAAAGTTTTATGCTCTACTTTAATTGTGTTTGGATCTGGTAAAATTAATTTTAATCCTGAAAAAAATAATCCAGCATAACCTAGGTAAATTGGAAATGTTCTGGCATTAAAAGGTGCATTTTCATCAAATGCAAAAACTTGAATTTGGTAAGCGGTATATAAATAAAATACTGAAAAAATAAAAAAGAGCAGTGATATAATTTTAGTAGTATTTATATTCACTGCTCTAATTTTTAAATAACCCTAAAGATTATATAACTCCTAGTTTTTTCATAAGAGCTGTCATTTCTTTAGTTTGTGTTTTTAAAAACTTAACAAACTTTTTGTCTGGATTATAAATATTAACCCAAGCGTTTCTTGCTCTTACTTCTTCCCATTCAGGAGTTTTTTGTACATCGCCTAACATTTTAGCAATAGCTTTTTTATCTTTATTGCTCATGCCTGGAGGGCCAAAAAATCCTCTCCAGTTAACGAATTGCACATCATATCCTTGCTCTTTAAGTGTTGGTGCATCTGGTGCATCAGCAACTCTATCAGGTGCAGTGATACCAATAATTCTTACTTGGTCTCTTGCGCCCATAAGTTCACCTAAACCTGTAGAAATAATTTGAGTTTCTCCAGATAAAAGTCCAGCTAATGCTTTTCCACCAGCATCATAAGGAATGTAAGCTACATCATTTGGATTTGCTCCAGCAGCTTGAAACGCTAAAGCACCAATTAAATGGTCCATACTTCCTCTTACTGATCCACCTGCCATTTTGATTGAACTAGGGTTTGCTTTATATGCGTCAACCACATCTTTAAAGTTTTTGTAAGGTGAGTTTTTTGCAACAGCAATTGCACCATAATCACCAATTACACCAGCGATTGGCACAACATCTTTGTAAGATAAAGTACCACTTCCACTTACGTAACCTTTGTGTCTAGTGATTGATCTTAAAACTAATGGTGTAGATTGAACTAAAACTGTATTAGCAGGTTTAGTATTAATCATGAAAGCTAATGCTTTACCACCACCACCACCTGACATATTTTCAAATGATGCACTTTGTAAAAATCCAGCTTTTGTTAAAGCCTCTCCAGTACCTCTAGCAGTTCCATCCCAACCACCACCAGCACCACCACCAATTACGAAGTGAATTTTATCAATCGCAATTGAACTAGTAGTTGTTGCTGAGAATAATAGGATTGCTGAAAAAAATACTGAAACTATTCTTTTTAAGTTTTTCATTGTTTTTCCCTCTCTAATTAAAAAAACACAGTAGATTACAATGTAAAAGTTAATTCAACTTATAATATTATGAATCAACCTATGGTTGATTATAATTATTGGAATAAAACTTAGTATTCATTACTAATAAATTGCAATTAAAAAATTAAAGTTCACTTTTTTAGTTAATTTCTTTTCTGTTATTTTTTTTCAAAGTGATGGTAGAAGAATTGTTTATGAATGAGTCTAAAGTTACTTTTTATTACTCAAGCTTTAAACAAGTTTTCTCTAAAAAGTTTATTTCATTAATCTTAATTTCGATCCCAAGCGCAGTTGTTGCTGAATATTTTAATATTCCTTTAGCTTGGATGTTGGGTCCAATGATTGTGACATCTATTGCTGCATTAGCTGGATTAAAAGTTGTAATGCCTAAAATAGCTTTAAGTTCAATTTTAATTATCCTTGGACTACATATCGGTAACTATATTGATCAAAACTTGTTTAACCAGATGATTAATTGGATTTGGACATCATTAATAATGCTTATCTATATAATTGTCTGTATCTTGATTGTTTCAAAATATCTTCAAAAATTTTCAGGTTATGGTGAGAAAGCTTCTATATTTTCTGCAGCACCAGGTGCTTTAGGTCCATTAATGATTTTAGCAGAAAATGAAAAGACTGATTTATCTCAAGTAGCAACTTCACATTTAATAAGATTAATTATCATCATAACTGTCATTCCATTTATTATTGTCAATAATACTAGTGCGGAAGCATTGCTATTAGATAACTTTGATTACATGGGTCAAAATCATCTGAATCTAATTTTACTTATCATTGCATCTTTATTTTTTATTTTTGTTTTCGATAAAATTAAAGTTCCAGCAGCTTTATTATCAGGAACACTATTTGCTAGTGGATTATTACAAATTACTGATATTGCTTCATATAAATTACCCGATGCATCAATTAATTTTTGCCTTTTAATTCTTGGTGCTTCTGTTGGATGCAGATTTGTGGAAAAAACAGTTAAAGAGATAGCTAATAATTCTCTTTACAGCATTGTTGCCACAACTATATTGGTATTATTAGGTTTAATCGCAGCATTTGTTTCAACATTCTTTGTTGATACAAATATTTTAACCTTGATATTATCTTTCAGTCCTGGTGGAATTTATGAAGTAGCAGTTATAGCAATTGCTTTTGATTTGGATCCAGACTTTGTAGCATTTCATCATATAATAAGATTACTTTTTATACTTTTCACTGTTCCTATATTTTTAAGAATATTAGAAAAAATTAAAAAATAATTTCAGTCAATCTTTTAAAAACTTTTTCTGGAGATAATTTTGATAATTCAGGTGCTTGTATTGCTTTAAAGTTTTTCCTTTCAATACTAACTTTAAAAGGAGTTGTGTGAGATCCGAATAAAGCAATTCCTTTTGATCCTAAATGAGCCGTCATGTGCGCGGGACCCGTATCATTAGCAACAACAAATAAACTGTCCTTAATTAATGCTGCTAATTGAGAAATATCTAAAGCTTTACCATTGTCTAAAACACAAAGTGCATTAATAGTTGACGCTTCTTTAATTTCGCCTGGTCCAGGCGCAATAACTACTTTAAATTTATTTTCTAATTTTTCATTAACCATATTAATTAATTCATTATAATAAGGCCATTTCTTAGATGTTAAATGGGGTGAGCAAAAAGGAAAAAGAATAATATATTTTTCTAATTGATAGTAATTTTTTATTTGAGATATATCTGATGGGCTCCATGAAAAATCAGGGCTTAAAGTATGATTAGTATTAATCCCAGAACTTTTTAATTGATGATTAAATCTAGATAGCACTGAGTCTTTATTAAAATTATCTTTTGTAGTTCCTTCAGGTAATGTGGTTTCGGTAGATGACCAGATGTCTTTTGATGCATTTGGAAATAGAATTCTTTTATAAAAAGTTGTTCTGCTTGAGTTTTGTAGATCATAAACTTTTAAAAAGTTATATTTTTTAATATTTTTCATTAAGGAATATAAATAAATTAGGTTTAATCTTGATAATCGCTTATCCAAAATAACATTAGAAATATGGGGATTTTTTTTAAATAAATCGAAATACGGTTTTGTAGTTAATAAGTGAATTTGATCACCTTTATGGCTTTCAGAAATATCTTGAATTGCACCACAGGCTTGGGCTATATCCCCTAAGGAACCATGTTTAATGATTAAAATATTAGACATATTTATAACAACTTAGCATAGTATAAAATTTTATGAATAAAATTATAGTTGAAGTCTCAATAGGTGAATTATTAGATAAAATTTCTATACTAGAAATTAAACAAGAAAAAATTAAAGATCCTGAAAAATTAAAATTCATATCAGACGAACATGCTGTTTTAAAAGATCAATTAAACAAAAATGTAAAATCAAATGATGAAATTGAAAAACTATTTCAATCTCTTAAAGAAATTAACGCTAAACTCTGGGTTATTGAAGATGATAAAAGATTATGTGAAAAAGAAAAAGATTTTACAGAAAAATTTATTAAACTTTCAAGAGATGTTCATTTTCTAAATGATGATAGAGCTAAAATAAAGTTAGAGATAAACAATATTACCGGTTCAAAAATTAAAGAAATTAAAGAATACACTAACTACTAAAAATTTTAGGAAACCAATCCTCACGCATAACATCACCAGATTTTAAATTTATTCCGTCAAAAGGAGGTGAAGTAGGTCCGCCTCTATCAATATATCTAACATCACTCCCCATAAATCTCATAGAAAATGCCCTTCGTGAATTTAATGTTTTATTGCCAGTAGAACCATGAACTGTCTTAAAATTAAATAATAATGCGTCTCCTAAATTTAACTCAGGGATTAAAATATCATGATCGATATTATCTATTTTAGGCATATCCATAAAGTGACTATTATCTTTATACCACGATTGATCATTAGACCATTTTGTAGGTCGAATTAACTTGGGCCATTTGTGTGAACCTAATATTAATTGGAGATTATTTTCTTTATTAACTTCATCTAACGGTATCCAAAAACTTCCTGTTTTATCACCATTGACACAATAATAAGGCATATCTTGATGCCATGGTGTTTCTTTATTTGTTCCAGATTCTTTAACAAAAATATGATCATGAAAAATTTGAGTAGATTTAGAATTGGTTGCTTCAGCAACAATCTGTGCACCTGGCGAGTTAAATATGCAATCTTTAAATTCTTTTATTCTTTCCCAATTACAATAATCTTCAAAAAATCTACCTTGATTGTTATTTACATTTTCTCTTCCATGTCTACTTGGTTTGTCTAAAACTTTCTGAAATCCTGTTCTTAAGGGCTCTATCCAATCTTTAAAAACACCTTTAACAATTATTGCTCCAAAATTTTGATAATCATCAATTTGTTTTTTTGATAGAAACATTTTACTTTTATTGAAAGCTATATTTTTTTTCTAAATATTTAATCAAATTATGAATTAAAAAAGTCATAAATAAGTAAATTCCACCTGCAACTATAAATACTTCAATTGGTTTAAAAGTTGTCGAAATTATATATTTTGCAACACCTGTTAAATCCATCAAGGTAACTGTACTTGCTAATGATGTTCCTTTCATCATCAAGATTATTTCATTTCCATATGCGGGTAATGATTGTCTGATTGCAATTGGTATTTGAATTTTATAAAAAATTATTCTATTTGATATCCCTAAACTTTTTCCAGCTTCAATCATGCCTGGCTTAATTGTCTGAAATGCTGATCTTAAAATCTCAGATGTATAAGCACCCGTATTTAAAGCAAAAGCTATGATTGCACACCAATATGGTTCTTTTAAAATAACCCACAAAAAAGTTGATCGCAAATATTCAATCTGACCTAATCCAAAATAAATAATAAAAATTTGAACTAGTAGTGGTGTTCCTCTAAATACATATGAGTATCCATATGCGAATTGATTAATAAAAATATTCTTATTCATTCTTAAAATTGCAAAAAATAAACCCAGAAACATTCCAATTATCAAAGAAACAGAAAGAAGTTTTAATGTGATTACACTTGCACTTAGCAACTTTGGAAAACTAGTAATCATTAAATCAAAATCCATTAATACCCCCTACTATATTTTACTTCTAATCTATTGATTAGTTTCATGCTTAAATAAGTTAACAATAAATATAAAACAGCAGCGAATGAGTAAAAGAATAGTGGATCCCTAGTAGATCCTGCTGCAATATATGATTGTCTCATAATCTCAACTAAACCAGTAACTGAAATTAAAGATGTATCTTTTAAAGTAATCTGCCAAACATTACTTAAGTTTGGAATGGCTAGTCTTAACATTTGAGGTAATATTATTTTATAAAATTGAGCAAACTTACTAACACCTAATACTTTAGCAGCTTCAAACTGACCTTTGTCTATTGATTGAATTGCTCCTCTAAATACTTCAGTTGAATAAGCACCTGATATAATACCAATTGCCATTGAGCCTGTAATAAATGCATTAATTTCAATATATTCGAAGTATCCAAAGATTGATGCCACATACATGATTGCACCACTACCCCCAAAAAAGAAAAGGTAAATTACTAAAAGTTCAGGAACACCACGAATAACTGTTGTATAAAAATTTCCAATTAGATTTAGTGATTTGTATTTAGATAGTTTTAGTGGTGTAAATATAAGTGCAAAAAAAAATCCAACAAACATTGCTGTAACAGAGACAGCTATTGTCATTAGGGTCGCATAAAATAATTCGTCACCCCAACCTGTTTTGCCAAATGCGAGAAGTTCCATATAGACTGGCGACTATATATTATAGTCGCCAAATCTGAAATTAATTACATAGAAGCGTCGAAACCGAAGTGCTTAATAGCAAGTCTGCTAATAATTCCTTGTTTTCTAGCTTTATTAATTGCTTTGTTGAAGTCTTTTAGAAGTTTAGCGTCTCTTTTTCCAATCGCATCATCTCCACCTTGTCTAATACCAACACCAACACCGTTACCAAATGCACCGCCTGAAAAAGTTGGTCCGACTAAAACAACTGGTTTGCCTGATTTGTCAGCATAGTCTGTAAATGCAACTGCTGCAGCTAAAGCAACATCACATCTTCCAGATGTTAGGTCTAAGTTTACTTCATCTTGAGTTTTGTAAGTTCTAACATTTACACTCCCAACATCACCAGACTCTAAAAAGTTTTGGTGAATTGTTCCTGTTTGAGTACAAACAGTTTTTCCAGCAAGTGCACCAGTTAAAGTTTTAAGAGCTTTTTTAACAGCAGATCCACCTAGAGTTAAATTAACACCTTCTGGAGTATCAATTCCCTCTAAACTTGAACCTTTCATTACAGCAAGTGATGCTACTTCGTCAGCATACCCTTGGGAAAAAGTAATTGTTTTTTGTCTTTCAGCTGTAATTGACATTCCAGCCATGATCGCATCAAACTTTCTCATTAACAAAGCTGGAATCATTCCATCCCAATCTTGTTCAACGATAGTACATTCACGCTTCATGATTGCGCAAAGTTCGTTTGCTAGTTCAACCTCAAAACCAATAAGAGCACCTGATGCATCTTTAGAGTTCCATGGAGGATAAGCACCTTCAGTTCCAATTTTTATTTTATCAGCGTAAACATTTCCGATGATTAATAAAGAAGCAAGAACTGTTAAAATAGTTTTTTTGAATATATTCATTATTTTCTCCTTTAATTTGAAACAATTATTTCACAGATTTAATAATTTAAAAAGAAAAATTAATGATTTATTGATGAGGAAAAATTCCAAGAACAATCAAAACTAGGTATATAAACCCTCGATAATTTAGTATTACCAAAATGATGGTTAAATACATTTAACCAACTATCAACTTGCTTAGGTTTTTTATCTTGGCTACCCACTTGGGCAGTAATCACACCTTTTGGTTTTAATATTCTTATCATTGAGTCCATATTTTTAGCAGCAAGATCTATGCAAAATTGATCATCATTTAAATCAACAAAAATATGATCGTATGTATCATCGTCTATTGATTTGATGCTTTCAAATGCATCACCCCATACACATTTTACTGAATTTTTCTCTGTAGCTTTATTGCCAATATTACCTAAGTGTTTATTACAAACATCAACCACTTCAGGATCAAGCTCATACCAGTCTATAAAATTAAAATTTTTAGAAATACATTCTCTTGCAACACCCCCATCGCCACCACCAATAATTGCTGCTCTTTCATTATCTTTATTCAAATTAAGTCCAGCCCCTACAAAAGTAGAGCTATATAAATGTTCATCAGTTGCGGCTACTTGTATTTCTCCATCAATAAATAAAGATTTACCAAATTGCTCTAACTCTAAAATTTCAATATGTTGGCCAACTTTAGATTTAAAGTCCTCTAAAACATCATTAACCACATACGATTTTTGTAATCCTGGGGAACTATAAATGTCATGATAAAGAGATTTAGTATCTCTATTAAATTCTTTTTTAACTATTCTTTTATGTTCAAAATTTTTTTTAATTATATCTATAGCAAC
Organism: Candidatus Pelagibacter sp.; assembly: GCA_028099475.1. The sequence continues at coordinate 28,062 of JAOHHF010000004.1, forward strand.
TGATGGATTTACTTTTCCACATGTAAAAAAATCAAAACTGATTATTCCTTTCTCTGGAAATGTATGAAAACTAATATGGCTTTCTGCTAACAAAGCTAGAATAGTAAACCCTTGCGGTTCAAACTTATATTTAGAAATATTAAGTATTGTGACTTTTGCAGCTTTTGCAATATCGTGAATTACTTTTTCAAAGACTGAGGGATCATATTCCTTGGTAGTTCCGATGATATCTAGGGTAATATGTTCGCCAACTTTAGTCATAAGTATTTAAGTCTTTAAAAAAAGTCTTGATATAGATATTAACACTATTTTCAATGAAAAAAATAATCGTTCTACTTGAATTCATTCATTTTAGTATGAAATAATTTGGCGCCTTTTTTACAATTTTCTATCCAATCTAATGAAGCATTACTATCAGCATTATCTGAAATGTATTTAAAACATTTAAAATCTATACCCTCTAGTTTACATACTTTTGCTAAAGCATAAGCTTCCATATCAACTAAATCTATCTCCATTTCTATTTGCTTATTAACAAAATTGTCTCCACTACCACACGAATATCCATCTTCCGAATTAATTATTCCATTAAGATTATCAAAAGGTGTTTCACCTAATTTAAGATCTAACAATCCCCTGACATCCATGTCTCTTTGATAAAATTTTGTACATTCAACAATTCCTGACAAACCTTTTTTAATTGTTCCTGCCGTGCCATAATTGATCACTTCTGTAGGTTTGTGTTTGTGTATTAGTTTTATCAAATTATATGTGGCGTTAATCTTACCGACTCCAGTATGATAAAAATAATCTAACCCTACAGTTTCTTCTTTTAAAGCTGCAACAAATAATTTATTCATAAAATATGGATTTAAAAAAATATATCAGATCAATACCAGATTACCCTAAAAAAGGAATTCTTTTTCGAGATATCACTACTCTAATTAAAGATGAAACTGCTTTTGCAGAAACAATTAATCAAATAGTTGAAAGATCAAAAAAATATAATTTTACCAAAATTGCAGCAATCGAATCTCGTGGGTTTGTATTTGCATCGGCAGTTTCTTATATTTTAAAAAAACCATTTATAATGCTTAGAAAAAAAAATAAATTACCTGCTGATGTTCATTCAATTGATTTTGAGCTAGAGTATGGAACAGCAACAATAGAGGTTCATAAAGATTCGTTAGATGAAAATGATAGTGTTCTAATTATTGATGACTTAATTGCAACTGGTGGTACAGCAGAAGCTGCTGCAAAACTTGTTGAAATGTCAAAAAGTAAAGTTTCAGCATTTGTATTTGTAATTAACTTATTCGACTTAGGTGGATCTGATAACTTGGTAAAGAAAAACTACAAAGTTGAAAATTTAATAGAATTTCCAGGACATTAGCTAATAACAATAGTTATCTTAAACACTTAACTTAAAAGGCGCTGGTCTTAACTTTTAAATAAAACCCAAAACAAACACGATATGACTTTGCTATCAATGGGAAAAATATTGATTAAATTTTTTGAATTAATATAACAACATTTCATGAAAAATTTTTATATACTTATTATGGTCCTTTTATTTAACAATATATCTTTAGCTTCTGATGACCATAATCATGGGCATTAACATAAAATGATTGAAGCCTCTACTCCATTTCCAACTTTAAATGTTACTTTAGAAAAAGATGCAATGAGTGGCTATAATTTATTTGTACTTACAACTAATTTTGAATTTGCGCCTGAAAATGTTAATCAAAAAAATAATGGCAATGAAGGACATGCTCATATTTATATTAATGGTCAAAAATTTAGACAATACTCACTGTATTTTCATATTTCAGGTAAGCTCTTAAAAGAAGGAGATAACGAAATTAAAGTAACATTAAACTCAAATGATCACAGTCATTTTACAGTTAATAAAAAACCATTAACTGAAGTATCTAAAATTCATCATCACAAAAATCACTAAATTTAATTACCTCATTGGAGCATGAGTGGAGCAATTGATATCGATTGTCTAAAATGGTAGCGGGAAGTGGGATCGAACCACTGACCTCAGGCTTATGAGTCTATCGCCATGAACCCTTGTCACCTACTCTAAAACAATTACTCTTGTAAATGCTCTCTTTCCTTTCTATCAATATTGATTCAAATTAAAGAATCTTAGTCAAGAACCAATGTCATTGACGCGTATATGGAGCAAGATTTCAAAAGGTAAAATTTTATTATATATATAATTTTAAAAAAGCTAATTAATGGAAGCCTGGTTGAGTATTTCAAATATCAGTTGCGAAATATTTTCTATTGTTTTCTTTTGTATTTTTTGAGTTTTTTTAAATATCTTTTGATCAAATTTAATTGAAATCATTTTTTTTTCATTTTGTATAACAAAACCTTTATCAACTAGAGAATTCACCTTTCTCACTACCGTTAGTCTTGGAATACCTGTAATATCAGAAATTGAGCTAGAATTTAAACCAGTTTTATCTGCATTGGATATTCTGTTATTCCAAGTATTCATATCTATATCGTGCATGATTAAGTTTTCACTTAAAGATGCATTATATAAAATAATTAATGCTATACTAACTGTATCAAAATCACTTAATTCTTTTCTCCATGTAAATAAATAATCAAAAATAAACTTATAAAAATGATACCAGCAAAATGAAAAGTTTTTTTTAATAACATCTGATACTTCCTCAGAAGAGAAGGAATTATGAATTTTATTTTCTTGCTTCAAAATTTTTGAAGAAATAGATACTAATTTTGATAATCTTTTTAATGTTTCTTTTGGTTGAACAGTCTCATAAGCACTTCTGTCAATAAAAATTTTTTGTTTAGTTCTTTTGATAACCCCTATTTTTTCCAAATAAAAAATTTTTCTTCTTACGGTTTCTTTTGGCATATTTAATGCTTTGGAAATTTCACTTATTTTAATTTTTTGAATTTCTAAAGTTTTGTCTTTGAAGAAAGTTTTATAATCTACTGAAATTCCATTTTTTCTATAAAATATAAAATCTTTGTTTATCAAAAAGATTAAAATCATATACGTCTCTATATTCTTAAAATTTGAATATGCATTGATAGTCCACTGAGATAAAAATTTATAAAAAAAAAGTATAAAATTATTAAATTTTTTACTGATCGTAAGTATTATTGTTTTTTCATCGAGTGATTTGGATATTTTTGGCAAAATACTCATAAACTAACTTAAAACCAATATTGATATTTTGTAAAAATAAATCAACTCAATTTAGATATTTTTAGCCCATTTTGGATATTTCTTTAATTTAAGAAAATGAAAACAATGATTAAATATCTTTAATTCAAAAATGAGTACAAAAATTTTAAATAAAAGATCCTCAAACATTAAAAGCAATTTTAATTTTATAGGTCCAACTCAAAGAGTTAATGTAGACGTGCTAAAGCAAAGACTATATTTGAAAAGAAAGAAAGAAAGATTTAAGAATACAATTCTAGTTTCTTCTGTTGTAGCTTCTTTTGGAGTTTTATCTTTAATTGTTTATTAAAGCTCTTTAACAGTTATATCTATTGACGCCTCAGAGACGCAAAACCCTTAGGATAACCTAGAATGGTAGCGGGAAGTGGGATCGAACCACTGACCTCAGGCTTATGAGTCCTGCGCTCTAACCAACTGAGCTACCCCGCCAAATTATCAAAAAAGATTTATAATAGAATTTTAATGTGTTTCAATAAACAAATTAAAATCTATAAAATGATATAATTATTTTTATGCTAAATAAAAGTAAAAACTCCCGTTAAAACCACACCTAATGACAACAAACTTATAAAAATTATTCTTTTTTTTAACTCTGTTTTTTGTGTCATTTTAACTCTGTTTAAAAGAATATTTATATCTGTGGTTTTAATCTTGCTTGGTCTAGCACTTTTGTATTCAGTTTGTGATATATCTAACAAATTTATTTCTCTATCACTTTTCTTCATAAGATGATTTAATCAGCTATTTAACAAAATGACAATTCTTTAATTAGATGGTCTTAAAATTGATCTGTTTTAGGGGTTTTAAGAGTATTTCTGCTGGATATTTTTTCTTTTCAATTTCAATATATATATTTTTATCCTGTAACTCTTCATTAGAAAGGTCTGATTTAATATAGCCAAATGATAAATTTTTGTCATAATTAAATGAATAATTTCCAGAAGTGGTTTTGCCAATAATATTATCATTTAAATAAATTGGTTCTTCATGAAGTAATAATGGATTACCCGGTTCGCTGTTTTTTAAAATAAACATTGCAAACCTTCTATCCAATTTTTGATCTTTAATTTTTTGCAATTGTTCTTTTCCGATAAAATTAAAAGGTTTTTTAAAGCTTATTGCAAAATTCAAACCTGCTTGGTACTGATTTTCTTCAGGTGAAATATCATGTCCCCAGTGTAGAAAACCACTTTCCATTCTCATGATATCCATTGCATGAGAGCCACAATGACTAAGTTTAAAATCTTTACCTGTATTTATAATTAAATCGTAAATTTCTTTTCCTTTGTCTTGATCAATATAAAGTTCATAACCAAGCTCACCAACATAAGATAATCTTTGAGTCCATACATTTACAGATCCTATTTTTAGAATTTTACTTGTGCCAAATTTAAAATTTTCATTTGATAAATCTTCATTTGTTAGTTTTGATAATAAATCTCTACTTTTAGGTCCAAATACTCCTAGACAAATTATATCATCAGTAACATCTTTAAATTCAACATCAGGTGATAGATATTTTAAAATATGTGCTTTATCATGGGTTCTTACCGCAGCTGAACTAATTATTCTAAAATGATTATTATCAATACAAACAACTGTTAAATCTGTTTCTATACCTGCCCCTTCATTAAGCATATGAGTATATGTGCATTTTCCAATTTCGTTTTTAATATTAGCAGTGCACAATCTTTGTAATTCTTCATATGCTTTTTCTCCTTTAATTTCATATTTTGAAAAAGGAGAGAGTTCAAACAAACCAACATTTTCAATTGTATTTTTACACTCGTATTCAACAGATGGATACCAATTTTGATAATTAAAACTATAGTCATATTCTGGTTTAGAATTATTTAAAGCAAACCACATTGGCCTTTCATATTCTCCTGATTGACCAAAACATGCACCAGCATTTTTTAAATCGTTATGGTATGGAAGTAATTTTTGATTTCTTGAAGTTTCATGTTGTTTATATGGCCAATGCATTCCATATAAATCTCCTAAAGTTTCTGTAACCCTATTCATTATAAATTTTTTAGAAGAATGAAATCTTTGAAATCTTTTAATATCTAGTGAATATAAATCTTCATTCATATATCCATTAATCATCCATTCTGCTGTAACCCTACCTGCTCCACCAGAACTTGCAATTCCAATACTATTGAAACCACAACAAGTAAATAAATTTGCAACTTCAGGAGTTTCTCCTAATAAATATTGCGTATCAGGTGTAAATGATTCAGGTCCTGAAAAAAATTTTCTAATTCCAGCATTTTCTAATATTGGCAATCTTTTAAATGATTTTTCCAAATAAGGTTCAAAATGATCAAAATCATCTGGAAACTCTCCAAAAGAAAAATCATTTGGAACTATCCCTTTTTCCTTAAAAGCATTTTTTGCACCCGGTTCAAAAATACCCACTAACATTTTCCCTGCATCTTCTTTTAAATAAAGACAATCATTATAATCTCTAAGTACAGGAAGATCTTTTGGAAGATCATTCATAGGTTCTGTAATTATATAAAAATGTTCATTAGGATATAGAGGTACACTAACTCCAATATCCTCACCAATTTGTCTTGACCACATTCCAGTTGCAAGCACAACATATTCACAATCTATTTTTCCATTAGCAGTTTCTACACCTGTTATTTTATTATTTTTTACTAATATTTTAGTCACTGGTGTCTTTTCAAAAATTTTAACTCCTTCAAGTCTTGCTGCTTTTGCCAAAACATTTGTAACTCCCACAGGATCTGCTTGACCATCTTCTGGCATATAAACGCCGCCTAAAATATCTTGGTCATTTATAACTGGATATAAATCTTTAATTTTTTTTTTATCTAACACCTCAACGTTTACATCAAAAAGTTGAGCAGAAGTTGCTTGCCTTAACAACTCTTGAAGTCTTTCTTTTGAACTTGCAACTGTTATTGCTCCATTTTGCTTTAAACCAGTTGAAAGATCAGTTTTCTTTTCAAGTTCTTTATAAAGATTAAGTGAATACTTTCTAAGTTTTGTAATTGTAGCTGTCGCACCAAGTTGTCCAACTAAACCTGCTGCATGCCAAGTAGTACCCGATGTTAATTGATCTCTTTCAAGTAAAATTGTGTCTTTCCAACCAAATTTTGCTAAGTGATAAGCAACGGAGCATCCCGCTACACCTCCACCAATTACAACAACTTTCGTGCTGCTTGGTAAAGCTTTTTCCATTTAATTAAATTTTGATAGCCTCTTCTGGCGCAACATAATCATGACCAAAAACATCTGCTACTGCTTTATAAGTTACATGACCTTTATGAACATTTAATCCTGCTAAAAAGTTTTTATCCTCACCTAAAGCTTTTTGATAGCCTTTGTTAGCCAGTTTTACTAAAAAAGGTAAAGTTGCATTATTTAAAGCAAGCGTTGAAGTTCTTGGTACTCCACCAGGCATGTTTGCTACACAGTAATGAACCACACCATCTACTATATATGTCGGGTTACCATGTGTTGTTGGTTTACTTGTTTCAACACATCCACCTTGATCAATTGCAACATCAACAATAACTGAACCACGTTTCATAGTTTTAATCATATCTTTGGTCACTAATTTTGGTGCCTCAGCACCAGGGATTAAAATTCCACCAACTAAAAGATCGGCTTCACTTACTAGTTTATTTAAATCAATTTTGTCACTTTGCTCTGGAATAATTTTATCACCAAACATTTCAACAAGTTGTTTTAATCTTGCTTCTGATTTATCTACAATATGAACTTTGGCCTGCATACCAGTTGCTATAACAGCTGCATTTTCTCCAACAACTCCACCACCTAAAATAACTACCGTTCCACCTGCAACACCTGGTGCACCACCTAATAAAAGACCTCTTCCATTTTGATTTTTTTCTAAGCAATGTGCTCCTGCTTGAACAGACATTCTACCAGCAACAGCACTCATAGGTGCAAGCAATGGTAATCTTCCATTATCATCTGTCACAGTTTCATATGCGATGTTAATACTTTTAGATTTGATTAAACCTTCAGTTAATTCTTTAGCAGCAGCTAGATGAAGGTAAGTGTATACAATCTGATTTTCTCTAATCATATCCACTTCAACTTTTTGAGGCTCTTTAACTTTAACTATGATTTCTGCATCATTAAAAATATCAGCTGCAGTATTGGCAATTTTAGCACCAACGCTTGTATATTGTTCGTTTTCAAAGCCAGCTTCAAAACCACCGTTATTTTCAACTATAACTTCATGACCTTCAGATACTAAAGTTTTTACACTGTCTGGAGTTAATCCAATTCTATTTTCTTGTGGTTTTATTTCTTTAGGTACGCCTATCTTCATGACTTTTGTTCTCTCTTTTAAATTTAATAAAACTAATTAGTTTTTTTGGTTTTTTTGATAGTTAGTGATACCTGTTCTAAGTTTATCAATAATCTCATCAATATGTTTTTCTTCACAAATAAATTGTGGAGCTATAATTAAACAATCACCAGTGGCTTTAAAGTTTACACCTGCCTCGTAACAAGCTTTAAATGTTTCATAACCTGCTTTACCTGGTTTAGTATTTAATTTCATATCAATTCCACCCATCATTCCATAACCTCTAATATTATCTACAGCTTCTAAATCTTGAAGAGAGAATAATCCTTTTTGGAAATATGGAGCTAAGTTTTTAGCTCTGTTAAAAATATCATCTTTTTCAAAAATATCTTGAACGGCTAATGCAGCTGCAACAGCTACTGGAATTCCTGAATAAGTATATCCATGAAATAATTCAACAGCACCTGTTGGTGAAGAGTCCATTACAGCATCATAAATATAATCATTACATGCAACAACACCCATAGGTACAACACCGTTGGTAGTAGCTTTTGCCATTGTCATAATATCTGGGGTTACACCAAACTCATCTGCACCAAACTTAGAACCCGTTCTTCCCCAACCTGTAATTACCTCATCAAAAATTAAAAGAATTCCATGTTTGTCACAAATTTCTCTAAGCTTTTGTAAATATCCTTTTGGTGGAACTAATGTTCCAGTTGATCCAGCAATTGGCTCTACTATACAAGCAGCAATATTTTCACCACCAAAGTTTTGACAAATAGTTTCAAGATCATTAGCTAAATAATCGCCTGTTTCAGGTTGACCGCTTACAAATTTATGTTCTGGTAAATGAGTGTGTCTAATGTGTTGAACACCTGGCATTAAAATACTTGCAAATGTTTTAACATTGTTGACCATTCCACCAACTGAAACACAGCCAATGTTCATTCCGTGATAACCTCTTTCACGTCCTACAAACCTAAATCTCTGTGCGTCTCCTTTTGCTCTGTGATATGCAACAGCAATTTTAATCGCCGTCTCAACTGCAGTTGAACCACAAATAGTAAAAAACATTTTGTTTAAATCACCTGGAGTATGTTTTGCAATTTTTGAAGCTAATTCAAAAGATCCACCAAAACCTTGTTGAAAAGGTTGAGCATAATCTAAAGTGTCTAATTGTTTTGTTACAGCTTCTGTAATTTCTTTTCTTCCATGACCTAAAGGATTACAAAATAATCCTGAGCTTGCATCAATTTGGGTTTTTCCATGGTGAGTTTTTAAATAAACTCCCTTTGCTTCAGTAATTAATCTTGGGTTTGCTTTAAAATCTTTATTAGAAGTAAACGGCATCCAATGTTCATTCAATGAATTTGGAACTGAAGTTCTATTTTCTGAGCTCATAAATTTCTCTTTTTTTTAAATATATTTTTTTATAAATCCTAAACTTAAGGCCTCTTTAGACTAAAATAAATATATTAACTAGAATATTATTGACACAACTATAGATTGTATAAATAGTTTTTTTTGTTTTACATCAAACCTAAATTGAATTTTAATAAGACTAATTTAATTAAATTAACAAGAGGATAATAATGAAAAAAATATTAAGTTTTATTCTTGGTTCTATCGTTGCTCTTAACCTTTCTATGTCAGTTGCAAATTCAGCTGCTAAAGAAGTTAGAGTTGCATTCTTTCTAGAATGGCCAACGCCAAACCAAGAAGATAAAGTAAAAGGTATTTACGAAAAAGCTCTAGGTGTTCCAGTTAAATGGACTAACTTTTCAAATGGTGGTGCAATGACTGACGCTATGTTAGCAGGAGATATTGATATTTCTTACTCACAAGGTTTAGTGCCTTTCATTAATGCTGTTAAATCAAAAGCTCCTTTAAAACTTGTAGACATTGCTATGGAATACGGAATGGGTGGAACAACTTGTGTTACATCTAATGCTTCTGGAATTACAAAAGCAAATGGTTCTGAGTTAGAAGGTAAAAAAGTTGCTGTTCCACTAGGAACAATGGCTGAGTACGTTTTTGACGAAAGTATGAAAGTTGTTGGAGCTGACAGATCTAAAATGGATGTTATTCAAATGGACCCTGAAGAAGGTGCTGCTGCATTAGTAAGTGGTGACGTTGTTATGGCTTGTCTATTTGGTGGTAACTCTATCAAAGCTGCAACTGCAGTTGGATCAAGACTTTTAACTGTTCAAGAAGCTAGAGATGCTGGTATCTTAGGTATTGATATTACATCTGTAACTGACAAGTTCATGAAAGAAAATCCAGGTATGTTAAGAACTTTCATCGAAGTAACTCACGAAGCAAATGCTAGATACGCTGCTGGTAAATCAGACATGAACGTAATAGCTAAAGATGCTGAAATGAAACTTGGTGATATGAAAGAAACAATCGGTGGATTTAAATTTCTATCACCTGCAGAGACTGAAAAATCTATGACTTCTGGAAACCTTGCTGGTTTCTTAAAAGGAATGGATACTCCTAACGGAGCAGTTGATACAAGCTTTTTACCTCTATAATTTTTAGAGCGTAAAATAAATTTTAATAGGCGCCAATTAGAAATAGTTGGTGCCTATTTTTTTAAAATATTCTAATATAAAGTATTCGTATGAGTGATCTAGTTTCACAAAATTTAAACATGATTTTTAAAACTCCTAAAGGAGAAACGGTTCACGCATTAAAAGATGTAAACTTTACTCTTAAAAAAGGAGAGCTGTTAACAGTTCTTGGTCCTTCTGGATGTGGGAAAACTACTTTACTAAATATTACAGCAGGATTTTTAAGACCTACCTCGGGACAAATAATATTAGGTGGTAATGAAATTAATGGACCGGGCGTTGAAAGAGGAATGGTATTTCAACAAGGAGCTCTATTTGAATGGCTAACTGTTGCTGAAAATGTGAATTTTGGATTGAGGATGAAAAAAGAGGATCCAATTGAAACTGCAAAAAAAGTTGAAGAATGGTTAGGAATTGTTGGTCTTCAAGGATTTGGGAATACGCCTACTTATCAATTGTCAGGTGGTATGCAGCAAAGAGTTGCTCTTGCAAGATGTTTGATCAATGATCCAGATTTAATTTTAATGGATGAACCTTTAGGGGCCCTTGACGCACTTACTAGAGAAAAAATGCAGTCTTTAGTTTTAAAGATATGGAAAGAAACTGGAAAAACAATTATTTTAATTACTCACTCAGTTGAGGAAGCGCTGTTACTTGGTGAAAGACTTTATGTGATGGCTCCAAGACCTGGAAGAATTCACAAAGAATATAATCTTCCATTTGCATCAATGGGATTAAAAGAAGATTTAAGGGATATCAAAAATTTAAAAGATTTTACTAGTAAAAGAGAAGAGATTTTAACCATGATTTGGAACATGGAAGAAGAAATAATGGGTAAGGATATATAAAATGTTTACTCAATTTATCACTTTTGCAGTTATTGTAGCCATCATTGGCTGCATTATGTATGGCCGAAAACTTATTAGGACTGAAAAAGTTGATGCAGTATTTGGAAACCCTGAAAGAGCTAAAGGAGGTACTCACTGGATTATTGTTGGAAGTAGTGTCATTTTACTTACATGGCTTTATTATTCATGGGATATTGCTAAATCGTTTTATCCTCAATCAGCTAACGAATTATGTCAAGTTGGAAAAGTAAACGACTCTTTACTATCATTAAAATATTTATTCCCAATTGAAGAAAGAGAATTCAAAAGTACGTCAATTATTAAAGCTGAAAATAAAAATATAGCTAAACTTAAAAATGAAATTCAAAATTCAAAAGATATAAGTGAAAAACATAGATCTTTTTTAATTGGTTTAATTGATAAAACTAAATCAACTATTCCATTATTAACAAATGAAAGTTTACTTGAAAATCAAACAAAAATTAAAATTTCAGAACTTGCTGGTAAAATTGATCAATTATCTAATGAATTTAAAAAAGAAGATTATCCTTATGAAACTTCAGAACAACGAAATAAAAGATTAATCGATGCTCAAGCTGAAGGTGGCTGGGGTGCATCTGGAACTGCTGTAGAAAATACAGTTGAAGTTCCAACAATTCCCAAAACTAATAAAGGTTTAAAATTTGATGCTGCCGCTCAAGAATTAAAAGCAATTAGTGATGAGTTCTTTAAGTTAAGAAATCATAACTTTCAATACAAATCAGTAATGAAAAAAATCAAAGACGATGTTAAGGCATTTAGAAAAGCTGCAGATGATAGTGAAGAAGTGGCTTCAACATTAGCTAAAGATGTTCTTAAAATTGCAAGACGAATTGAATATGCAAGTATTTTTCCTCCAAAGACATTGAATGCTATGCAAAATTCTATACTTACATTTGACGAGGTTCAAAAAAATGAGCAAGGATCTTTAAGATTAGTTGATATACTTTTATTTCCAGCAGGAACTATCGTATCAAGTGGCCCTAATTGCTCTGAACAAGGTTCTGGTAGATGGTTACCAAAACCATCAGATACATTAAATAAATTTATTCTTCTATCAAAACCAAGTGTTGGATTTAAAAATATTCCACTGCTTTGGTTTGAAATGATGGATGTAAGTAAAATTGTTGGTTTTATTTTACCTGACTGGATTGCAGATATTATTCCAGGCAAATACCCTGTGCATAATGAATTTGGTGTTGTTGAACCTAACTTTAAAAGTAAAGTTTTAAGTGTAGTATCTGGAGAGTTTAGTCTATTTAAAATTCCAATTCCAATGGGTCACATATGGGACTCTTTTTTAAGAGTATTATTAGGTTTGGTAATTGGAATTATTTTGGGAGTACCTCTTGGATTATTTATGGGCTTAAATAGATTTGCAAAAGGTTTTTTTGATCCATTAATTGAATTATACAGACCTGTACCACCACTTGCATGGGCTCCACTTATTATATCAGTACTTGGAATTGATAACGTTGGTAAGGTATTTTTACTATTTATGGTGTCATTCTCTATCATGATTATTTCTGCTAGAGCGGGAGCATCAGGAACTCAATTGTCTAAAATTCATGCTTCTCACTCATTAGGTGCTTCTAGATGGCAAATTTTAAGATATGTAATATTTCCTAACTCATTACCTGAAATTTTAACAGGAGTTAGAGTTGCAATTGGTATGTGTTGGGGAACATTAGTTGCAGCAGAATTTTTAGCAGGAACTACTGGTATAGGTTTTGTTGAAAATGTTGCTAAAAAATACTTCCAATATGAAGTTATCTGGATCACTATTTTTGTTATGGGAATGTTAGGTTTATTATTTGATGTAACTTTAAGAAAACTTATAGATAAGTATATTCCATGGCGTGGTAAAGGGTAATAGTGAAAACGCCCATTCTTAAAAAAGAAGTCATCAAGATTTTTCAAAAATTTGGTCTTAATAAAGCTCATGCCCTAATCTCAGCTAATGCTTTAATAAATGCTGAACTTGTTGGAGCTTATGGGCATGGTCTATCTAGACTTAAAATGTATTGCGATCGTATTTCAAAAAAAGTAATTAATCCAAAACCTAAAATTAAAATAAAGAAAATTTCTCAGTCTGTTTCACATATAGATGCAAATAATAGTATTGGTTTTGTTGCAGCTGATCTTGGAATTAAAACTGCAATAAAACATGCGCAAAAAACTGGCATTGGAATGGTTGCTGTAAAAAATAGTGGGCACTATGGTTTGTCAGGTTATTACGCTGAACAAGCTGTTAAAAAAAACTTAATAGCAATGATTTATACAAACGCTCCTCCAGCAGTTGCACCACATGGAGCTTTAAAAACTTTATTTGGAACTAATCCTGTTTGTTTTGGAACTCCTACGGGATCTAAAATTCCATTCATTTTAGATACATCAATCTCAATGATTAATAGAGGTAAAATTAGAGTTGCAGCAAGAAATAATCAAAAAATTCCTAATGGAGTTGCATTAGATAAATTTGGAAAACCAACTAATGATGCAAAAAAAGCTTTAGAAGGTGTCCAGCTTCCAATTGCAGGATTTAGAGGGTCGGGACTTGCTTGGATGGTTGATATTTTAAGTGGTGTTTTAACTGGGGGAAATCATGCAGGACGTGTTAAAGATCCTTTTGATGATTTTTCGGGTCCACAAAATATCGGTCATTTATTTATAGTATTTAAAGCAAATTTATTTCAAAAAAATTATAATCAAAGAATTAAAGATAATATTAAAACGATTAAAAAACTTCCAAAAATCAAAGGTGTTAAAGAGATAATGTATCCAGGTCAAAATAAATTTAATCGATATAAACAAAATATTAAAAAAGAAATTTCTATACCAGATGTTATTAAAAAAGATCTTGAATTTTTAATAAATAAGTAACAATAAAAAACCTATTAAAAACACTAAAATAAAAAAAATTATTACTTTATTGCTATTTTCTTGCTTCTGTTTTTCTTTAAGTCTTCGTTTTAAATCATGCACACATAATTTTTTTGTGGCTTGGGTTTTGTCTGATTTTTTTTCGATATCGTTAGAAATAGCACCTAACTCATCATTACTCATCAAAACTAGTTAACCATGAAGAGGAAAAAAATAAATACTAACGATGACCAAAACGGGTTTTGTAAAAAAATTACTATTATCTAAGAAGAAAGGAGCGTTAAAACTCCTAATGAAACGCATACAGTTGAAAAAAAAACAGTTCTTTTAACTTTTTCTTTTTTTTTCTGTTCAATTATTCTTTGTTTTAGAACATCAACATTAACTCTAGTGTTTTTAACAATTTTAGGGGTCTCAATTACTCTAGGGGTCTCAATTACTCTAGGGGCCTCAATGACTGCAGGGGTCTCAATAACTCTAGGGGTCTCTGTATTATTTGGTGTTTTAATTAATTTTTCCGCACTCATTATGACTATTAACCATCAGTCTGAATATAATTAAATATGTGTGTTGACCAAAATGGGTTGACTAAAGCATTATGATTATCCAAAATGGGTTTTTTTAAGGAAATGAAAAAGTTACCCAGTATATCAAGTGAAATTAATGAAGATAAAATTTTTAATATTATTAATAAAAATTTTAGTAAAATAGCACCTTTTTATTATGAATGGATATCTAGTTGGCTTATTCGTTCATATAATTCTTTTCAAGATATCGATAAATATATAATTTTAATTTATCTGATCAATAAAGACTTTGTATTCTATAGAAAGAATGGATTAATAATTGATTACGAGAGATTTTATAAAGACAAATCACTAGAAATTCCAAAAATAAATATTTCTGATATTTCAAATGAGCTTAAAATACCGAAAGAAAGTGTAAGACGTAAAGTTCAAGAATTAGAGATAAAAGGAATAATTAAGAGAACTGGAAAAAAGATTTTTTTAGATAGATCTGCTTTTGAAACAGCAAAAGCAGATAAAACTTTAAGAGATTTTAGCTTGTTAGTTAACAAATTTAGCGAAGTCTTAACAGAAGAAAAAATGACCAAAAAGGTTTTCGATAAAGATGAAATTGAAAAATCAATTAAAGATAATTTTTCTTTTTGCTGGTATCAATTTTATAAGTTTTTATTCATTTTTACTAATCGCTGGAGACCTGTAGCTGATTTAGAAACTTTAGCTATTGGATTTGTGATAGTGTTAAATACAGTCAACAATAAAAGTTTAAGAGTAAAAGATTTAAATAGAACAACATATCATAAATTGGCACAAGGAGCTGATGATATAGGTGTTAACACCATGTCTTTGTCAGACATAACAGGTATACCTAGGCCTACTGTTGTTAGAAAAGTAAAATTTTTAATTCAAAATAAATATTTACATATTAATGAAAAAAAACTTATATCATTTAATTTAAAAGGCAAAACACTTAAGGATATGACTGAGCTACAGGATTTAAATATGAAAAGTTTAAGTAATTTTTTGTATAGGATTTTTAATCAGATTAAGGTTATAAATTCTTAATTAGAATTTAGTAATTTTACTCTTTAAAGACATTAAGTTTAATTCAACTTTTAATTTTGGAAATCTTTTTTTAATTTCTTTTTTTAATTTAGAAAAGGATTCTTTGTGAATGGTTTGTTCATTCGTAATATTAAATGCTTTTTTTCCGTTCACAATTTTTGCGGCTCCACAATCTTTATGATTAATTACAATCAATTTTTCTATTTGATGTAGTTTAATTGAAGTTGATAAGTTATCATAAAATGTTTTATGCCATTTTTTAAATTTATTGTGCGTAACACCCACTGCTGCACCTGCAATTGTAAAAGCACTATATTTTCCAGATAATTTTTGTTTCTTTAAATAGTTATGAACTAAATTCTGAAATCTTGGATCCATACAAGATAACACCATTGCTTTATATTTAGATTTCACTAATTCATTTCCACTTTAAACATCACCTCATTTCTTCTATTCATTGGTAGGGTAAATGGACTATCATAAGTTGCTCTAATAGGTGGGCTTATAATTGATACTTTGTTTTTTTGTAACTTTTCTTCTAAAATTTTTTTATGTTCTAAAAAATTTTTGTCTGAAGCTCGTCCAGAATATCTTAACACTGCATAATATCCTCCTGTAATGTTAATTATTTTTACATCTTCCCTACTTGGATTCGGAACATTTTCTAAATTAAATTTTGAGGGTAAATAAAATTGCATACTCATATTTCCATTTTTCTCTACTTGAGTAACTGGGGTTGTCATTTTAATTTTTTCTTCAGTGTCATTTCTGCCTGAAATATAATTAAATAATTTTCTAAAATTACTATCTATACCTGAAGTCATTGTTTCAACAGCTAAACGATCAGAATATTTTCTAATTTCATATATGTCATTTTTATCTATAATTGTATAATTTGCTTCTTCATTAGCCATAACATTAGAATAAGTTAAAATACCTAAAAAACAAAATAATTGAAAAATCAGCTTTAATTTTTTCATAAATTTAAATAATTTTATATTCAAAATTTTGTGTTGTTTCGTTAACTTGTATAAGTTTTGCTCCATTTCTTGAATGAAACTTTGTTGCCATATCTGTAAGTGGTGACAAAGTAACTAATCTATTTAAATGATTAGATTTCTTTATTTTTTTAAATACCTCTTTTACAATTAGCTTACCTCCACCCTTCTTTTTAGACCAAACAGTGTATGCAATTGCAATTTGACCAATATTTTGATCTCTCATAGCGCTCTGTAAAAAGGCATCTGTACTTAGTTTTTCTAATTCATCGACACTTGTTGGCACTTTATTTGTGTAAGCAAAACACATAACTGCGTGTATTTCGTCTTTATACTTAACCCCATAAATTTTACGACCATAACCAGTTCTAAAATCATTATCCAACTCTGGTCTTACTGGGTCTTCAGCTGTATTACATTCCTTTAACTCAATTAACTCAGCGCCTTTTACCCATTCAAAAATATTCTTTACATTCTTGTTTAGAATTTGCTTATTTTTTCTAATTCGTGCCTTGATACGAGGTCTAAACTTATCTGTTAAAGCTTTGATCATGATTTAATTTTAACAAATAAATTTGTATATTTATATGTGGCTAATTAAAATCTTTAATTGAATTAAGTAATTTCTCACCCAACGGGCTTATTGGTGGTTGAAAAACTAACTTTTTTCCAGTTTTACTCCTTACTAATTTGAGTAATTTTGAAGCATAATTTTTTCTTCTAAAAAGTGGGTTTACAAATATGTATTCAACTTCCCCTAGTTCATTAAATCGAACAAAAGCGATTGTGGTATTCTGATTTTTAAGAGTAAACACACCGTCATTTTCAACTAATTCCTGTTCCATGTTTAAGAGTTTTCATCTGTAACATAAACAGAAACACCTCTAGTATTGATATCTATATCAAACTTTTTATGTAAAGGCGGGAAGGCTCTTTGAGAACAATCAAGTCTATCACAAGTTCGACATGAAACTCCAATTGGAATTTCTGTTGATTTGTCATTAATATTAACATTTTCAGTGTATACAAAGTCTTTTGCATATTTAGCTTCACAACCAAGTCCAATAGATAAAATACTTTTTGCTTGTCCAAATCTTCCGATACCCTTTTCAACCGTTCTAGCAATACATACATATTTTTCTCCATTAGTCATTTTACTAACAGCTGCTTGTATAACTCCAGGTCTAGTTAATGCAGAATAAACATTCCATCTTGGACAGGCACCACCATATCTTGGTATATCTATGCCTGATAAAGAAAATCTTTTTGAAATATTTCCTGCCATATCAACTCGTAAAAAGTGAAAAGGTATTCCTGGAAGCTTTGGATCTTGTAAACATGTAACTCTATGAGCAACTTGTTCAAATGAAGTTGCAAAAGTATTCTGTAATAACTCTAAATCATATTTAAGTTTTTTACATTCAGTGTGAAAAAATTTATAAGGCATCAATATTGCTGCACCACAATAATTTAGCAAAGCAACTTTTGTTAGTTTTTTAGACTCTTCAGATGGAAAACTAAATTTAGATAAATATTCATCGATTTCCTTGTTAGCTCCCTCTTGTGCAATTTGTGCAGCAGCATGAAGTTTTTTTGTTTCTAAAGAACTATAATCACTTAATAAAAGTTCTTTTTTATTTTTGTTATAAATTTTTGAAAAAGGTTTATTTTCTTCTGGTATTACATCAATAACTTTTATTCCATATTCAGATTTCAGGTATTCACAAAGAGCTATATATCGTGTTCGATTGTTTTTTTGAATTTTATCAAAAACTTTATTTGCAAACTGTTCTAACTTTGGAAAATAATTTCTATTTTGCTGAAGAAAATCTGAAATAACTTCCCCTGGAAAAGAATTTTTTCTATTATCAACAATTTTACCTGAAATTTTTTCAATCTTATCGAATAACTCGTGATCTTTTTTTTTTAAAATATCCCCAAGTCTTACAATTGCTTTTCCAATTTTTGGATTTGTGCTTACTAAATCTTTGACTTCAGGACCCAATATATCTAAATCTTCAAACAAACTATCATCTAGAATTTCTGAAATTGTATTTTGTAGATTAATATCTGTTTTAGATGTTAGGTGCGAGAGCTCTATATTAAGTTTTTCGCAAACTTTTAGTAAAAGATCTCCATCAATTTTTCTTTTTCCACTCTCAATTAAGTTTAAATAGCTTGGAGAAATACTTAATTCCTCTGCTAATTTATTTGCTTGAAGACCTAGCTGTCTTCTAAAAGCTTTAATTTTAGGGCCTATTTTTAAATCTAATTGACTCATATTTTCTATTTGTAAATTTTGTAAATTTATTTTTACAATTATTTTCTTTGATTTACAAGCTTTATTGCGATTTATGTAGATTTTGTAAACTGTGTAAATTATAAAATTTACATGAACAAAAAATTAAATAATACTGAAAATGAAGCCCAAGTCATCAAAAAAGAGGACTTAGATCAGCATAACAGTAGAGGTATCTACATGAGAGATGATCATTGTGATTGGGGTTCAAGTGGAATGAGTGATCTTATTAAATCTTTAGACGATAATAGTTAAATCAAGTCTTTAAGAAATAATAACAACTCCATTCAATTCAATTTCAAACAATTAACATCATAGGATAAAAAATAATGAGTGCAGAAAATATCTCATACGACTTAAAAAGATTTGCTGGTATCAAACGTGACTACACTGAAGGTGATGTTGAGAGGTTAAGAGGCTCAATTAAGATTGAATATTCAATGTGCAAAATGCAATCACAAAAATTATGGAAGTTATTAAACACAGAATCTTATGTTAATACATTAGGGTCTTTATCTGGTAATCATGCCGTTCAGCATGCAAAAGCAGGATTAAAGGCAATTTATTTAAGTGGATGGCAAGTAGCAGCTGATGCAAATAGTGCGGGAGAAATGTATCCTGATCAATCTCTTTATCCATATGATAGTGCCCCCAAATTAGTTGACTCAATGAATAATGCATTGGTTAGAGCGGATCAAATTCAACATATGGAACTTAAAGATGGTGATATGAAAGAAGAAAATAAAGTTGATTATATGTTGCCGATTATTGCTGATGGTGAAGCGGGTTTTGGTGGCCCATTAAATGTTTTTGAACTTGCAAAAAAATTTATCAAAGCTGGTGCTGCAGGAGTGCATTTTGAAGATCAGTTAGCTAGTGAAAAAAAATGTGGTCACATGGGTGGTAAAGTTTTAGTTCCAACTGGAACGATGATCAAAAATTTAAAAGCTGCAAGATTAGCTGCAGACATTACTAATGTTCCTCTTATTATTTTAGCTAGAACTGATGCAAATGCTGCAAAATTAATTACAAACGACCATGATGAAAATGACAAGCCTTTTTTAACAGGTGAGAGATCGCCTGAAGGTTTCTTTTATGTTAAACAAGGAATTGATCAGGCTATTTCTAGAGGGCTTGCTTATGCTCCATACTCTGACTTGATATGGTGTGAAACTGCCACTCCAAATATAAGAGAAGCTAAAAAATTTGCTGATGCAATTCATGAAAAATTTCCTGGAAAATTATTAGCATACAATTGTTCTCCATCATTTAATTGGAAGAAACATTTAAGCGATGATGAGATAGCTTCGTTCCAACAAGAAATTTCTGAAATGGGATATAAGTTTCAATTCATAACATTAGCTGGTTTTCACACACAAAATATTGCAATTTTTGAACTAGCTGAAAAATATAAAAAAGAAGGTATGACTGCATATTCTAGAATTCAACAACAAGAATTTTCTAGAGAGAAAGATGGTTATACTAGTGTAAAACATCAAAGAGAAGTTGGAACATCCTACTTCGATTCTGTTTCTAATACCATAAGTAGTGGAAAAAGTTCTACTACAGCAATGGCAGGTTCGACAGAGTCAGAGCAATTTTAAATAAAAATTGATTCCCTCAAATTTTTTTAGTAGCCCTTAACTGGGCTATTTTTTTATTTGTAAATCAATATTGAGACTGTTAAGTGTGAATTATGAGCAGTAAAAACTTTGGCTTTGGAACACAAATTAGAAAATCACCTTATTTTGACTCAACTGTAAAATGGGGAGCAACTGGATTTTCTGTATATAATCACATGTATATTCCAAGGGATTTTGGTAATCCTGAGCAAAATTTTTGGAACCTAATTGAAAAAGCTATACTTTGTGATGTTGCTGTTGAGAGACAGGTTGAGATTACTGGTCCAGATGCATACAAATTTACACAATTATTAACACCTAGAGATTTATCAAAACTGGCTATTGGTCAGTGTAAATATGTTTTAATCACAAACAATGAAGGTGGAATTTTAAATGATCCAGTTTTATTAAGAATAGCTGAAAATCATTTTTGGCTGTCACTTGCGGATAGCGATGTTTTGTTATGGGCACAAGGTGTTGCAGTAAATTCAGGTTTAAATGTACAAATTAAAGAGCCAGATGTTTCTCCATTACAATTACAAGGGCCTACTTCTGGTGAAATAATGATTAAACTTTTTGGAGAAGATATTAAAGATTTAAAATATTATTGGCTAAGAGAATATAATTTGGATGGTATTCCTTTAATTGTTTCAAGAACTGGTTGGTCAAGTGAACTTGGTTATGAAATATATTTAAGAGATGGCTCTAAAGGAAATGAACTGTATGAAAAAATTATGTTAGCAGGAAAAGATAATGGACTACAGCCAGGTCATACTTCAACAATTAGAAGGATAGAAGGTGGAATGCTATCTTATCATGCGGATGCTGACATTGATACTAATCCATTTGAATTAGGGTTGGATCGTCTTGTAAACTTAGAGAGTGATATAAATTTTGTAGGCAAAGATGCTTTAAAGAAAATAAAACAAAATGGTATTACAAGAAAACAAGTTGGACTTATAATTGATTGCGAGCCATTAAAGGGACCCAATACAACTTTTTGGAAAATTACCAAAGATAATAATGAAATAGGCAAAGTTACATCTGCAGTTTATTCACCTAGGCTTAAAAAAAATATTGCTTTAGCGATGATCTCAGTTGAACATTCTGAAATAGGAAATGAATTTAAAGTAACTAATATCGAGGGTATGTTTGACTGTGTTGTTGTTGAAAAACCTTTTTATGATCCAAAAAAAAAGATAGCTAATAGTTAAGATTTAATATTATAACCTTTTTTAAGAATAAACGAAACAGCAGTTATACAAACTATCAAAAATACAATCATTGAACTGATACTCTTCCAAATATTAAAATCAGCTACACCGTAAAAAGAAAATCTTAAACTATCAATTAAATAAACTACTGGATTAAAATAAGATATTGTTTGCCAGAAAGGTGGTAGCATATCAAGAGAGTATAAGCTTCCACCTAAAAAAACCATTGGAGTGATTACTAATGATGGGATGATTGACATTTGTTCAAAGTTTTTACTAACAACACCAATTAAAAATCCAAATAAAGCAAAAGTAAATGAGACTAGAACCAATAGAAATATCATTAGAATTGGATACTTAACAGTCACATCAGCAAAAAATGAAGCAGTAATAAAAATTACCGTGCCAACCATTAATGTTTTGGTAGCTCCTGCTCCAACAAAAGCTAGAACTGTTTCAAGTGTTGAAATAGGTGCTGCTAAAATTTCATTAATTGTTCCGTTAAATTTTGGAAAAAATATTCCAAATGAAGTATTACTTATTGATTGAGTTAATAGAGTTAACATCAATAAACCTGGAACAATAAACGATCCATAACTAACACCATCAATATTTTCTATATACCCTCCAATAACTGAACCAAAAACCACAAAATATAATGATGTAGATATTACTGGAGACAGAATAGACTGACCAATTGTTCTTATAAATCTATTCATTTCATGAACATAAATAGCTTTGAACCCGTAATAGTTAAATTTCATTATTTTCCTTTACCAAATTAACAAATATTTTCTCCAGAGTGCTTTGTTCTGTTTTTAAATCTTTTAATTTTAATCCAGTATCTTTCAAATCTTGTAATAAATCAGTAATACCAGTTTTTTTAGCTTGTACATTATAAGTGTAAATTAAAGACATGTTCTCTTCACCTATTTCAAGACTGTATTTAAGTAAATTTTCAGGAATTTTTGTAATTTTTTCTTGTAATTCTACGGTCAACTTTTTGTGGCCCATTTTTTTAATTAATTCTTTTTTATCTTCAACAACAATAATTTCACCTTGATTAATAACAGCTACACGGTCAGCAATAGCTTCAGCTTCTTCAATATAATGAGTCGTTAAAATAATTGTAACTCCAGTTTTTCTAAGCTTATCAACAACCATCCACATATCTCTTCTAAGTTCGACATCTACTCCAGCTGTAGGTTCATCAAGAAATAGTATCTTAGGCTCATGAGATAAAGCTTTAGCTATTAAAACTCTTCTCTTCATTCCACCAGATAATTGTCTTAGTCTTTGGTCTTTTTTATCCCACAAACTTAAATCTTTTAAAATTCTCTCAATGTGTTCAGGCTTAGGTGCTTTTCCATATAAACCTCTTGAGTAAGACACTGTATCAAAAACAGTTTCGAAAGACTCTAAATTCAATTCCTGAGGAACAAGTCCTATTATTGATCTTGTTTTTCTATAATCTTTAATAATGTCAAAATTATCTACTTTGACAGAACCTGAGGAAGGTTTAACTGTTCCGCAAATAATACTAATTAAACTTGTTTTGCCCGCACCATTAGGTCCTAGCATTGCAATAATCTCACCTTGTTTTATTTTAAGGCTAACATTATTAAGTGCTTTGAAGCCATTATCGTAAACTTTTGATAGGTTATTAATAGATATTTGATTGTCAGACATTCAGATTTATTAGTTATATAGAGTTTATTTTCTGAATTTCAATAACTTAAAGGTAACAGGGATAAGAGACCATTAAAATGGTCTCTTAATTTGATTTTTTGATTAATTTTTTTTTATCTTAAGAATTATCGCTGGAAGAAAAGTAGCTACGATAAAGGATAAAAATAATAATGATTGCAAAATGAATGGAGAAAATAGCTCTTTAGACATCAATACTCCAAAAAGTAAACTTTTAGAAAAATTAGGAAATGGAAATAATAAAAATCCACCAATTAAACCAATAATTATTGCAATGTAAGCAGTTCTTTCATTAACATCTTTATTATAAAAACTATAGAAAACTGTATAGACAAATGCACAACAAAACAAATCAGCTAACAAAAATAAATATAAAATATCAAAACCTTTTGAAGCAATAAAGAATGAAATTAAAGATAATAAAATAATAAAATATTTAGATAGCTTTAAATAATCAGTTTTTTTATTTAGATCAAATGTTGCTTTTCCATCCACTACAAATAAGCTTGAAATTGCGTTAACCAATGTATCAACGGTAGAAATTGTTAATGCTAATCCAAGTGTAATTATTAGCAATGATAAAGTTTGAGTTTGCTCTTTTAAAAGTAATGTAAAAAACCCTAAATCAGGTCTCTGACTAGGATCTATAGAAAAAGACACCATTCCAGTAAATCCCATAAAAAAAACTATTGGTATAATTATAAAGAAAGAAATTAACAAGCTTTGCTTGAGAGTTTGATAGTTTTTTGCGGCATAGACTCTTTGCCAATTTCCTTGATGAAACAAGTTTGTTGCAGCTACTGCAATAAAAAAAGTTAAACCTGCGGTATAACTTGGCACGTAAGAACTACTTAATAATTGTGGATTTTTTTGTTCAATAAATTCAAATGAAAAAGTATTTCCTGTATTAGACAAAATATAAGAGATTGAAATTAATAAAAGTATACTGATCACAATCATTTGTATGTTATCAGTAAAAATCGACGCTCTTAAACCACCATATAGTGTGTAAGTTAATGTTGCCAAAAGCACAATTAATGCTGTAATCCAAAGTTGTGTTCCCGATATATAATTGATTAAAACTGCAACCGCTGTAACCTCTGCACACAAAAATATGAACATATAAAATATGGTCATTAATAAGATTAATTTAAATAAGCTTTTTCCAAATTTTTTTCTCATAAATTCTATGAGTGATGATCCTTTTGGAAATTCAGTTCTTATTTTTTTTCCTAAAAAAATTAAAAAGATCATAGGAAATGCAGTGCCTAACGCATATCCTATTACAGCACCTACTCCACCCCAAGTGGCTGCTGCAGCTGGGCCAAATAAAATCCAAGCTCCTAATGCTGATGCAACTAAACTTGTTGTTAAAGAAAATAATCCCACATCTCTATTTGCGGTGAGGTAATTGTTTATACCTTTAAATTTTTTGGAATGATAAAGACCTAATACTGTAAATATTAAGCTTATAATTATAACTAATACTAATGATGTTGATTGACTTATTATGTATGTTTTATCCATTGTTCTCCCTTTCTGAATTACCGGACAGGTTCTTAGGGTTTAATCTCAGTCTGTTAAGACACCCCTTTAAAGAATTATTATTATATTTTAATAGTAATTGATAGTTTTATTTAAAGAATATGTTTCTCAATTAAATAGTACAATGTGTAAATAATTAAAGAACAACAAATAATAATAAAAACTTTTTCTTGATTGCTCATTATTTTTGACTTTTATGATTCATTATTTCGATCATACACTGAGTAGCATATGCTCTCCATTCAGAAGAGCTTTTCGTTTTAAGACTATTTAAATGATCTCTGTTACTTTTTATATCATCTTGGTGTTTTAATTTGTCAGCACCATTAAGATTTGCTTCCATACTTGATAAATTTGTCTCCATGGCTTTAACCCACTCATTACCTAATTCTACACATTTTTGATCATCTTTTTCATCACAAATTTGTTTAAAAAAATTGAATATAACATCATCAGTTTTAATAGCAGTGTTCATTATTTATTACATATACCAATAGAGTTTGGGCCACAAGTTTCACCATTGGTCCATGTTGCTCCAATTAAATTAGCTCCATCAAAATTAGCATTGGTGATATTAGCTGATGTAAGATTTGCTTCCATTAAATTAGCATTTTGAAAATTTGCCTCAATTAAAGTAGAGCCCATAAAATCAACTCTTGTTAAATTAGAACCAGTAAAATTGGTTTTTTCAAAATTTGCCCCTATTGAGACTGTCTCATAAAGATTAGCTCTTATAAATGTAGAATCCGGAAAAGTGCCGAAAGATAAATTAGAGTTCATCATTATACTTTTGTCAAAATTTACTTGTATAAAGCTAGCAAATGATAAATTTGAATTAGGAAGATAGCTTCCTTGAAGATCTTGAGACTCTGAAAACCTACAATTAGAATAATCAACACCATCAGTTAAAGGATCGTCGCATCCTGCATAACTATTTGAAAAAAAAAATAAACTGATGATTATGAAAAGCATTTTTTTCATAAATAATGTTAACAAATTCCAATAAATTAGACAAACAATAGAGAAAATATGTCTATTTATTTAGTTAAATTGTGAATTTGTTCTTCAGCGTCTTTTATTGATTTATCATAATCAAGTGCCATTTGATCAGCACTTACTACATCCACTTTCTCAATACCAAAAAAATTTAATATAAATTTTAACCAAGGTGTTAAAAAATCTTCACTGCTATTTAGTTTGGTTCCACCAGATGTAATTACTAAATAAGCTCTTTTATTCCTTAACAAGCCCTCTCTTCTACCATTCGGTTTAAATCGAAAAGTTTCACCTATTCTAGCAGCTAAATCTGCCCAAGCCTTAAGTGTTGCTGGTGGTCCATAATTATAAATTGGAGCAGATATAATGATAATATCACTTTCTTTAAGTTCGCTTACTAATTTATCAGATAACTCAAACATTTTTTTATGTTCTTCTGTTTGATCTTTTTCTTCAATTTTCATTCCAGATTCTGTTAAACCGCTCACGAAAAGCATTTCATCATCTAAGTCTCTGTAAATTATGTCATCACCTGGTTTTTTTATTTTATCTAATAATTTTTTTGCTAATGCTCTAGAAGTAGAACCTTCTTTTCTAGCACTTGAGTCAATTTGATAAATCTTCATTGATTACTTTTAACCGAAATTTTGCATAAATGGAAAAATTTTAATTAAATAAAAACCAATTGTCTGTAATTGGTTTGTCAAAATTAAAACACCTGTGATCAAAAGAGTAAATCCACCTATTTTTGAAATTAAATTTATATTTTTTTTGAAATTTTTTGAAAAAACTAAAAATTTTTGTATTAAATAACCTGCTAAGGTAAACGGTATTGCTAAACCCAAAGAGTAAAAAACAAGCAACATAATTGCTTTAGATAAAGTTTCTTCGATAGATGCTAAAGCTAAAATGGAACCTAAAATTGGACCTATACATGGTGTCCAACCAAATCCAAAAGCTAACCCAATTACATATGGAAATAAAATATTTTGTGATTTTTTTGCTTCAATTCTTTTTTCAAAATTTAAATAACTAATGTTAATAAGACCAATTAATTGAAGTGAAAAAACTATTATTACAACTCCTGCAATCACTCTTAAAGTTTCAGAATTCTGTAATAAGGTTTGACCTAAGTATGATGCAGATGCACCTAAAATTATAAAAACAGTAGAAAAACCAAAACAAAATAAAATAATCGGTAAAATATTTATTTTTTCTAATTTTAAGATGTCTTGTAATGATTGTCCGGAAATAAAAGAAACATAACCCGGTATCAGTGGCAATACGCAAGGAGATAAAAAACTTATGAGGCCTGCGCCAAAAGCAATTAATAATTCAATCATTAGCCTGTATTTTTCATTGCCGCTGAGATACCAGCAATAGATGTTAATAATGCATCATTTAAATATTTTTTATTCAAATTATTTTTATTGGTTTTAATTTTCTTAATAACAATAGGTTGAATAATATTTAGCACTTCTGCGTAAATATTTCTAATCATAACTGATGTCCTAAATTGTTTTCTTGCTTTAATAATTTCTTTTGGTGTTATTTCTTTATTTAGTTTTTTTATCACTTCAAATTGAAATCTTAATCTTTTTCCAACTCTTTTCAATTTTTCATCCGCAAGAAACTCTTCATAAATTTTTGAAATATCTGTATCAACTTTTGAAATTACCATATCCAAAATATCGAGCATTGAATTGAAAAAAGGCCAATTTCTCTCCATATCATATAATATTTTTCTAAAATCTTTTATATTTGCGTATCTTAACGCTTCAGCACTTCCAAGCCATGCAGGTAACATTAATCTAATTTGTGTCCATGCAAAAATCCAAGGTATAGCTCTTAGACTTTTAATATTATCAACATTTTTTCTTTTTGACGGTCTGGATCCTATTGACAATTTTCCCAATGAAACATGTGGAGTGACTGTTTTAAAATATTTAATAAAATCAGAGTTATGGTTAATATTTTTTCTGTAAGAACTTTTTGAAATCTCTGACATTTTTTCAATTAATGTTTGCCAGGATTTTTTTGGTTGAGGTGGTGGATTTAATGATGCTTCAGATACTGCTCCAATATAACTGCATAAATTATATTTCGCTAATGGCTCATAGCCATATTTTTGTTGGATAACTTCACCTTGGTCAGTAATTCTTATTTTTCCATTAACTGAATTTGGAGGTAAAGATCTTAATGTTGCTTGGATAGGTCCTCCTCCTCTGCCCGCAGAACCACCTCTACCATGAAAAAAGACCACTTCTATTTTGTGTTTTTTTGCTAATTTAACAATTTCTTCTTGTGCTTTATATTGATGCCAACTGGCACAAATTTTTCCGGCATCTTTACTAGAGTCTGAGTAACCAATCATTACTTCTTGTTTATTTTGAATTAAATTTCTGTACCATTTATGTGAAAACAAATTTCCCATAATAGATTTTGCATTAATCAAGTCATCTAATGTTTCAAACAAAGGTACAACTCTAAGTTTATTTATAATTTTTGCCTCTTTTTGGAGAAAAGATACTGACAATATATCTGATGCTGAAGATGTCATAGAAATTACATAAGCACCAAGACATTCAG
>JAOHHF010000040.1 GCA_028099475.1 Candidatus Pelagibacter sp.
TTTCCACTTTCGAGCTGACTTTGTATGGTGTATCTTCCGTCTGTAAATAAATAATTCTTGTTTTTTAATATTACAGCAATTCCAGCTGAACCACTGAAATTTGAAATAATTTTTAATCTATTAATTTTTGAATATTCTGTAAAATAATCATCATTTTTAGGTATTACATATCCATCAATATTATGTTTTTTAAATTTGTTTCTTAATTTTTTAATAAAGTTTATCACTTAATCCTCTTCTGATATCTTATCCAGCCAGGACTTCTAGTTCCTTCTTCAACTTCAAAATCTTGATTAAACTCAAAATCATCTTCATTATTTATCTCTTCATCAAAGAAAGAGTTTTTTTCTAAGTGCTTTTCTGGCAATTCATCGATGAATCTTGATGCCATGCTATCAATCCAATCTCCTTGGTAGAACCTGTTCATAGAAAAAGAAATTATAGCCTTCTTTTTTGCCCTAGTAATACCAACATATGCTAATCGTCGTTCCTCTTCTAACCCATTTTGTCCTTTTTCTTCAATCGATTTTTGATGCGGAAATAATCCTTCTTCCCATCCAGGTAGAAAAACAACATCAAACTCTAAACCTTTAGCAGCGTGCATTGTCATCATATTAATTTTTTCACCATCCCAATCTTGATCAATTGATGTTGCAAGAGAAACATGTTCTAAAAAACTCTCTAAGTTATCAAATTCTTTCATTGCACTTAACAATTCTTTAATATTTTCTAATCTATTTTCGTTATCTAAATCTTTTTTATTTTTTAACATAGCTGAATAACCAGACTCGTCTAAAACTGTCTGAAGTAATTTGATATGACTTACTTTTTTTAAAACAAGGTCATTTCTCCATTTACTTAATGCATTAAGAAAAAAACTTAAACCCATTTTAGTTTTGGGTTTAATTAAATTTTTCTCAATCATTTTTATTGAAGAAGCTTCTAGACTTAAATTATGTTCTTTGCCAAATTCATGAACAGTTTTTAAAGTTGTGTCACCTATTGATCTTTTTGGATTATTAACAATTCGCTCAAAAGCCAAGTCATCTTTTTCTTGGTGAATTAATCTTAAATATGCAACACAATCTTTAATTTCAGCTCTTTCATAAAATTTTGTTCCACCCAAAATTCTATAAGGCATACCAATTTTAAGGAATCTTTCTTCAAATTCTCTTGTTTGAAATATAGCACGTACTAAAATAGCCATTTGATTAAATGAATATTTTTTTTTCAAATTTTTCTCAATTTCATCAGAAATACCAACTGCTTCATCTTTACCATTTTTAAAACAGTTTAATTTTATCAAATCTCCTTCCTCCATATTACTGATAAGTGTTTTACCGACTCTGTTTTGATTATTTGCAATTAGATTTGATGCTACCGATAGAATATTTTGAGATGACCTATAATTTTGTTCAAGTCTTATAACTTTAGTATTTTCATAAACTTGGTCAAATTCTAAAAAATTTTTAATTTCAGCTCCACGCCAGCTGTAGATAGACTGATCATCGTCTCCCACACAACATAAATTTCTTGTTTTTTCTGATAATAAATTTAACCATTTACTCTGAATGAAATTAGTATCTTGATATTCATCAACTAAAATATATTTAAAATTAGTAGTATAAATTTGTCTTATATCTGGATAATTTTCTAAAATTTTTACAGTATGTAAAATTAAGTCTCCAAAATCACATGAATTTAAATCTGTCAACTTTTGTTGATAAATTTTATATAGAGGCAAGATAGTTTTTTCATAAACGTCTTTATTGTTTATTATAACATCTGAGGGGTAGTATCCTTTATTTTTCCAGCGATCAATTATTGCTAAAATAAATCTTGGTGCTAATTGTTTTATGTCTATATTTTCACTTTTACAAATATTTTTAATTAATCTTGTTTGATCATCTGTGTCTATAATCGTAAAGTTTGAATTAAGGTTAGCAGCAGTTGCATGTTTTCTCAATATCTTTGCACATATCGAATGAAATGTACCTAGCCAAGACAGTCCTGTTGCTGCTGATCCAAGCATTTTACTAACCCTAGTCTGCATTTCTTTAGCAGCCTTGTTAGTAAATGTTACGGATAAAATTTGATTAGGAAATGCCTTTTTTTCCTTAATTATATGAGCAATTCTAGAAGTTAAAACCTTTGTTTTTCCAGATCCAGCACCAGCGACTATTAATAAAGGACCATCTAAGTGTAATACAGCTTCTTTTTGAG
>JAOHHF010000041.1 GCA_028099475.1 Candidatus Pelagibacter sp.
TACCGCAGGTATTTTTAAAGATGACTTCCAGGGTAAGAATAAAACCATTAATAAAGCAGTAATAATAATTAAAGTTCTTTTTGTTTGTTTGTTAAATTTTATTTCAGATTTTAATTTGTACCAATTATTCACTTCACGAATTACCGGTAACATAATGAACCAATAAATTTCAACTGCAAACAGTATGATTCCTAAAAACTTAAATGCTAGGTGATAAACTAAAAGTGCAATACCTAAAAATAGAAAAAATCGATACAGCCATGTCGCCCAAGCATAAACAATAAAAGTCCATCTTCTTGAGGGGTTAATTTCTTCTGGAGGACTATGATTAAGACCAAATAAAGTTTCCCTTATTTTCCACCTTGCAAGAGCAAATGAACGAGGTTGTAAATTTTCAGCTTTTAACCAATCGGAAAAAACATAGTACCCATCAAATCTCATGAAAGGACTTACATTAATAGTTAAGGATGAAATCCATGATGTAGTCGCTATAAAAAAGGCTACACTTTTAAATCCACCCTCAGGTAAAATTCCCCAAATAAAAGTTGCAAATAACGCTAGATGTAATTCGGTAAGGATACCACCAAAGTTAATTAATAATCTTTCTTTGTGATTTCTAAGTCTCCAGGCATCAGTAGTATCGGTATATAAAAATGGAAAAAAAACTAAAAAAGCTATTCCAATTGCAGATACTCTGCAGCCATAGTGTTTTGCAATATAAGCATGTCCTAATTCATGAAGACATTTTACAAAAACTAAAGTTAAAAAATAAAGCATTAACCCTTGAAAAGAAAAGAAATATAGAAAAGTGCTTTTAAAGGTTTCAAATTGTTGAGTGACTAAAAATAAACCGACAAAACCAAAGAGGTAAGTAATATTTCTAAATCGCCTTGAACCAAAATATTTTACATATTTTAAAGTTTTAGAAAGCCAATTGTCTGGTTTAAATAATGGAATTTTAAAAAATAGATAACTGTGTATTAAATATAATAACCAGCTCTTCTTCATGCTATTTTTTTGTTGTAGTAAATAGCTAACGTTTTGACCGGAGGGTTGGACAATTAAATTATTTTGGTGAAGAAAACTAATAAAACTTTTTATTTCATCTTCACTGGTTTCAATTCCTGATGAATTAATTTTCTTTTCAAAGTTTTTAATATCTTCACCCCCACTCCAGTTTTTAATCAGTTTAAAAGCGGTTAAACCAAGTGTGAAGTATTTATTTCGAATTGCATCATACAAAAGCCATGCGGGTGAACCATCTTCACGGCTATTACCACGAAAAACTTCTAAATCTTGTCTTAGATAAGGAACGATCATATTCCTATTAGTTGTCTTACAAAGGTAATTGGTTTTCTAAGAACATAATAGAATAGAAAAACCCTTGAACCATAAACTTTAGCGGTTCCTCTCAATCCTATTCTTGGAGGTTTTTTTCCCTCAAAACTTGCTCCTAATTTATAAGACAATATTTCTTCAGGAGACAAAGAAGGTTCGTAAGAAGATCTTAAAAGTTTTCCTTTTAACGAGCTAATTGGATTGATGTCTAAAAACACTTTTACTTTAGAATTTTCTTTAATAACTAACGAGTCTTTAACTGGTAACCATATCAAAAACTCAACTTCATCAGGGTTTGCAACGGTCATAATTTTTTCACCCACTGCAACTGGCCGTCCTTGCCAATCATTTTTTTGATCCACAATTGCAATTCCTTTTTGTTTTGCAAATAATTTTGTATTTTTTAGCTTTTCTTGTGCTGATGCTACTTCTACTTTTTTTAATTCAACTTGTGCTACTAATTCTGCTAATCGAGCTTTTTCCTCATTATTCGTAAAGGAAGATTGTCTACTTCGAAGAAGTTCTTTTTGAGCCACTTGAAGGGATTGGTTTGTAATATTTAAATTATTCTTAAGTTCAATATCTTCTAATAAAACCAATAAATCACCTTGCTTAATTTTATCGTTATTACTTGCAACAATATTTTTAACCACCCCATCAAATGGCGAAGTAACTAAGCTTGGATTTTTTGCTATAACCTCGACTGGAGCCGTACTAGTTATTCGAATAGGTAAAATTAAAATTATAAAAATAGCTGCATAAATTTTCCATGATTTTTTTCCAGTTAAATATTTTTTATAATGATTTTTAATTGAAAAATCTTTTAAGAACGAATTAAAAGCATGGCCATAAGTTGAAGATAA
>JAOHHF010000042.1 GCA_028099475.1 Candidatus Pelagibacter sp.
TAATGATCTGTAAGCTGTGGGTAAGTATCATTTCTTTTGTCAAAACCAATTGCTTTATATAACCCGTTAAGAGATAAAAATTTTAATGATTTTGCTCCAATATAATCACAAATTTCATCATTAGTTTTATTAGCTGCCAATAATTCTTTTTTAGTAGGGGTGTCTACTCCATAAAAATCTGGATATCTAATTTCAGGACAAGCAATTTTAACATGTACTTCTTTAGCACCTGCATCATATAACATTTTAACAATCTTATGAGAGGTGGTTCCTCTCACAAGAGAGTCATCTATTAAAATTATTTTTTTATCTTTGATAGTTGTTTTATTGGCATTCAATTTTAATTTAACTCCCAAACTTCTAATTTTTTGGCTAGGTTCAATAAAAGTTCTGCCAACATAATGATTTCTAATCAAACCATGTTCGTATTTCATCTTTAAATGTTGAGAAAAACCAAGAGCTGCAGCATTTCCACTATCTGGAACAGGAACTACTATATCAGCATCAACATCATTTTCTTTCGCAAGTTCAATACCTATATTTTTTCTATGTTCATAGGCAGTTTTATTATCAAGCAGACTGTCTGGTCTTGCAAAATAAATATATTCGAAAACACAAGGCCTAACTTTTTTGGGAGGAAAAGGTTTAATACTTGTAAGTTTATCATCTTCAATTAAAACAATCTCACCATTTTCAACATCTCTTACAAATTTTGCACCAATAATATCTAATGCACATGTCTCTGATGTTAATACATAACTATTATTTAATTTTCCAATCACCAGAGGTCTAATTCCATAAGGATCTCTTACTCCTATTAAAGAGTTTTGGGTTAACATTACTAAAGCGTAACCACCTTGAATTTGAAACACTGCATCAACCACTTTGTCAATTGTTTTAGGTCTTTTAGATTTTGCAATTAATTGAACAATGGTTTCTGTATCTGAAGTTGTGTAAAAAATAGCTCCATCTTCAACCAATTTGTTTCTTAAAGATATTGAGTTAGTCAAATTTCCATTATGAGCAACTCCAACTCCTCCAGCGTTTGTATCTGCAAAAAAAGGCTGGATATTTCTTAATGTATTTTCTCCAGTTGTACTGTATCTATTATGACCAATAGCATGATTTCCTTTGAGGTTTTTTAAGACTTTTTCTTTATTAAAATTATCTCCAACTAATCCAAATCTTTTTTCTGAATAATATTTTTCTCCATCAAAAGATACTATTCCACAACCTTCTTGACCACGGTGCTGTAGAGCGTGAAGACCAAGAGCTGTTAAAGCTGAGGCATCCTTTGCATTGCTTACTCCAAAAACACCACACTCTTCTTTTAATTTAGGATCAAAGTTCTTCAATTTTTTCTTTAGAATTTTGATATGTTTTTTCATTAGGAAATTCTTTTATGAGATAATTACTACCTTTTTCAATGTAAGGAAAGACGTATGATTGATCCATATTTATAGGCCATTTGTCATAATTGTAGACAATA
Source organism: Candidatus Pelagibacter sp. (assembly GCA_028099475.1). The sequence continues at coordinate 1,490 of JAOHHF010000042.1, forward strand.
TGAACTCCTGAGAATATGCAAATTGAAATAATATAAGCTCTTATAAAACCAAAAAAGAATCCAAAAGTAGTATCTAGTCCACCAATACCCGTATAACTAACAGCTTTACTTATTCCTTTGTTAACAAGTAAGACTAAAAATATTACTATGATAAAAATAGTAATTCCAAGACCCACATCTAAAACATACTCATTATCAATAATGTCTTTAAAATATGGTTTTACTCTTGGAAATAAAATGAGAGTAATCACATAAGCAAGCAACCATTTAGCCATGGATAAAATACTTAAGACAAAACCTTTTTTGTAACAAGTGATAAGAGACCATATGGTTATGACAATGTAAATAAGATCTATAATTGACACTACATCATAAAAATCTTTTAAAACATCAATCACAGAATTATTTCCCAAAAGGTTTTATAATTAAAATTAAAGCAGGTAACAAAGTTAAAACAGATATCATTGCAAGTAACATTGCAAGTCCTGTAAACATTCCAAAATAAATTGTTGGAATAAATTTAGATAGTACTAAAATTGAAAAACCAAAAACAATCGTTATTGATGTATTTAATATTGCAACTCCAACTGTTGAGTGGCATCTTTTTAAAGTTTTATTGTAATCTTTGATGTTATTAAACTCTTCTTTAAATCTATAAATATAGTGAATACTATTATCTACAGCTATACCAATT
>JAOHHF010000043.1 GCA_028099475.1 Candidatus Pelagibacter sp.
CTATATATTGTATAGAGAGAAGCAATTAAAGAAAACCCTATTATACTCTGAACATTAACCCCCCAAAAACAAAAAAGATCTTTCCAATCCCAAGTCTTATAATTCGGATTAACTGTAACAAGGTCCCAATTTGAAAGAGAATATTTAACTTTTGGCTGATTCACAGAAATTATAATAAACTAATAATTTCTACTGTCCATATAGATAGGCTGGTAACCACAAGGCAATCTTAGGGAATACAATTATTAATATTAATCCAATTACCTGGATAACCATAAATTGCATCATTCCATAATAGATATCTTTTAAATCCCACTCAGGTACTACACCTTTTAAAAAATAGGCAGATAGAGCTACAGGTGGAGATAGCCAGGCGGTTTGAAGATTGACCGCTACAAGAATTGCAAACCAAGTTAAGTTAAACCCTAAAGCTTCAACTAAAGGTAATATTATTGGAATTATAATCATCACTATCGGAACCCACTCTAAAGGCCAACCTAATAAAAAAATCATCACCATAATTAATGCTAAAATAAAGTATTTATTCATCTCTAAACCTAGCAAAAAGTCAGTCAATAACATTGGTGTTCCTAGTCTTGAAAATACGGCCCCAAAAAAGTTTGAAGCAGCAACTAAAACCATTATCAAGGCAGAAATTTCAAGAGTTTTAACTAATGCATCTTGTAATTTTTTAAATGTTAATTTTCTGTAAGCTAATGCTAATAATAAAGAACCCATAGCACCACAACCAGCAGCTTCTGTTGGTGTTGCAAAACCAAACAAGATACTTCCTAAAGCTGCAAAAACTAATGCTGCAGGTGGTACTAATCCTAGAAAGAATTCAATCCAAACAGCTTTCATACTTGTTGCTCTTAACTCTGGTGGTAATACCGGTCCTAAACTTGGGTCAATCCAACATCTAATTGTTGTGTAAGCGGCATAAAGAGTTGCAAGTAAAATTCCTGGTATAATTGCTGCTGCAAATAAATCAGTAACAGGTATTTCCATAATAGGACCCATCACGACAAGCATAATACTTGGTGGAATTAAAATTCCTAAAGTTCCGCCTGCAGTAATTGTTCCTGCAGCAAGTCTTACATTGTATCCAGATTTGTTCATGGACTTTGCAGCCATAATTCCTAAAATAGTAACTGATGCACCAACTATTCCAGTAGCTGCCGCAAATACAACCGAAACAAATAAAACCGCATAATAAAGTGATCCTCTGACCTTTGCTAACATTAATTGAAATGCTGAAAATAATCTTTCCATTAAGCCAGCTTGCTCCATCATAATACCCATAAAGACAAAGAGTGGGACAGCAGCCAAGGTTTGTTCAGTCATGACCATTGAAAACTGTAAGGTCATTAAATAAAATACTAATTTACCAAAACCTAAGTAACCAAACACAAATCCTAAAAAAATCAAAGTGAATGAAATTGGAAATCCAACAAAAATTGAAAAGAGCATTACTCCAATTAAGATAAAACCTAATACAGCTGGATCTATAAATTCTGCTAACATTATTCTTCTTCTCCTGGCCACACACCTTTTGTTGCAGCCCAATAGCTTTTAAATAATTCTGAAACGCCCTGAATTATTAAAAAGACTATTCCAAACCATAAAGAAGCTTTGATAGGCCACATATAAGGCATCCAGGCTGTATCCATTCCTCTCTCTCCTCTCATTATAGACTCTTGGACAAATCCAGTTGTCATATAAAGAAAAACAATCAGTCCTGGAAAATAAAACAAAAGATATAACCAAAAATCTATTCTTCCTTGAGTTTTTGTTTTAAAATTTCTATATAAAAAATCCGCTCTTATATGTACTCCTTTTGATAATGCGTAACCCGCACCAAGCATAAATAAAGCTCCATACATAAATCTACTCATGTCATATGCCCACATTGTTGGTGCTGTAAAAAGTTTTCTTGCTAAAACCTCATAGGTCATTGCTAGAATTAATGGGACTGTGATCCAGCAAACAATGTTACCAACCCACTTATTAAATAA
>JAOHHF010000005.1 GCA_028099475.1 Candidatus Pelagibacter sp.
AATATCTAATTGTTGATCATAAGTTAAGAAAGGAATCTACTTCTGAAGCAAAATATGTACAAAAAATTTTAAAAAAGTATTTAATAAGTCTTGAAATCTTAATTTGGAACGGTCCCAAACCAAAAAAAAATATTCAATCTTTAGCTAGAGATAAAAGATATGAGTTATTAATCAAAAAAGCTAAAAAATTTAATATAAAAAATATTTTACTCGGCCATCATTTAGACGACTTATTTGAAAATTTTTTTATAAGAATTCTTAGAGGGAGTGGCCTTAATGGATTAATTTCACTTGATAAAAAAACAGAAAAAGATGGAGTCAATTTAGTTAGACCTTTAATAAATGTTGATAAAAAAGATTTGATTTATATTAGTAAAAATATTTTTGGATCATATGTTGAAGATCCAACAAATCAAGATGACAAATATAAAAGAGTTAAAATAAGAAATTTTTTAACACAATTAAGTTCAGAAGGTCTAGATAGAAATAAGTTTTTTTTAACAATTAAAAATCTAAAAATTGCTAATGAAAATATTAAATTTTATGTGAAAAGAAATTTAAGTGAAAACTTAACTTTTTTTGAAAAAAAACAAAAAATTATTTTAAAAGAAAAGTTTTTATTTCAATCAGATGAAGTTTTGTTTAGATCATTTGTGGAATTAATTAAAATGATAGGTAAAAAATATCATCCTGTTCGAGGAAAAAAAATTGATAAAATTATTCAATTAATAAATTCAAAACCTTCATTTAAGGTTACTTTAGGTGGTTGTGTGGTTAAAAAAGTTAATGGAACAATAATACTGTCAAAAGAGTAAATATTTCTATTAATTAATGATATTTTGTCACTTGTTAAACTCATAATAATTCTTATTTTATACATATGAATTTAAAAAATCTTGCAATGTGGGGCATCATCGTCTTTTTAACGATAGGTCTTTATAATATGTTCAAAAATCCACAACAAAATATTAGAGGTGGAAATCAAATTATATTTTCTGAATTTTTAACCTCGGTAGAGAATGGCGAGGTTTTAAAAGTTGAAATCCAAGGAAATAATATCAAAGGAGTATTTTCTAATGGAAATTCATTTTCCACATACTCGCCCAATGACCCAAATTTAATTGAAAAATTATCTGATAAAGGAGTAAGTATTTCTGCAGCGCCTCTGGAAGAAAAGATGCCTTCATTGTTTGGTGTTCTTTTATCTTGGTTCCCGATGTTACTTTTGATTGCTGTTTGGATTTTCTTTATGAGACAAATGCAAGGTGGCAAAGGTGGTGCGATGGGCTTTGGGAAATCAAAAGCAAAAATGATGAATGAACTTAAGGGAAAAGTTACGTTTAATGATGTTGCGGGAGTAGAAGAGGCCAAAGAAGAAGTAGAAGAAATTGTAGAATTTTTAAAAGATCCAAAAAAATTTAGTAGATTGGGAGGCAAAATTCCAAGGGGGGCATTATTGGTTGGGCCTCCTGGAACTGGTAAAACTTTACTAGCAAGAGCAATAGCTGGAGAAGCAGATGTTCCTTTTTTTACTATTTCAGGTTCAGATTTCGTTGAAATGTTTGTTGGTGTGGGTGCTTCAAGAGTAAGAGATATGTTCGAACAAGGAAAAAAAAACTCACCATGTATAATTTTTATAGATGAAATAGATGCTGTAGGTAGAAGTAGAGGTGCTGGCTTAGGAGGTGGAAATGATGAGAGAGAGCAAACATTAAACCAATTATTAGTAGAGATGGATGGGTTTGATACAAATGAGGGAGTTATTATCATTGCAGCAACTAATAGACCAGATGTTCTTGACCCTGCGTTATTGCGACCAGGCAGATTTGATAGACAAGTAGTAGTTTCTAATCCAGATATAATAGGACGTGAAAAAATTCTAAAAGTACATGTTAAAAAAATAAAAATGGCTCCAGATGTAAACTTAAGAACTATAGCTAGAGGTACCCCTGGTTTTTCAGGTGCTGATTTAGCAAACCTAGTTAATGAAGCAGCTTTATTAGCTGCTAGAAAAAATAAAAGAATTGTAACTTTAATTGAGTTTGAAGAAGCAAAAGATAAAGTGATGATGGGTGCCGAAAGAAGATCAATGGTAATGACTGAAGATGAGAAGAAATTAACAGCATATCATGAGGGAGGACACGCTTTAGTGTCTTTTAATATGCCTAGTTATGATCCAATTCATAAAGCAACAATAATTCCAAGAGGTAGGGCTCTTGGGATGGTTATGAACTTACCTGAAAGAGACAAGCATGGATATTCAATAAAATATCTTAAAGCTAGAATGGCTGTATGTTTTGGTGGAAGAGTTGCAGAAGAAATAATTTTTGGAAAAGATAATATATCTACAGGTGCTGGTGGTGGAAGTGGATCAGATATTAATCAAGCAACACAACTTGCTAGAGCAATGGTTACCAAATATGGGATGAGTGAGGAAATGGGTCCTATTGAATATGGAGAAAACCAAGAAGAAGTATTTTTAGGTAGATCAGTTACTCAAACACAATCAGTTTCAGAGGAAGTTGCACAAAAAATAGATAAAGAAATTAGAAAATTAGTCGATGAAGGATATAATCAAGCTACAAAGATATTAACAGAAAAAATTGATGATCTTCATAAAATTGCTAAAGCACTTATAACTTATGAGACTTTAACAGGTGAAGAAATTGAAAATATAATAAATAAAAATTTATATCCAAAAGACAAAGTGGCTGATAAACCAGAGGAAAAAGACGATCAAAGTTCAGCATTAGGTGCGATGGGCTTGAAACCAAAAATAGTTCATTAGTAAATACAATGATTAGATATTACACTAGAGTGTGTAATTTCTACTATGGAAAAGAGTCTGAGTTATTAGTTGATAAAAAAAAAGCAATTCCTCTAAATGGAAATAAAAAGTTATCATTTGACCATGTAGAAATAATATCAAGAATTTCAAAGAAAATATTACATATTAAAAAAATAAAAAGTTTAGAAAAATCATTAAAAAAAAAAATCATATCAGATTTAAAAAAAATTAGACAGAAGCAAAAAAATTTTGCAAATTTAAATTTTTTAAAGATACCAAATATAATGGGTGTATTAAATCTTACCCCCGATAGCTTCTCTGACGGAGGAAAATTTAATAAAAAAAATAAAGGATTAAAGCATGCACTTGAAATGTTTAACTCAGGCGCAAATATAATTGATGTAGGAGGGGAGTCGACTAGACCTGGGTCAAAAGCTATAAATGATAAATTAGAGTGGAAAAGAATAGAAAAATTTATTAAATCCACAAAAAACAATATTCCAATTTCCTTAGATACAAGAAAATCTGAAATTATGAAAAAAGGAATTAAGTTTGGTGTTAAAATAATTAATGATGTCTCTGGACTGAATTATGACTCAGAAACTATTAGTGTTCTTAAAAAATACAAAGTTCCTTTTGTTATCCAACATTCACAAGGAACACCTGAAAATATGCAAAATAAACCATTCTACAAAAATGAGCTTTTAGAAATTTATGATTTTTTTGAACAGAAGATAAATTTTTTGAAATCAATTGGCATTAGACATAATAATATTCTTATTGATCCTGGAATTGGTTTTGGAAAAAATTTGAAACATAATATGAATTTAATTAGGAATATCTCTATTTTTCATTCACTTGGTCTTCCTATACTTGTAGGTAATTCAAAAAAAAGATTTATAAAAGATATTTCTGGAAAAAATGATACAAAAAATAGAATTGGCGGAACAGTTGCTTCATCTATTTATCTTATGATGCAAGGTGTACAAATTTTAAGAGTTCATGATGTTAATGAATTGATTCAAGGAGTAAAAGTCTTTAAAGAACTAATAAATCAATAATGGCAAAAAAATATTTTGGAACAGACGGAATAAGAGGAGCTATTAATAGTAAAAATATTAATGGTGATATGTTTTTCAAATTTGGTTTAGCATCAGGAACATATTTCAAATCACAAAAAAAAAGAAAACAAACTGCAATTATTGCTAAAGATACTAGATTGTCTGGTTACTCTTTGGAACCAGCATTAGTTTCAGGGCTTACATCTGCTGGAATGCATGTTTATACACTTGGACCTTTACCTACAAATGGTTTGGCTATGTTAACAAAAGCAATGAAAGCTAACATGGGTATCATGATTACAGCCTCTCATAATCCGTATCATGATAATGGTCTAAAATTGTTTGGTCCAGATGGAATGAAATTGTCTGATAAAATTGAAAAAAAAATAGAAAATTTAATTGATAAAAAAATTGAAAAACATTTATCAAGTCCAGATAAGTTAGGTAGAGTAAAAAGATTAGAAAGCGGAACAAAAGAATATATAAAAATCTTAAAAAAAAATTTTCCAAAAGAATTTAACTTACGAGGGTTACGTATTGTAATTGATTGTGCAAATGGTGCGGGATACAAGGCGGGACCTGAATTACTAAGATCATTAGGAGCAAAAGTAATAGCAATTGGAGTTAATCCAAATGGTATAAATATTAATCACAACTGTGGCTCGACTTATCCTAACAAGATAAGACTTGCTGTAAAAAAATATAAAGCGCACTTAGGTATTTCTCTGGATGGAGATGCAGATCGAATTATTATGAGTGACGAATTAGGAAATATAATTGATGGAGATCAAATAATTGCAGCCATATCAAAGAGATGGAAAGTTAAAAAAATGCTTAAGGGAGGGGTTGTTGGTACTTTAATGTCTAACTATGGTATAGAGAAATTTTTTAAATCTGAAAAGATAAAATTTTTAAGAGCAAATGTTGGAGATAGATATGTGAAAGAAAAAATGCAAAAAAATAATTTCAATTTAGGGGGTGAGCAATCTGGACATATCATTTTAGGGAAGTTTGCTACAACTGGAGACGGATTGTTAGTTGCCCTAGAGGTTTTATTTGCAATTAGAAAAGGAAAAAAAGCCAGTTATTTTTTCAATAAATTTAAAAAGACTCCTCAAGTTTTAGAAAACATTGAAGTAAAAAATAAATCAATAATTAAAGACTCAGGAGTTAAAAAATCTATAAAACTTGCTAAAAATTTAATGAAAGATCAAGGAAGAATATTGGTAAGGGAGTCCGGCACAGAATCTAAAATAAGAATAATGGGTGAAAGTGAGAATAAAAAACTTTTAATTAAGTGTATGAATATAATTTCAAAAAAAATAAAGTGAAACCTAAATCTATAGTTTTAATTATTGCAGGATCAGATTCATCAGGTGGAGCAGGCATCCAGGCTGACATTAAAACTGTTACAGCGTTAGGCTCATATGCTATGACAGCGATAACTGCCATCACTGCTCAAAATACAACTGGTGTTAAATCCATAGTACCAATTCCAACAAAAGAAATTTTTAATCAGATTACATTTACTATTAAGGACATTAAGCCAGATGCAATTAAAATTGGAATGCTTCATTCAAACAAAGCGATAGAGTCAGTAATTCGATCTTTAAAAATTGCCAATATTAAAAACATAGTTCTGGATCCTGTTATGGTTGCAAAAGGTGGAACTAAGTTAATAGATGATAAAGCTATTAAGATGCTTAAAGATAGATTAATAAAAAGAGTAATGTTAATTACCCCAAATATTCCAGAAGCAGAAATATTAACAAATACATTTATTAGAAGTAAAGAAGATATGATTTTTGCTGCACATAAATTAATAGAGATGGGGGCAAGCAATGTATTAATTAAAGGAGGTCACTTAACATCAAAAATAGTCCAAGATATATTTGTTTCAAAATCGGACATTAAAATTTTTAATAATAAGAGATATAAAACAAAAAATACACACGGAACTGGATGTACATTATCAAGTGCAATAACTACATTTTTATCATGTGGAAAACCTATAAAGAAATCTTGTGAGCTTGGAATTAACTATGTAAATTCTGGTATAAGAACTAATCCCAAATATGGTAAAGGTCATGGTCCAATTAATCATCTTAATTCAATTAATTTAGAAAGAAAATTTAGATAATGAAAAATATAGTTGTAGTTGGTTCTCAATGGGGAGATGAGGGAAAAGGAAAGATTGTTGACTGGTTATCCGAACAAGCAGATGTGGTAATTAGATTTCAAGGAGGACACAATGCGGGGCATACTTTAGTAATTGATGGAGTAACATATAAATTAAGATTGCTACCATCAGGAATTGTAAGAAAAAATAAAATTTCAATTATTGGGAATGGAGTAGTTGTTGATCCTTGGGCATTACTTGAGGAAATTGATGAAATAAAATCAAAAGGTGTAGATGTAAATATAGATAATTTTATTATCTCTGAAGCTGCTAACTTAATCTTACCATTTCACAGAGAAATGGATGAAATTAGAGAAGATGCTGCTGGTAAAAGTAAAATTGGGACAACAAGAAGAGGAATTGGTCCGGCATACGAGGATAAAGTTGGTAGAAGATCAATTAGAGTAATGGATTTAAGGTCAGAAAAGAATTTAGATCAAAGATTAGAGTCGGTATTAGTTCATCATAATGCGATTAGAAAAGGTTTAGGAAAAAATATCTTTGAAAAAGAACAATTAAAATCAGATTTATTAAAAATAGCACCTCAAATATTAAAGTTTTCTCAACCAGTTTGGCTTAAAATTGATGAATTTAAAAAACAAAAAAAGAAAATTTTATTTGAAGGAGCTCAGGGAATTTTATTAGATGTTGATCATGGCACATATCCTTATGTAACATCTTCTAATACTGTTGCATCAAGTGCTGCAACAGGTACAGGATGTGGTCCAAATTCAATTAATTATGTTTTAGGAATTACCAAAGCATATACTACCAGAGTTGGTGAGGGCCCTTTTCCAACAGAATTAACAGATGATATTGGTGAATTACTAGGCACTCGAGGAAAAGAATTTGGAACAGTGACAAGTAGAAAAAGAAGATGTGGTTGGTTTGATGGAGTACTAGTAAGACAAACTATAAAAATTTCAGGTATAGATGGGATTGCACTAACCAAACTTGATGTTCTTGATGAATTAGATGAAATTAAAATGTGTGTTGAGTATGAACTTGATGGAAAAAAAATAGATTATTTACCTGCTGCTGTTGAAGACCAATTAAAAATAAAACCAATTTATAAAACTTTTCAAGGATGGAAAACATCAACTAATGGTATAAAAAATATGGATGCGTTACCTGATAATGCAAAAAAATATATCTTTGCAGTAGAAGATTTTATAGGTGCAAAAGTATCTAGTGTATCAACTAGTCCTGAAAGAGATGATACTATTTTAGTTGAAAATCCTTTTGATATTTAGTTTATAGGTAATAAATTTTTAGATTTAGCCATTAGTAACATTTGTTTTTGTAATTTTTCAAATGCTTTATTTTCAATCTGTCTAACTCTTTCTCTGCTGATTTTATGTTTTTTGCTCAAATCTTCTAAAGTTGTAGGGTTATCATTTAGTCTTCTTGAGTATAAAATTTCTTTTTCCCTATCATTTAAAACTTTAATTGAGTCTTTTAACAAATCTTTTCTTTGCTCCATTTCTTCATGATGAGCAAATTTTAAATCATGATCTAACTCTTTATCTACTAACCAATCCTGCCATTCATCCCCATCTTCACCAACTTGAGCATTTAATGAAAACTCTTTACCAGAGAGCCTTCTATTCATAGAAACTACTTCATCCTTGCTAACGTCTAGTTTGTTAGCTATTTCACTCACATGCTCATCTCTCATATCACCTTCGCTTTGAGGTGCAATTTGATTTTTTATTTTTTTTAAATTGAAAAATAATTTTTTTTGAGCAGTGGTCGTACCAATTTTAACTAGGCTCCATGATCTTAATATATATTCTTGGATAGATGCTTTGATCCACCACATAGCATATGTTGCTAATCTAAAACCTTTTTCAGGTTCAAATTTTTTAACTGCTTGCATTAGCCCAACATTACCCTCAGAAATCATTTCATTTACTGGTAGACCATAGCCTTTGTAGCCCATTGCGATTTTAGCTACTAACCTCAAATGGCTTGTTACTAATTTTTCAGCTGCTTTTATATTGCCTGTAGTTTTCCAATTTTTTGCTAACATGTATTCTTCTTCAGCAGCTAGCATTGGAAATTTTTTTATTTGTTCTAAATATGCTGACAACCCCCCTTCATTTGATAGAGCTGGCACATTGCTGTTAAAAGTTGCATTCATAGCTGTATTTATTTAGTTAACTATACTAAATTTTCAATGATTTATTCGCTAGTATTTCTAAGCATATTTAATAAATTATTTAGCTCTTGTGGCAAAATTGAGGAAAAAATCATTTCCTCATTAGTTTTTGGGTGACTAAATCCTAGAGTTTTGGCATGTAAAAATTGTCTATTTAAATCAGAAATAGAACTTTCTAATTTTATATCAATATTTTTTAGTTTCTTATATTTTTTTTTATATTTATCATCACCAACAATACTGTTTCCCATATGAGTCATGTGCACTCGAATTTGATGAGTTCTTCCAGTTTCCAATTTACACTCAACTAAACTTAATGTTGGTGTTTTATCATTTTCAAAAATTTCCATAGTTGTATAATTGGTAATTGCGTGCTTACCTTTAGATCTGCTAACTTCCATTAATTGTCTGTTTTTTGAGCTACGAGTTATTAAAGTATCAATTCTGCCAGAGGAAGGTCTTAATTTGCCCCATATTAATAATTGATAAACTCTTGTTATTGTATGATTACTAAATTGTTTTGATAAGTTTTCATGAGTTTCATTATTTTTTGCAATAACTACTAAACCTGATGTATTTTTATCAATTCTATGTATTATACCCGGTCTAAGTTCATCTCCGATAGTAGAAAGAGAATTTTTATCATAATGCATTAATGCATTTACAATTGTTTTATCATAATTTCCTGCACCTGGGTGCATAATTATTCCGGCTGGTTTGTTGATCACTAACAAATCTTCATCTTCATGAATTATTTCTAGTTTAAAGTCATAAGGCTTTAAAGAGGCTTCCTGAGGCTCAGGAATACTAAGGCTTAATTTATCACCTGCTAAAACTTTTTTTGAAGGATTTTTAATGATTTCATCATTTAACTTGAGTTTCTCTTTAAGGATTAAATTTTTGATTCTAGTTCTGCTAATCAATTCTTCTTTTTTTTTGATTAATACATCAACTCTTAGATTATTTTCATTTTCTTCAACTATAAAATTAATGTTTTTTTTCATAAAATGTAATATTAATACTATATGCGCTTGTAGCTCAACTGGATAGAGCGCCTGACTTCGGATCAGGAGGTTCTGGGTTCGACTCCTAGCAGGCGCGCCAATTTATTTGCTGAAATTGATTAAAGTACCTTTCTGTCTTTGATAAATTGATTACTTTAATTGATTTTATCATTTAATATCTTGAAGCTCTTTTCAATCTATCATTTATTGTTTTGCCAATTCCTTTATTTGGAATCTTTTCAACTGCAATGAATTTATAACCATCTTTTTTAATTTTCCTTAATAATGTGTATAGATTTTTAGCAGATTGCTGAAGATTATTTTTTTTACTCAAATAGTAGTAATTTTTAGATGTAGTTTTTCTTTTTTTAATCAATACAAAGGCTTCATTCATTTTTGGTTTAGTTACATTTGTTCTTAATGGAATGCCTGGAGAGTAATGTAATGGAAACTGGCCAGGAGCAATTTTCTTTTTTGAATTAGTTTTTACTAAAACTTTTTTTTTTAATATTTTATTTATTTTAGAAATATCTAATCCTCCAAATCTAAGTATTGTTGGTTTATTTAAAAGATTAATGATCGTTGATTCTATACCAATTTGACATTTTCCTCCGTCTAAAACATATCTAATTTTTGACCCAAACTCTTCAATCACATCAGATGCTTGAACAGAACTTAATCTAGTTGATATATTTGCGCTAGGAGCCGCTAATGGATAAGACAAATTCTTAAGTAGTTTTTTAAATAAAGGATGTTTGGGAAAACGAACAGCAAGAGTTTTTTGGTTATTAGTTACTAACTTAGAAATTTTAGAGTCTTTTTTTAATTTTAAGATAAATGTAATGGGTCCAGGGGAAAGCTCTTTATAAAGTTTGATAAAATTATCATTAATATGACAATCAATTTTAAGTTTATTGATATCTGAATAATGAACAATTAGAGGGTTGTTTGAAGGTCTTTTTTTCAATCTGAATATTTTTTTTACAGATATGTCTGAATAAGCATTTCCAGCCAGTCCATAGACAGTTTCAGTAGGCACGGCTATACAATGATTTTTATCTAAATATTGTCTAGCTTTTTTGATATTTGATTGAATAGATTTCATGTATTAATAATTATTATTATATGAAAGATAAAAATTTACTACCTGATAATGATACAAGTACACTTGAAGACCTAACAGATCAAGCAAATCAAATGATAGACTCTTTAGAAAATGAAAAAGATCTAAATAACTCGATTGAAAGCTATCAGCAATTATTAAAGTTAAATAATATTATTGAAAAAAAATTTCATAAGAGCTTTAGATCTCTAGGAGAGGAAACTAACAAAAAAGTTAAAGAAATTGTTAAAAAGAAATGAATATCAAGTTAAATAAGATTGCAAAAGATACCAACTTTTTCTTGAAGAAATTTATTGCTAAGCAAAATAACTCTAAATTAATTCCAGCAATGAAGTATGGTTTATTTCCTGGTGGAAAAAAAATTAGATCTAAAATTCTAATTGATATTGGCTCATTGCTATCAATTGATTACAAAACATTAATTTCAATAGGTGCGGCTGTTGAATGTATTCACGCCTATTCCTTAATACATGATGATTTACCATGTATGGATAACGACAAGATAAGAAGAGGCAAACTGTCAACCCACATTAAATTTGGAGAGTCTACAGCTGTTCTTGCTGGAAACTCTTTACTCACAATGGCGTTTGAAATTTTATCAAGTCCAACTTTAAAAGTGAGCGATATAATTAAGGTTAATTTAATTAAAAAATTATCAGAATGCTCAGGCCACTTGGGTATTGCTGGTGGTCAATTTCTAGATCTTAGCTATGAAAAAAAAAAGACTTCCAAAAATAAGATTATAGAAATGGAAATAAAAAAAACAGGAAAATTATTTAGTTTTTGTTGTATGGCCCCTGCAATAATCAAAAAAAAAAATGCCAAAGAAATAAAATCTTTTGAAAATATTGGTTCAGATATTGGTTTATTGTTCCAAATAGCAGATGATTTAATTGATTTTAAAGGTGATTCAAAAAAAGCTGGAAAAAAAACAGGAAAAGATCAAAAAAAAGGAAAAGCAACGCTAATAAGTTTACTAGGTCATATGAATGCAATTAAATATTGTGATAAGATTATTTTAAAAATAAATAAGAGTATAAAAAAATATGGTTCTAATTCAAAAAATATTGAAGAAACACTATACTATATTCTAAATAGAGATAAATGATGCAAAACTATAAATTTTTAAATGATATAAATTTTCCATCTGATTTAAAAAAACTACCAGAACATGATTTACAAATCGTTTCTGATGAAGTTAGAAAAGAAATGATTAGTGCAGTATCTGAAACTGGAGGACATTTGGGTGCTGGCTTAGGTGTCGTTGAATTAACTGTTGCTCTTCATTATGTTTTTGACACACCTCATGACAAATTGATTTGGGATGTTGGGCATCAAACTTATCCACATAAAATTTTAACTGGAAGAAAAAACAAAATTAGAACTTTGAGACAAGGAAATGGACTATCAGGATTTACAAAAAGGTCTGAAAGTGAATATGATCCTTTTGGAGCCGCTCATAGTTCAACGTCTATATCTTCAGCGCTAGGTATAGCTGAAGCAAATAAATTAGCCAACAAATCATCTAATGTAGTTGCTGTAATTGGTGATGGTGCAATAAGTGCGGGTATGGCTTATGAGGCAATGAATAATGCTGGAGCATCAAAAACTAAGATGATTGTCATTTTAAATGACAACGATATGTCTATTGCAAAACCTGTAGGTGCCATGAGAACTTATTTAGCAAAGTTGTTTACTGGAAAAATTTACTTTAGTTTAAGAGAAACATTTAAGTTAATTACTTCTGCATTTTCAAAAAGATTTAGTAAAAGTGCTGGCAAAGCTGAAGATTTTTTACGTTCAGCAGTTACAGGAGGTACTTTGTTTAACTCATTAGGTTTTTACTATGCAGGTCCAATAGATGGTCATGACTTAACAAGTCTTGTTCCAATTTTAAAAAATGCAAGAGACTCCAAGCATGAGGGCCCAATTATGATTCACGTTAAAACACAAAAAGGAAAAGGCTATTCATATGCAGAAAAAGCTATAGATCATTATCATGGTGTTACTAAGTTTAATGTTGAAACTGGGGAGCAAGTGAAAAGTGGAAGCAATCTCCCAGCTTACACAAAAGTATTTGCTAATACGCTAGTTAAACACGCTCAAAAAGATAGTAAAATTGTTGGGATTACTGCTGCAATGCCAGGTGGTACGGGTATGGATATTTTTGGAAAAGAATTTCCAAAAAGAATGTTTGATGTGGGTATAGCAGAACAGCATGCTGTAACTTTTGCAGCTGGTTTAGCTACAGAAGGCTACAAACCTTATGCTGCAATTTACTCTACTTTTTTACAGAGAGCCTATGATCAGGTTGTTCATGATGTGGCTATTCAAAGTTTACCAGTAAGATTTGCAATTGATAGAGCAGGTTTAGTTGGCGCAGATGGCTCAACACACGCTGGTTCATTTGATATTACTTATTTATCAACATTACCTAATTTTATAGTAATGGCAGCAAGTGATGAAGTTGAGTTGGTAAAAATGATAAATACTTCAGTAGATATTAACGATAATCCTAGTGCTATTAGATATCCACGAGGAACAGGGGTTGGACTTGATTTACCTTCAATTGATGAAAAGATTGAAATTGGAAAAGGAAAAATTGTTCAAGAAGGAAAACAAGCTTGCATTTTGAGTTTAGGAACTAGACTTGAAGAGTGCAAATTAGCTGCTGAAGAATTAAATAATAAAGGTGTATCAGTTACAATTGTTGACGCAAGATTTGCCAAACCTCTAGATCAAGATCTTATCTTAAAATGTGCTAGAGAGCACGATGTTATGATTACTATAGAAGAAGGATCGATAGGTGGTTTTGGATCGCATGTTAAAAATTTACTTGCTGAAAAAGGTATTTTTGACAAAGGGTTAAAGTTTAGATCAATGACACTGCCGGATACTTTTATAGAACAAGATAGTCCAAAAAATATGTATGAATTTGCAGGATTGAATGCTTCTCAAATTTCAAAAAAAATCTTAGATGTTTTGTTTACAAAAGACTCTATTAAAGTTGTAAAAAATTAGCAGCTAAATCAACTACATTGAGCTTTGTTCATTAGATAATGGTCTAATAAAACACAATTCATCATAGCTTCACCAACAGGAACAGCTCTTATACCAACACAAGGATCGTGTCTTCCTTTAACTGAAATAGTAGTATTTTTTCCAAATTTATTAATTGTTTTTCTAGTTGTTAAAATTGATGATGTGGGTTTTACAGCAAATGAAGCAATAATTTCTTGACCACTTGATATACCGCCTAAAATTCCTCCAGCATTATTTGAGTCAAATTTTAATTTTTTTCCTTTTTGAGAAATTTCATCTGAGTTTTGCTCCCCACTTAATTGAGCTGAATTCATTCCAGCTCCAATATTAACACCTTTGACAGCATTTATACTCATTAGTCCTGAGGCTATATCAGAGTCTAATTTTGAGTAAATTGGAGCTCCTAGTCCTGCAGGTATGCCTCTTGCTCTAATTTCAATTACTGCGCCACAAGAGGACCCAGATTTTCTAACACCTAATAAATATTTTTCCCAAAGTTTCAACATGGATTTATCGGGACAGAAAAAAGGATTTTTATAAATTGTTTTGTCATCCCACTGATTTGTATCACAACCTAATATCCCTAGTTGAGTTACTGCACCTATAACTTTAAATTCTTTACCTAATTTTTCTTGTAAAACTAATTTAGCTATTGCACCTGCTGCAACTCTGGCAGCAGTTTCTCTTGCTGAAGATCTTCCACCTCCTCTGTAATCCCTTATTCCATATTTTTTAAAATAGGTAAAATCAGCGTGACCTGGTCTAAATTTATCTTTTATTTTACCATAATCTTTTGATCTCATATCTTTGTTGTAAATTATAAGAGATATAGGTGTTCCAGTAGTTTTTCCTTCAAAGACTCCAGATAGTATTTGAACTTTATCATCTTCTTTTCTTTGAGTTGTAAATTTTGACTGACCTGGTTTTCTTTTATTTAATTCTACCTGAATATCTTGTTCTTTAAGGCTTATGTTAGGTGGACAACCATCTACTATACATCCAATGGCAGGACCATGAGATTCACCCCAAGTTGAGAATCGAAATAGCTTTCCAAAAGTATTAAATGACATTATTTATATTATATAGATTATTTTGTTTAAATTATGAATCAAAAAAACTCACTTGGCCTTAATAACTGTTTTTCAGATCTAGATGATCCATTTCAGTTATTTAAAATATGGATGGATGAAGCAAATAAGTCAGAACTGAACGATCCTAATGCACTTTCATTGGCAACATCAAATAATGACAATATTCCATCTGTAAGAATGGTTTTGCTAAAAGAGTTTAGTGAAAAGGGATTTGTATTTTATACCAACTTAAATAGCCAAAAAGGAAAAGAGTTAAAAGAAAATCCAAAAGCCGCAATGTGTTTTCACTGGAAAAGTCTTTTGCGGCAAATAAGAATTAGCGGAACAATAACCCAGGTAGAAGATAAAGTTGCTGATCAATATTATAATTCAAGAGGTTATGAGAGTAGAATTGGCGCTTGGGCCTCAAAACAGAGTAGTGAGCTAGCTAATAGGGATGAACTGATAAATTCAATTAAAAAATATAAAGAGAAATATAATGATGAAAATAGTGTTCCAAGACCAAGTCATTGGTCTGGCTGGAATTTATCTCCATCAAGTATAGAATTTTGGTTGGATGGTGATAGCAGAATTCATGAAAGACTAAAGTATACGAAAGATAGAAATAGCAAATGGATAAAATCTTTATTGAGTCCCTAAAAATTTCTAGCCAAACTAAATGATGTAAGACTTTTAAGAATTTCTTTTTCTTTACAGTCTTTAAATATAGTTAAAGAATTTGAAGCAAGATTAATATAATGCTGAGCTTTTTGATAGCATTCTTTGATAATAGCATATTTTTTTATCAAAGAAATTATTTCATCTAAATCATTTTTATCTCTCATATTTTTTTTAAATGTCTCGATTAAAAATTTTTTTTCTTCTAGGTTTATTTTTTGGAAAAGAAGGATGATAGGTAAAGTGATTTTTCCCTCAAAAAAGTCTTGACCAATTTTTTTTCCAAACAATTTAAGATCAGAATTATAATCTAGGGTGTCATCAGCAATTTGAAAGGTTAGTCCAAGATTTCTTCCATAAAATTCTAACGCATCTTTTTCTTTAGTATCTACATTTGATAAAATTGCTCCTACTTTTGTTGCAGCTGCAAACAGTTCTGCAGTTTTTGCAGAGATAATTTTTAAATAAGTTTCTTCAAGCATATCAACTTCACCTTTGTGCTGAAGTTGTAAAACTTCTCCTTGAGCAATTTTAGATGAGGTTGATGATAATAATTTTAAAACTTCCAAGTTGCCGTCTTCCACCATCATTTCAAAACATCTACTTAACAAATAATCTCCAATTAAAACTGAAGAATGATTATCCCAAACTTTATTTAAAGTATCTTTTCCTCTTCTTACAACACCCTCATCAATTACATCATCATGCATTAATGTTGCACTGTGAATTAATTCTACACAAGCTGCCAAATTTACATCTCTTGACCCCTTGGAATACCCACATAATTTTGCAGCCCCTAAGGTCAAAAGAGCTCTCAATCTTTTTCCACCAGTTTCAATATGGTAGTCAGTCATTTTTTGCACCAACTCAACATCACTGGCTAATTTTGATTTAATTTTTTCTTCAGTTAAGACAAGCTTGTCCTCAACAGAATCTTTGAGCTGAAAGTAAGAATCGTTTATCTGATTTTTAAGCTGTACTACTGTTCCCATATTCTAAGTAAATTAATATAATTAAGTTTTATATATTACTTATCAATTGACGCACCTTTTTCTTCAATTATAAGTGTTTTTATATTCAATTAATAATTCTATAAGGAATAATTATGTTCTCTTTTTTTAAAAAGAAAAAGACTATAGCCCATATCAAATTAAGTGGAGTTATAGGAAATGCTGGAAAATTTAAACAAGGTATTGATTTTGCGGGACAAGAAGAACTCATAAGGAAGGCTTTTGCTCTCAAAAAAGCAGCTTGTGTTGCTGTTACCATTAATTCACCTGGTGGATCACCTGTTCAATCACATCTAATTTATAGTTTAATAAGACAAGAAGCTAAAAAAAATAAAAAAAAAGTAATTGTATTTGCTGAAGATGTAGCTGCATCTGGAGGATATCTTATTTCATGTGCTGGTGATGAAATTTATGCAAATTCAAGTTCAATCATTGGATCTATTGGAGTGATATATTCTTCATTTGGATTTACAGAATTAATAAAAAAAATTGGTGTTGAAAGAAGAATTCATACTGCTGGAAAAAATAAAAGTACATTAGACCCTTTTTTAGAAGAAAAAAATGAGGACATTGAAAGATTAAAAAAAATTCAATTAGATTTACATAAAGATTTTATAGATGTAGTGGAAGAAAGCAGAAAATCTAAATTAAATAAATCTGAAGTGGAACTTTTTTCAGGAGAATTTTGGTCAGGCAGTAAAGCAAAAGATTTAGGACTAATAGATGGAATAGGTGATGCACACATAATTTTAAAAGAAAAATTTGGAGATGATGTGGTAATTAAAAAATTTGAAAAGTCCAAAAGTTGGTTAAGTCAAAAACTTTCATCTTCAAGTAATCAAATAGATCAATTAGCCAACATCTTAGATGAAAGGTCAATCTGGCAAAGATATGGTTTCTAAAATAAAAAGACCAAAGCAAAAATTTCAATCATTTCAAGAAACAATTTTAAATCTTCAAAAGTTTTGGAGTAAGAAAGGCTGTATTGTTTTGCAACCATACGATATGGAGGTGGGCGCTGGAACATTTCACCCGGCAACTACTCTCAGGTCACTTGGCCCAAAACCATGGAAGGCTGCTTATGTTCAACCATCCAGAAGACCAACAGATGGAAGATATGGTGAGAACCCAAATAGACTTCAACATTATTATCAATTTCAAGTTTTAATAAAACCTTCACCAGATGATATAAAAAAATTATATCTTAATAGTTTATCTGCGATTGGAATTGATCATAACGAACACGATATTAGATTTGTTGAAGATGACTGGGAAAGCCCCACGTTAGGTGCAGCAGGTTTGGGCTGGGAAGTTTGGTGTGATGGGATGGAAATAACGCAATTCACATACTTTCAACAAATGGCAGGCTTTGAATGCAAACCTGTTTCAGTAGAAATTACATATGGCCTAGAAAGAATATGTATGTTTACCCAACAACAGAAAAATGTTTATGATTTATTGTGGAATGATCAAGGGGTAAAATATCACGAAGTTTTTCATCAAGCAGAAAAAGAATTTTCAGCGTATAATTTTGAACACGCAAATGTAGATATTTTATTAAAGATGTTTGATATGCATGAAAATGAAGCAAAATCCCTTGTAGAAAAAAAGATATCATTACCAGCATATGACCAATGTTTAAAAGCAAGTCATGTATTTAATATTTTAGATGCACGCGGAGCTATAAGTGTTGCTCAAAGAGCAGTATATATTGGCAGAATTAGAGACATAACAAAAGCTGCTGCAGAAATTTGGTTAGACAGTCAAAGTTAAATGTCAGATTTTTTTTTAGAACTATTTAGTGAGGAAATACCCTCATCGCTTCAAAAGAATTTAAGGGAAGATTTATTAGAGAGTTTTAATAAACTATTTGCTGAAAAATTTATTTCATATAAAAAAAGCTCTTCATTTTCAACACCTAACAGGTTGATAGTATTATTTGAAGGCCTACAGAAACAGATAGTTTTGAAATCTGAAGAAGTTAAGGGACCTAATGTAAATGCTCCTGAAGTAGCACTAGAAGGTTTCATGAGGTCAAATAGTATATCTAAAGAAGACCTGTTTAAAAAAAAAATAGATAAAGGAGAGTTTTATTTTTTTAATATAAAATCAAAAAAACTTAACACACATAATTTGTTAGAGGAACTTGTTCCTCTGGTATTACAAAAAATTCAATGGAAAAAATCGATGAAGTGGGGTGAGTTTGATTTGAATTGGGGTAGACCACTAAAATCAATATTAGCAGTATTTGATAAAAAAAAATTAACTTTTGATTTTCATCACTTAACTTCATCAAACTCAACTTTTATTGATAAAGAGTATGAGGAAAAGAAAAAAATATTTATTGATTTTAAAGAATATAATAATTTTTTTAAAAACTTGAATATTGTTATTGATCACGAACAAAGAAAAACTTTAATTGAAAAAAAATTAAATGAAATTTCAAATAAAAAAAATATAAAGATTGAAAGCAACCCCAACTTACTTAATGAAATTGTTGATCTAACAGATCAACCAAACGTTATATTATGTGAATTTGATAGAAAATTTCTTAATATTCCAAAAGAAATATTAACTATTACCATGCAACATCATCAAAAATATTTTCCGACTTTTGATAAGAAAGGAAATATTACAAATGAATTTTTAGTTGTAACAAATAAAAAAGACACAAAAGGTTTTATAAAATTAGGAAACGAAAGAGTTGTGGATGCTAGATTAAGTGATGCTGAATTCTTCTGGCAAAAAGACAAATCTCAAAATTTAGTTAAAAGAGTTTCAAAACTAAAATCTATGAATTATTTTAAAGGTCTTGGAACGTATTTCGACAAAGTTCAAAGAATGAGAAAACTTGGAGGAATGCTTTCAGATGAATTGCTAATTAGTAAAGAAAAAGTTGAATTATCAGCATCTATTTGCAAAGTAGATTTAGTTTCTGAACTTGTTGGAGAATTTCCAGAGCTACAGGGAATTATGGGTGGCTATTTCGCAGAAGAGCAAGGTTTTGAGAAAGATATTTGCAAAGCTATAAGTGAGCAATATCTGCCAGTAGGATTTAGTTCGAGGGTACCAAAAAAACCTTATAGTATTGCACTTTCTTTGGCTGATAAAATAGATACGTTAGTTGGTTTTTTTGGAATTAATCAAAAGCCTACAAGCTCTAAAGATCCATTTGCTCTAAGACGACTGGCTTTAGGAATAATTAAAATAATAATTGAAAACAAAAAAGACTTTAAATTACGAGATCTAATTAGCTATTCATCAAGCTTATATATGGATCAAGGTTTTGAGTTTGAAAATAAATCACTACAAAATGAATTGGCAGATTTTTTGATGGATAGATTAAAACATTACATGAAAGAAGATAAAATCCGTCACGATATAATTCAAGCTTCAACAAACTCTTTAAACTTGGATCAATCAGTTGTCATTTTTGGTAAAGCTAAAAGTTTGAACAAGATTATAGAAAAGCCAATTGGTGTAGATTTAATATTGAGTTATAAAAGAGCCTCAAACATTCTGGAAAATGAATTAAAAGATAAAAATTTTGAACTGTCTAATACAACTGACCCTGGTATTTTTAAAACAGAATTGGAAAAAAATTTATTTAAAAAGATTAATGAATTAAGGAAATATTTCCAAAATATTAATAAAGATGAAAATTTTGAGCAAACCCTGGAAAATTTAGCTGAGTCTAAAAAGACAGTTTTTGATTTTTTTGACAATGTGATTGTAAATGACGAAGACCAAACAATTAAAAAAAACAGACTGGAACTAATTCAAATGTTATGTAAAACGTTTGATAATTATGTTAATTTTTCTCTAATAGATTCCCTTTAATGAAAAAACTAATTTTAAATTTTAAAGCTAAAGATAGTAAAAAAATTAAAAATCCTAAAAATTTTCTAGGTGGAAAAGGTGCAAACTTATCTGAGATGGGGCGAATGGGTCTTCCTGTTCCACCAGGTTTTACAATTTCAACAAAAGTATGTGAACTTTTTTACATAGATAGGAAAAAATTAAATAAAAATATAATTAGTCAAATTAAAAAAGAGTTAAAAATAATTGAAAAAGATGTTGGAAAAAAATTTGGAGATTTAAAGAATCCTTTACTTCTTTCTGTAAGATCGGGAGCTAGAGTTTCAATGCCTGGTATGATGGATACTATTTTAAATCTTGGTTTAAATGACAAAACTGTAAATGCATTAGCTATAAAAACTTCTAATGGAAGATTTGCCAAAGACAGTTATAGAAGATTTATCCAAATGTATGGCAATGTAGTAATGGGTGTCGAAGGCTATCATTTTGAAGAATTAATTGAAAACTATAAACTTACCAAAGGAGTTCTTTTAGATACTGACTTAGATGAAAATGATTGGGATGGATTAATAGTTGACTTTAAAAGAACTGTGAAGGAGAAAGCCAAAAAAGAATTTCCTCAAGATGTTTATGAGCAATTACTTGGGGCAATTAGTGCCGTATTTTTATCTTGGGAAAGTAATAGAGCAAAAGTTTATAGAAAATTAAATCAAATTCCAGCTGAATGGGGAACAGCTGTAAATGTTCAGTCAATGGTTTTTGGCAATATGGGAGAAGACTGCGCTACAGGAGTGGTATTTACCAGAAATCCTTCAGATGGATTAAATGAAATCTATGGTGAGTATTTAATTAATGCACAAGGTGAGGATGTTGTGGCTGGAACAAGAACACCACAATACATTACAAAAAAAGCAAGACAACAAGCAAAAGTTAAGGCTCCATCAATGGAAGAAGTAATGCCTAGTGTTTACAAACAACTTCATAAAATTTTAAAGAAATTAGAAAAACATTACAGAGACATGCAAGACGTTGAGTTTACAGTTGAAAATCAAAAACTATGGATGCTTCAAACTAGATCTGGAAAAAGAACAGCTAAGTCAGCGGTAAAAATCGCAGTTGATATGGTTAAAGAAAAATTAATTTCAAAAAAAGAAGCTGTTTTAAGAATTGATCCAAATTCTTTGGATACATTACTTCATCCCACTTTAGATGAAAAAAGCTCAATAAATGTTATAGCCTATGGCTTACCAGCATCTCCTGGAGCAGCTAGTGGAAAAGTAGTTTTTACATCAGAAGAAGCTGAAAGATTAACGGGGATGATGCAAGATACAATTTTAGTTAGAGTTGAGACTTCTCCGGAAGATATTCAAGGAATGCATGCAGCAAAAGGTATTTTAACTGCAAGAGGAGGGATGACAAGTCATGCTGCGGTAGTTGCAAGGGGAATGGGAAGACCGTGTGTTTCAGGTTCTAGCGAGATAGATATAAATTACGAGAATAAATCATTTAAAACCTCATCTATGGAAATTAAAGAAGGTGAAGTTATAACTATAGATGGTTCTACAGGTAGAATCATTTCAGGAAGTGTTGCAACTGTAAAACCAGAAATTTCTGGTGATTTTTCTAAATTAATGTCATGGGCTGATAATTTTAGAAAATTAAATATTAGAACAAATTCAGAAACACCAAAGGACACAAAAACGGCAAAAGATTTTGGTGCAGAGGGCATTGGTCTTTGTAGAACAGAACATATGTTTTTTGATGAAGAAAGAATTTTATCTGTTCGTGAAATGATTTTATCTAAAACTAAAGAAGATAGAGCTAAAGCACTTGATAAACTTTTACCTCATCAAAAAAAAGATTTTGTAGAAATTTTTAAAATTATGGGCGGGTTGCCGGTTACTGTTAGATTGCTTGATCCTCCTCTTCATGAATTTTTACCTCGAACAGAAAAAGAAATAAATGAAGTGGCAAATGTTGTTAGTCTTTCAGTCAAAGAGGTAGAGTCAAGAATAGATGAGCTACATGAGCAAAATCCAATGTTGGGCCATAGAGGTTGTAGACTTGGTATATCTTTTCCAGAAATTTATGAGATGCAATGCAGAGCTATTTTTGAAGCGTTAGTTGAGCTAAAAAAGAAAAAAATTAAATCAGCTTTTCCAGAAATTATGATTCCTCTAGTATCTACAGAAGCTGAAATTAAAATAATGAAAGATTTAGTAATTAATATTGCTAGCGAGGTTCAAAAACTACAAAAAGTCAAAATAGAATTTATGGTTGGTACAATGATTGAGCTTCCAAGAGCTGCAATAAAAGCAAAAGAAATTGCTAAACATGCAGAGTTTTTTAGTTTTGGAACTAATGATTTAACACAAACAACATTTGGAATTAGCAGGGATGATAGTGGAAAATTTTTAAATGATTATTTAGATAATAAAATATTTTCAATTGATCCATTTGTTTCAATAGATGACGGAGTTGCAGATTTAGTAGAAATTGCTGTTGAAAAAGGAAAAAGTCAAAATAAAAAATTGAAACTTGGAATTTGTGGTGAGCATGGAGGTGATCCAAAAAGTATTGAGTTTTGTTCTAGAGTAGGTCTAAATTATGTTTCTTGCTCACCTTACAGAGTACCTATTGCTAGATTGGCTGCTGCTCAAGCAGAAATAAAAAAACAATAATATATTTAAAGGTTAGTAAGGGGCGTTCTGTTGCCAGGTGCCCCGGACCCCGTCTACTTAATTAACAGAGTTAATTAGGCAGCAAGTGCGTAACTTTCGTTAGCAATTATAAATTAGCCCGTTACGGTGGAACAATTCCGAACAAAAGAATAGCCTTTAGTCATCCGTCGAATCTAGTTCACCCCCATAAGTTGTAATGGTGGAGGTGGTGGGTACTGCCCCCACGTCCGCAATGGTTATTACGAAATTCGTTTATCGTCATAGTTGGAAAACCAACATTATTAATATAAAAGCATTTAAAAGAGATTCAATAAAAATCATGAAATTAACTAGTGAACAAACACAAGAGATTAAAGAACAACAGTCTCAACAAAATCAAACCAAAAGAGTTACGGCCCCAGCACTTGAAAATATTCTATACGAGGCAATGCCAGCATTAGATCATGGTTTTGTAAGGGTTGTAGATTATATGGGTGATGATACATCAATTGTTCAATCAGCTAGAGTTTCTTATGGTAAAGGAACTAAACAAGTTTCTACAGATGCAGGTTTAATTAAATATTTAATGAGGCATTGGCACAGCACTCCGTTTGAAATGTGTGAAATTAAATATCACGTTAAGCTTCCAATTTTTATTGCTCGACAATGGATTAGGCATAGAACAGCAAATGTAAATGAATATTCAGCAAGGTATTCAATTTTAGATAAAGAATTCTATTTGCCAACAGCTGAAAATTTAGCAGCACAATCTTCAAGCAATAGACAGGGAAGAGGAGATGTTTTAGAGGGTGAACAAGCAAAAGAAGTTTTAGAGCTCTTAAAAAATGATTCAGAGAGAACTTATGACAATTATGAAACAATGCTAAATGAAAGATTTGATGGTTCAACTATTGATAAAAATAAAAAAGGTTTAGCTAGAGAATTAGCTAGAATGAATTTAACTTTAAACACCTACACACAATGGTACTGGAAAACTGATTTATTAAATTTAATGAATTTTTTAAGATTAAGAGCAGATAGTCATGCTCAATATGAAATTAGAGTGTATGCAGACATAATGTTGGATACCGTAAAAAAATGGGTTCCAATCACTTATGATGCTTTTATGGATTATAGAGTTGGAGGCACTGAAGTTTCAGCAAAAGGGAAAGCTATTATTCAAAAACTTATTAAAGGTGAAAATGTTGATTTAGAAAGATCAGGACTTTCGAAAAGAGAATGGAACGAGTTAATGATTGCTTTTGATCTTAAAGATAAGTTGATTTAATCTTATTAGCAAAGTCTAAATATATTTTAGAAATTTCATGATCTGGTTTAGCTTCTACGATAGGTTTTCCTTCATCTCCACATTTACCAATTTCAGGATTTATAGGGACTTCTCCTAAAAACTCTTTACTAAATTCTTCGGCAGTTTTTTTAACACCGCCCTCACCAAAAATTTTGTATTTCTTACCATCATCCCCAGTAAAATAGCTCATATTATCCACTAACCCTAAAATTTTAACTCCCAGTTTATCAAACATTTTAATTCCTCTTTTAACATCTAATAAAGCTACTTCTTGAGGCGTTGAAACAATTATTGCCCCATCCATTTTAATTTCTTGTGAAAAGGTTAATTGAGTATCACCAGTTCCTGGAGGCATGTCGACAATTATAAAATCTAAATCTTTCCAATTAACTTTTTGAGTAAAAGTTTTAATTGCACTTGTCACCATAGGGCCACGCCAAATCATGGGCGTTTGCTGGTCCGCTAAAAAACCAATGGACATACATTGAATGTCATATTTTGTGATTGGTTCTAATTTTTGACCATCACTTTTTGGTTTTTCATTTATGTCAAACATTTTTGGAATTGATGGACCATAAATATCCGCATCCAATAAACCAACTTTACAACCAATGTGCTTTAAAGCTAACGCAAGATTCGTTGCAAACGTAGACTTACCAACTCCTCCCTTTGCACTCGAAATTGCTATAGTAAACTTTGTTCCCAATATTGGATTCTTTATGAATTTCCTAGGCTCTAGCTTCTTTTTCATTGCGTCACTTAGTTCTGGTTTTTTATCCGTCATATTTTCATCATTACTTGTTTTTTATAATAAAGACACTATATACTTTGACATATGTCAGACGATTTTAAAGGTAGAGGTGGAAGTCCATGGGGATCACCTCCAGGTGGAGGTGGAAATGGCTCAGGTAGAGGACCTACACCGCCAGACATTGATGCAATTATAAGAGACATTCAAAACAAAATTAATAAATTTTTACCTGGTGGAAGTAAGTCAGGCGGAAAACCAATTGGCTTAATTTTAATTATTTTACTTTTTGTGTGGTTAGCAAGTGGACTATACAGAGTGCTACCTGATGAACAGGGTGTAGTTTTAAGATTTGGAAAATTTATAAAAACAACTCAACCTGGACTAAATTATCATATTCCTTTCCCAGTAGAGACTGTTGAAACACCTAAAGTTACTAAAGTTAATAGAATGGATATTGGTTTTAGATCTGAAAGAGATAGTGGTTTTTCTTCAGGCGGTGGAGTTGCAGATGTTCCCCAAGAAAGTTTAATGTTAACAGGTGACGAAAACATTGTGAATATAGATTTCTCAGTATTCTGGGTAATTAAAGATGCGGGAAAATTTTTATTTGAAATTCAAGATCCTGAAGGAACTGTTAAGGCGGCTGCAGAAACAGCTATGAGAGAAGTAATTGCAAAAAGTGATATTCAACCAATCTTAACTGAAGGTAGAGCTAAAATTGAAGTTGAAACACAAGATATTATTCAATCAATATTAGATGAATATAATAGTGGCATTCAAATAACTCAGGTACAAACGCAAAAAGCAGATCCACCCGATCAAGTTATTGATGCATTTAGAGATGTGCAAGCTGCAAGAGCTGATATGGAAAGATCTAAAAATGAAGCTGAAGCGTATGCAAATGATGTAATCCCAAGAGCAAGAGGAGAAGCTGCAAAAATTTTACAAGCTGCAGAAGCCTATAAGCAAAAGGTTGTGGCATCAGCAGAAGGTGAAGCAAGTAGGTTTGTATCAATTTTTAATGAGTACGATAAAGCAAAAGAAGTAACTCAAGAGAGAATGTATCTTGAAACTATGGAAAAAGTTTTAGCTGATATTGAGAAAGTAATTATTGAAAAAAATGCTGGATCAGGAGTAGTTCCATATTTACCATTACCTGAACTTGGAAAAACAAAGGTAACTAACTAAATGAAAGCACAAAAAATATTATTACCAATAGTAGCTGTATTGGGCGCTTTAGTTTTCTTTTCAGTATTTATTGTAAAAGAAGTTAATCAAGCGATTGTTTTACAGTTTGGTGACCCTAAAAAGATTATTATTGAGCCAGGTATAAATTTTAAATTGCCTTTTATTCAAAACGTTGTTTTTTTAGACAGCAGAATTTTAAATCTAGACACACCACCAGCCGAGGTTATTGCTTCTGATCAAAAAAGATTAATTGTAGATGCATTTGCGAGATTTCAAATTATTGATCCTTTAAAATTCTATATTTCAGTTGGGAATGAAAGAGTTGCAAGATCAAGATTAGCAACAATTATTAATTCAAGAATTAGAAATGTATTAGGTCAACAAGAATTACAAACTTTACTTTCCAAAGATAGATCTAAACAAATGTCTTTAATCCAAGAGGGAGTAAATACAGAAGCTCAAAAATTTGGAATAAAGATTGTAGATGTTAGAATTAAAAGAGCCGACCTTCCACAAGCAAACAGTGATGCTATTTATAGAAGAATGCAGACTGAAAGGGAAAGAGAAGCAAAAGAATTTAGAGCAAGAGGTGCTGAGATGGCAGTAACTATTACATCTACTGCGGATAAAGAAGTTTCAGTGATATTAGCGAATGCAAATAAAGATTCAGAGATCATGAAAGGGGAAGGCGATGGTGAAAGAAATAAAATCTTTGCCGAAGCCTTTGGAAGAGACCCAGAATTCTTCGCATTCTATAGAGCAATGCAAGCCTATGAAACTGCTTTAATTGGTGGAGATACATCTTTAATTTTATCTCCTGACAGCGAATTTTTTAAGTTTTTTGGAAATATAAAGCCTAAATCAGAATAACGAATTTTATGAAGGAATTGATCATAGCATTTGGTCTCTTTCTTTTTATTGAAGGCATTTTGTATGCCATATTTCCATCAAAAATGAAAAGTATGTTAAAAAAATTGGAACTTGTAAGAGATAGTCAATTAAGATCAGGTGGGCTAATTTTTGCAATTATAGGTTTTATAATAATTTATTATATTAAAGGTTAATATGAAAAAATTTAAATTTATAGTTTTAACATTTATTTTAGCTTTTAGTTTTTCAATTAATTCAAATTCAAAAACAGTTCCAGCATCTTTTGCAGATTTAGCTGAAAAGTTAATGCCATCCGTTGTTAATATTTCAACAACACAAACTGTAACTACAACAACAAATCCGTTTCCATTTCAATTCCCTCCGGGCTCACCGTTTGAAGATATGTTTAAAGAATTTGGAACTCCTCAAGAGCGAAAATCATCAGCACTTGGGTCTGGTTTTATTATTGATGAAAAAGGGATAGTGGTTACTAATAATCACGTCATTCAAGATGCAGAAGATATCATCGTAAGAGTTAATGGTGATGAGGAATATAAGGCAAAAGTAATTGGTGCTGACCCCTTATCAGATATTGCAGTGCTTCAACTAGAAACTAAAGATATATTTACTCCAGTAGCGTTTGGAGATTCTGATAAAGCAAGAATTGGGGATTGGGTTATTGCAATTGGAAACCCATTTGGTTTAGGAGGCACCGTAACTTCAGGTATTATCTCAGCAAGAAATAGATCAATAGGTTTATCAAGATATGAAGATTATATACAAACAGATGCATCTATTAATTCTGGAAATTCAGGTGGTCCATTATTTGATATGAATGGAGATGTTATTGGAATTAATACTGCAATCCTTGGAAGAAATGGATCAATCGGTATTGGTTTTTCAATTCCTGCAAACAGTGCAAAAATAGTAATAGATCAGTTAATTGAATTTGGTGAAACTAAAAGAGGCTGGTTAGGAGTTAGAATTCAAGATGTAACACAAGAAATTGCTGATGTTGAAAAATTGGATGAACCTAGAGGGGCATTAGTTGCAAGTGTTGCAGAAAACAGTCCGTCAGAAAAAGGTGGAATTAAAGCTGGAGATATTATTTTAGAGTTTAATGGAGTTAGAATTAATCAAATGAAGGAGTTACCAGCTATTGTTGCTAAAACAAAAGTTGGAACCAAAGTTAAAGTTGAAATTTGGAGAAATAAAAAAGTAATAACTAAAAGTATTCTTTTGGGAAGATTAGAAACTTCAGATGACTTTAAAGTAAGTGAAAAAAAATCTAAAGCTCCTCAAGACATAATGATAGAAGACTTAAAAATTACAGTTAGAAAATTAACTAAAGAAGATATTAAGACCAGAAAACTACCCAATCAAACTTCAGGATTAGTAATAACAAAAATAGGGAATACTAGTCCACTACTTAAATCAATAGAAACTAATAGTGTTATAGTTGAAGCACAAAAAATAAAAATTAAGAGTGTAAAAGATTTAGAAAAAATTGTTAAAGATGTTTTAAAATCAAATCAAAAAACAATTTTACTTGCAATATATAATAATGAAAATCAAAGAAGATATATTGGCATTAAGTTAGACTGATCATGGATTTTAAATCCAAGATTATTTTAATTTCTGGACCAACAGCCTCAGGCAAATCAAATTTTTCAATTAAATTAGCTAAAAAAATTAAAGGTGAAATCATTAATGCTGATAGTATGCAAGTGTATAAAGAATTAAAGATTTTATCAGCTCGCCCCTATATTAAAGATTATCAAAAAATCAGACATCACTTATATGGTTTTTATAGTGTTAAAAATAATTTTTCAACAGGTGACTGGTTAAAACATGCCATTCAAAAAATTAAAGAAGTAAGAAGGCGAAAAAAAATTCCAATTTTTGTTGGAGGAACAGGATTATATTTTAAAGCTCTAACTAATGGACTAGTAAGTATTCCTAATATTCCAATTAGATTTAGGCATAAAATAAGAGAATTACATAAAAATTTAGGTCAAAAAAAATTTTATCAAAAACTTATAAAACTTGATCCACTCTCTAAAGAAAAAATTATTCCAACAGATGTTCAAAGATCAATAAGAGCTTATGAAGTAAAGAAATTTACTAAAAAATCTCTCCACGATTGGTTTAAAAACACAAAATCATATTTTGATAAAGACGATTTTTTTAAAATCTACATTGATTATCCACGTCAAGATTTAATTCAAAGAATTAAGAAAAGAACTGAATTAATGTTTAAGATTGGTGCAATTAGTGAGGTTAAAAGATTTTTAAAATTAAGAATAAGAAAAGATAAGAGCGTCAATAAAGCCATCGGCATCAATGAGATAAAAGAACATTTGGAAAAAATAAATGATTTAAGCGATGTTATTGAAAAAATATCAATAAAGACTAGGCAATATGCTAAAAGACAGAGTACTTGGGCTAGAGGTAACATGATCAGTTGGTTAAAATTGCCACCGCAAGACTTAAATAATTTTTTAAAAAAAATTAAATAATTCACTCTAAAACTTGACCAATCAGTGCAACTTCAGCTAGATTGCCTAATGCCAAAATTATATACTGGAGCAGAGATAGTATTTAAGTGTCTAGAAGACCAAAAAGTAAATCATATTTTTGGTTATCCAGGCGGAGCAGTTCTTCCGATTTATGATGAACTTAAAAATCACACTTCAATTAAACATATTTTAGTAAGACACGAACAGGGTGCGGGTCATGCAGCAGAAGGTTATGCAAGATCTTCTGGTAAACCAGGAGTTGTTTTAGTTACTTCTGGACCAGGAGCAACTAATGTTGTTACTGCATTAACAGATGCTTACATGGACTCGGTACCATTAGTTTGTATTTCAGGGCAAGTACCCACTCATTTAATAGGAACAGATGCTTTTCAGGAATGTGACACAACTGGAATTACAAGACCATGCACAAAACACAATTGGTTAGTGAAAAATATTAATGATCTCCAAAGAATTATGAATGAAGCATTTGAGGTTGCAACCACAGGAAGACCGGGGCCAGTGCTTGTAGATATTCCAAAAGATATCCAGTTTGCAAAAACAAAATATGCTTCTTTTAAAAAAGAAAAAAAAATTGAAATTAAAAACAGAAATAGATTTAATCAAAAAGATATTGATCAATTGATTGAGTTAATGAATAAAGCTTCTAAACCAATTTTTTATACAGGTGGTGGTGTTGTAAATTCTGGGCCAAAAGCAAGTGAACTTTTAAGAGAACTAGTTGCATTAACTGGATTTCCAATTACCTCAACACTGCAAGGTCTTGGCTCTTATCCTGGTGATGATAATCAATTTTTAGGAATGCTTGGAATGCATGGAACTTATGAAGCCAATAATGCCATGCACGATTGTGATTTACTAATTAATATTGGTGCAAGATTTGATGATCGTATAACTGGTAAAATTGATGAGTTCTCCCCAAAGTCAAAAAAAGTACATATTGATATTGACCCATCATCAATCAATAAAATTATAAAAGTAGATTTAGCAATTGTTGGAGATGTAGCTGATGTTATTAGCTCAACAACAAAAACATTAAAAAAGAAAAACATCAATTTGCAAAAATCAAATAAACAAAAAATTTCAAAATGGTGGCAACAAATAGAAAAATGGAGAACAAAACAATCATTAAACTTTATTAATAGTGATAAAATAATTAAACCACAACACGCTGTTCAAAGACTTTATGAATTAACTAAAAACCAAGATACTTTTATAACAACCGAAGTTGGTCAACATCAAATGTGGGCAGCGCAGCATTATAAATTTATTAAGCCAAATAGATGGATGACCTCAGGTGGTCTGGGTACTATGGGTTACGGTCTACCTGCTGCAATAGGAGTTCAGGTAGCAAATCCTAAAAAATTAGTAGTTGATGTGGCTGGGGAAGCTTCAATTTTAATGACTATGCAAGAGATATCAACTGCAATTCAATATAATTTGCCAATAAAAATCTTCATTTTAAACAACCAATACATGGGAATGGTAAGGCAATGGCAGGAATTACTTCATGAAAAAAATTACTCAGAAAGCTATTCTGAAGCCCTACCAGATTTTGTAAAATTAGCTGAAGCTTACGGATGTCTAGGTATTAGAGCTAAAAATCCTGACGAATTAGATGATAAAATTGAGGAAATGATCAGTGTTGATAGACCAGTAATATTTGATTGTCATGTTGATCAAGCAGAGAATTGTTTCCCTATGATCCCATCGGGAAAACCTCACAATCAAATGTTATTAGGTCCAAAAGACCAAGAGGAAAATAAAATTACAGGTAAGGGTAAAGCGTTAGTTTAAATGGCAAAATCTAAATCTGCATATAGTACTCCAAGTAAACAAAGTAAATTAGAAACCCATATAATTGTGGTTTGGGTAGATAATGAAGCAAGTGTTCTGTCTAGAGTAGTGGGTCTTTTTTCAGGAAGAGGATATAATATTGAGTCACTTGCTGTAGCAGAAGTTGATCAAAAAAATAATTTATCAAGAATCACTATTGTAACCACAGGAACTCCCGAAGTGATTGAGCAAATTGTGCTGCAACTTAAAAAATTAGTTCCTGTTCATAAGGTTGCCAATTTTAAAAGAGAGGATAAAAATGTCATTTTTAAAGAAATGGCATTACTTAAAATCCTTGGAAATAATGCAAAAATTAAGAAAGTTTTAAATACTTGTAAAAAATACAATCCAGTTATATTAGATCAATCAACAAAATCTGCTGTAATACAAATTACCGCATTACGTAGAGAGATTGACAATATGACAAAAAAATTAAAATCGCTTGGTCTGATAAGTGTCTCAAGAACTGGAGCGGTAGCAATGACTAGAGGCGCAGAAATATTTAACTAATTAAAAGGAGAAAAATAAAATGAAAATGTTTTATGAAAAAGATGCAGATGTAGAATTAATTAAGAATAAAAAAATTGCAATTTTTGGATATGGAAGCCAAGGACACGCACATGCTTTGAATTTAAAAGATAGTGGAGTTAAAGAAATTGTTGTAGCTTTAAGAGAAGGATCTTCAAGTGCAGCCAAGGCGGAGTCTAAAGGTTTAAAAGTTATGAATTTATCTGATGCAGCCGCATGGGCAGATGTGGTTATGATTTTAACACCAGATGAATTACAAGCTGAAATTTATAAAAATCATATTGAACAAAGAGTTAAAGAAGGAACCAGTATTGCTTTTGCACATGGGCTAAACGTTCATTACGATTTGATTAAAGCAAGAAAAGACTTAGATGTTTTTATGGTTGCTCCAAAAGGACCAGGGCATCTTGTAAGAAGCGAGTATGAAAAAGGTGGTGGTGTTCCATGTTTGTTTGCCGTTCATCAAAACGGTTCAGGAAAAGCGAGAGATCTTGCGTTATCATATGCTTCAGCAGTAGGTGGTGGAAGATCTGGAATTATTGAAACTACATTTAAAGATGAAGTAGAAACAGATTTATTTGGAGAACAAACTGTTTTGTGTGGCGGTTTAGTAGAATTAATAAAAAGTGGATATGAGACTTTAACAGAAGCAGGTTACGAACCTGAAATG
Organism: Candidatus Pelagibacter sp.; assembly: GCA_028099475.1. The sequence continues at coordinate 32,285 of JAOHHF010000005.1, forward strand.
GCATATTTTGAGACAGTTCATGAGGTTAAATTAATTGTAGATTTAATTTATGAAGGTGGAATTGCTAATATGAACTATTCAATTTCTAATACAGCAGAATATGGTGAGTATGTTTCAGGGCCTAGAGTTGTTAAGAAAGAAGAAACCAAAAAAAGAATGAAAGAAGTTTTAGCTGACATTCAATCTGGAAAATTCACTAAAGAATGGATGGATGAATGTAAAAATGGTCAAAAAAACTTTCTTGCAACTAGAGCTAAATTAGCTGAGCATTCTGTGGAAAAAGTTGGTGCAGAACTCAGAGCTATGATGCCGTGGATTGGTAAGAAAAAATTAGTTGATAGCGACAAGAGTTAGTTTTTATACATAGACCTAAATCGGTCAGCGCTTCTATGTAAAATTTAACATTTATTTTGCAATCTCTCCTATAGATTGTATTATCTGTTTTCTTAAATATATAGATATGAGCGATAAAGATAGAGTTTTTATATTTGATACTACGATGCGAGATGGTGAGCAGTCACCGGGTGCTTCTATGAGTCTGGAAGAAAAGATTCAAATTGCAAGAGTATTTGATGAATTAGGAGTTGATATTATTGAAGCTGGTTTTCCAATTGCATCCCCTGGAGATTTTGAAGCTGTGTCAGAAGTAAGTAAAATTTTAAAAAATTCTATTCCAGCAGGTCTTTCAAGACATTCTGTAAAAGATATAGATAGAGCTTACGAAGCATTAAAACATGCCCCAAGATTTAGAATTCATACTTTTATTTCAACAAGTCCTCTACACATGAAACACAAACTAAATATGTCTCCAGAAGATGTTTATGATTCAATTGGAAAACATGTTAGTTATGCAAGAAAATTTACTGATGATGTAGAATGGTCATGTGAGGATGGAACAAGAACGGATATGGATTACATGTGCAAGACTGTAGAACTTGCTATTAAAAGTGGAGCAAGAACAATAAATATCCCAGATACAGTTGGATATACAATACCATCTGAATTTACATCGATAATAGAAACATTATTAAATAAAGTTCCTAATATTGATAAAGCGATTTTATCTACTCATTGTCACAATGATTTAGGCCTAGCAGTTGCAAATTCCTTAGCTGGAGTCCAGGCAGGGGCAAGACAAATTGAATGTACTATAAATGGTTTAGGTGAAAGAGCGGGTAATGCTGCTTTAGAAGAAGTTGTAATGGCAATTAAAACACGACCAGATTTAATGCCTTATGATACTGGAATTAATACAACTTTATTAAATAAAGCGTCAAAAATTGTATCAAATGCAACAGGATTTCCTGTTCAATATAATAAAGCAATTGTTGGTAAAAATGCTTTTGCTCATGAAGCAGGAATTCATCAGGATGGAATGTTAAAAAATAGACAAACTTATGAAATCATGACACCTGAGAGTGTTGGAGTTAAACAAACTTCTTTAGTTATGGGTAAACATTCTGGAAGACATGCTTTTAAAGATAAAATGAATAGTTTAGGTTATCCAGACCTTACTGATGATGTAGTTAGTAATGCATTTGCAAAATTTAAAGTTTTAGCAGATAAGAAAAAACATGTTTATGATGAGGATATTATCGCATTAGTAGATGATAGTTTGATTATCGATAATAAAGTAAATGCTATTAACTTAAAATCTTTAAAAGTATATGCGGGTACTGGTGAACCACAAAAAGCAGAAATGACTTTAGATGTTTATGGAGATATAAAGCAAGCTTCAGAAACTGGTGATGGACCTGTTGATGCAATATTTAAATGTATAAAAACACTCTATCCACATGAGGTTAATTTGCAGCTTTATCAAGTTCATGCTGTAACTGAGGGAACAGATGCTCAGGCAACAGTAAGTGTTAAAATCGAGGAAAAAGGAAAAACAACTGTTGGGCAAGCCGCTGATACAGATACACTGGTTGCATCAGCAAATGCCTATATTAATGCGCTAAATAAAATGATTATTAAAAGAGATAAAACAGCTCCAATGGAGCAGGAAAAACAAAAGGTAAAAGGTATATAAAATGGGTTTATTTGACAAAGTTAAAAAAATTTGGAGTCAGGATATGGCAATTGATCTTGGAACAGCTAACACGCTAGTTGTTTTAAAAGGTCAAGGTGTAGTTTTAAATGAACCATCAGTTGTAGCAATTGTTGAACAAAGTGGAAAAAAAAATGTTTTAGCAGTCGGTGACGAAGCCAAAACAATGCTTGGTAGAACTCCAGGAAATATTAGCGCCATAAGACCCTTAAGGGATGGAGTAATTGCAGATTTTATCGTAACTGAGGAAATGATAAAACACTTCATAAAAAAAGTTCATAAAGGAAGTACATTTGCAAATCCAAGAATTTTAATTTGTGTTCCAACAGGATCAACTCCTGTTGAAAGAAAAGCTATTCAAGATAGTGCACTTGCTGCAGGCGCAAGAAGAGTTCAATTAATTGAGGAACCAATTGCAGCTGCAATAGGCGCTGGTCTTCCAATCTCTGAAGCAACAGGATCTATGATAGTGGATATAGGTGGTGGAACTAGTGAGATTGCTGTTATGTCGCTAGGAGGGTTAGTATATTCAAAATCTTTGAGAGTTGCGGGAGATGCAATGGATACAGCAATAGTAAATTATATGAGAAAAGAATATAACTTATTAATAGGTGATACTACTGCAGAAAAAATTAAAAAGGAAATGGGTACAGCAATACCATCAGGCACGAATACATATCCAGTTAAAGGTAGAGATTTAAGATCAGGTACACCTAAAGAAGTAAATATAACTGAAGAAGATACCTCAGAGGCATTAAATGATATTATGAAAGAAATGATCAATGCAATTAAACAAGCGTTAGAAAATACTCCTCCTGAATTATCAGCTGATTTAGTTGATATGGGCTTAACATTAACTGGAGGTGGAGCTTTATTAAAAAATATTGATAAACGTTTTTCAAAAGAAACAGGGTTGCCAGTTCATGTTGCAGATGACCCGTTATCATGCGTTGCAGTCGGAACTGGAAAAGCTTTGGATCAAGAAGAAACTTTTTCTACTATGTTATCTGAATATTAAAAAAAATGGCTACGAGCAGAGATGATTTTGTAATAGCCTTTAGATCTGCATTTTTAAAAAAAAAAGATAAACAAAAATTTTCATTATTAACTTTATTATTTTTATCTATATTAGTAATTATTCTAAGTAATTATAATTTTAAAGTTATTCAACTTATTAAAATTGGAATAAATGAGTTCACATATAGAGCTTCATTTTTAATTTCAACTCCTGAAAATAAAATACAAAAAATTAATTCTCAAATCAAAGATCACCTAAAGGTATATGACAACTATAAAAATCTAGAGTTAGAATTAGAAAAATTAAAACAAAAAAAATTAACTAATAACTTTTTAAAAATGGAAAATGAGAAATTACGTGATTTAATCAATGAAAGTATTAGTTCTAATGAAATATTAGCTAGGGTTTTAATAGATAAAGAAAGTCCTTTCTTAAGATCAATTATTCTGAACAAGGGAACTAAAGACAAATTGAAAATTGGTATGGCCGTGGTAGATGAAGTACATCTTGTGGGTAAAGTTATTGAGGTAAATTTTACAAATTCAAGAGTATTACTTTTGTCAGATTTAAATAGCAAAATACCAGTAGTATTAGAACCAATTGGCATGCAGGCAGTAGTTTCGGGCACTGGAGGCACCAATGGTAAAATTCAATACACAAAAGAAGAATATAGTGATGATATTAATAACCAAGAAATTATAGCTTATACATCTGGTTTAGGAGGCTTGTTTAAGCCAGGGCTTCCAGTAGGTAAAATTTCCAGAATAAATCCACATGAAATTGTTTTTTTTTCTGATTTTAAACAATTGGAATATGTAAAAATAATTTCACTAAATATTGAGGATAATAATTAATGTCATCATTAAATAAAAACTCATTGTCAAATATAATATTTTCATATTTTCCGATTGGAATGTTATTTTTATCTGTTTTTAATGACTTTGATTTTAATTATTTAAAAATTGAGTATTTCTCATTCAACTTTGCTCACATATTAATTTTTTTTTGGACATTAAAAAATCCTGATCATCTTGGATATGTCTCTATATTTCTAGCAGGTATTATCAATGATGTGATTATTGGAATGCCAATAGGGATTAGTAGTTTTTGTTACCTTTTGATTTGCACTGCAACTGCTTACATTAGAAATATAACTCTAAGCCCAAATTTTATTAATGATTGGCTATCTTTTTTATTTATAATTTTATTGATTAATTCAATTCTGGTTTCAATATTAGATTTAATATTTTTGATTGAAATTGATTATCTAAAATATTTAATTAATACAGGTTTTACTTTTTTATTATATCCAATATTTTTTTTCTTTTTCAATTTCATTAACCAGAAAATTTCATTCAGATTAAATGATTAAAGAAAATTCAGGTATTAGAAAAGAAGATATTATCAATAGAAGAATGTTTATAATTGGTGCCGCTAAAATTATAATCTTCACAGGAATTATTAGTCGATTATTTTCATTACAAATTAGTGATAATAAAAAATATTTAACTCTTTCTGATAAAAATAGAATTAGAGAGTGGAAGTTGCCACCAACTAGAGGAAATATTTTTGATTATTTTGGAAATGTGATTGCTGGAAATTTAAAAGTTTATCAGCTTCATATAATCCCTGAACAAGTAGAAAACCTCAATTATCTTCTTTCAAGACTTAAAACCCTCTTACAGTTAAGTGATAAAAAAATTTCAAATATTTTAAAATTAAAGAAGAGATTAAAACCATGGGAAAGTATTATTGTATCTGAAAATTTAAGTTGGAGTGAATTTGTAAAAGTGAATAATTATTTATATGATTTAGTTGGTGCAAAACCAGTGATGACAATTTCAAGAAATTATCCATTTAATGATATTTATACTCATGTTTTAGGTTACGTTAGCCAACCAAATGAAAATGATATTTTACAAAATGAAATCATTCAAGAAAGATTTGTACCTGGTATGAAGGTGGGGAAACTTGGATTGGAAAAAACTTTAGAAAATTATTTAATCGGCACAAATGATATTCAAAGATATGAAGTAAATGCATATGGAAAAAGAATTAATCAGCTTGATTACCAAAAAGGTAAACAAGGTTCAAAAATCCGATTAACTGTAGACACGGAGGTTCAAAAGCTATCTGCTAAATTGTTAGATGGTAAAGCTGGATCAATAAGTGTAATGGATATTTATACAGGAGAAGTTGTCGCTATGTATTCCTCACCTTCGTATAATCCAAATTTGTTTTTATTTGGAATTAGCCAGGATGAGTGGGAGTTAATTAGGAACAATCCATTGAAACCACTAATTAATAAAACACTTTCAGGCATTTATTCTCCTGGCTCTACTATAAAACCAATAGTAGCTTTATCAGCTCTAGAAAATAATATAATTAGCTCAAATTTCAAAGTTCGATGTACTGGTAAAACGGAACTCTATGGACAAACATTTCATTGCTGGAAGGAAAAAGGGCATGGTGTTGTAAGTTTAAACAATGCAATGAAGCAATCTTGCGATACATATTTTTATGAAATTGCAAGATTACTTGGTGTTGATCGATTAAAAGTTACAGCTCAAAAATTTGGTTTAGGTGAAAAAGTTTTAGGTGAATATTTTGAAAATGAAAAAAAGGGTCTCTTTCCAAATACTAGTTGGAAAAAGAATAATCTTGGAAAAGGTTGGGTTTTAGGAGAAACATTAATAACAGGTATAGGCCAAGGATATGTTCAAACTACACCATTGCAGTTATGTATAATGACAGCTCAAATTGCAAATGGTGGATACTCCATTAAACCAAAAATTATAGTAAATAATAACCCATTAAATTTTGCAGAAGCTAAAAAGTCTATGGAAGAACAGAATTTTTTTAATTCTAATAATCAACTTTTTAAAGATGAAAGAAATATAAAGCTAATTCAAGAAGCGATGTTTAGCTCAACTAATGAAATTATGGGTACTTCTTATGGATCAAGAATTGATGACCCTAAATATCAATTTGCTGGAAAAACTGGGACGGCTCAAGTAAAAAGAATCAGTAAAAGAGAACGAGAGTTGGATCTTAAATTAGAACAGATACCTTATAAAGATAGAGATCATGCGTTGTATGTTGCTTATGGCCCATATAAAAATCCAAGGTACGCCCTTAGTATTATAGTTGAGCATGGTGGGTCAGGCAGTAAGGCAGCTGCTCCAATGGCAAAAGAACTTTTTAAATTAATAATTGATAGAGATGAACTAAGAGAAAAACAGCCCAACTCTGAAGAAATAAATATTTAGATGTTTCAGTATAATAGACTAGACTCAGATTTAACTTTTGTTCAAAAAGTTAAAAATTTAGATTATACATTGTTGTTTAGCATAACATTACTTTCAATAATAAGCTTATTCGTTATGTACTCTACAGATGGTGGAGAAGTGCTCTACCATACAAGAAGTCATTTTATGAAATTAATTATTTTTTTTCCGTTAATGATAATTATATCTTTTTTTAATATAAAATTTTGGCATACTACCTCTTATCTACTTTATTTTATTATAATTTTGCTTTTGATATGGGTTTCAATTGATGGAATTAAATCCTCAGGATCACAAAGATGGATAGATTTATATTTTATAGTGCTTCAACCATCAGAACTTATGAAGATAGGTATTATATTATGTCTTGCTAAATACTATCACAGAATTAAAATTGATAGTGTTAACTCATTCACAAATATTATTGTAGCTCTTTCCATAATTATAGTTCCAGTTATTTTAGTAGTATCCCAACCAGATCTAGGAACATCAATTCTAATTGCATTAAGTGGATTAATAATTTTATGGGTAGGAGGTTTAAAAATTAAATATTTTTTTGTTTCTTTTATTATTTTTTTAATTTCATTACCTTTTATTATTTCTTTTTTAAAACCTTATCAAAAACTAAGAATATTGACGTTTTTAGATCCAGACAGAGATCCGTTAGGAGCAGGATATCAAATTATTCAATCTAAAATTGCAATAGGCTCAGGCGGATTAAGTGGTAAAGGTTTTTTAAAGGGAACACAAAGTTATCTAGAGTTTTTGCCAGAAAAACACACTGATTTTATTTTCACTTTATTTTCCGAGGAATTTGGGTTTTTAGGATCTATTGGTCTTTTAATTCTTTATATAATTATAATTGCAAGAATTATTAGGATTGGAGCTATATCAAGAAGTAATTTTGCAAGACTTTTCTGTTTTGGTTTTGCCTTTGCTATTTTTATTTACATTGTGGTAAATTTATCGATGGTGTTAGGTTTATTACCTATAGTTGGATCTCCTTTGCCTATAATGTCGTACGGTGGATCATCAATGCTGGCAACCATGATTGGGTTTGGAATTGTTTTAAGTGCAAAAATTAATCATAAGCAAGCAATTTCCTAACAATTTTTAATTTTCATGAGTATAATTTGTCACTACAATTTTGAATTTTAAATTGTATAAGTCCCTATGAATAAAAACACTAAAGTTGGGATTATTGGAGCTGGAATACAAGGTGTTTCCAATGCATTGTTTCTTCAAAAAAAAGGCTTCAATGTAACAATCTTTGATCGAGATAATCCAGGAAGTCATGCGGCGTCTTATGGAAATGCAGGTCATTTTTCACCATACGCCTCAGTTCCTCTTAATAGGCCTGACGTGTTAGCAGATATCCCAGCTATGCTTTTAAGTTCTTCTGGACCGCTCGCATTAAAATGGAACTATGTACCTAAAATGATTCCATGGTTTATGAAATTTATTATGAATTCCACCACAAAAAATATGATGCATACTGCAAAAAATATGCATCAAATTTTAGATTTAGCTTTACCAGCTTATGATGAGTTGTTTGAAGAGGTTGATTTAGAGGGGTTAGTTGAGAATAAAGGTATTCTTTATATTTGGAACGATCAAGATCTGAAAAGCAGAGAATTAGAAATTAATATACGAAATGAGCTAGGTGTTGAACAGCAACTCGTCAATAAATCTGAGATTCACGATTTAGAACCTCACATTAAACCTTTTTATCACGCAGGAGTTTATTATCCTTACGCAAAACATGCGAGAAACCCTAAGAAAATTTTATTAAAACTATTTGATCTATTTTTACAAAAAGGTGGAAAATTTAATAAAGTTAATATCAAAGATATTAATTTTGATGAAGAAAAACCAATTTTTAAAACAGAAACTCAAAATTATATTTTTGATAAAGCTGTAATTGCTTGTGGAGCTTTTTCAAAAAAATTAACTGATAATTTAGATGAAAGAATTCCCTTGGATACGGAGAGAGGATATCATGTTCATTTTAAAGGAGTTGATCATTTATTAAGCAGACCTGTAATTTTTTCTAATCGTGGATTTGGAGTAACTCCAATGGAACAAGGTTTAAGAGTTGTAGGTACAGTTGAATTTGGTGGTTTAGATAACGCACTATCTAAATCAAGAATAAAAAATTTAATTAATAATGCTAAATATATGTTTGGTGATTTGCCAGAACATGAAGATGAATGGCTGGGTTTTAGACCATCTTTGCCAGATTTTCTTCCAGTTATGGGACCATCAAAAAATCATAAAAATGTTTTTTATTGTTTTGGTCATCATCATTTAGGATGGACTTTAGGACCAATTTCTGGGAAAATAATTTCAGGAATGATAGCAAACGAAAATACTAATTTGGATTTAAAACCTTATAGCTCATCAAGATTTAGTTAGGTGAGCAAGAACACCAAAGCATACTTAATGTTAGTTTGTGCAACATTATTTTGGGCAGGTAACTTTACTATTGGAAAATTTGCTTATTTAGAAAATATACCTCCATTTTCTCTTGCCTTCTTAAGGTGGTGCTTAGTATGGTTAATATTACTTCCATTTACTTATAAAGAAATATTCAAATTAAAATATAAGATCAAAGAAAATTTATCTTTATTTTTAATTCTTGGTTTTACTAGCGTATGTATATTTACTTCATTCACTTATAATGCTTTAAACTATACCCAAATTATTAATGCATCACTTTTCAACACTGCTATTCCAGTAACAATAATTTTAGTTTGTTTTTTATTAAAAATTGAAAAAACAAATATTCATCAATTGTTAGGATTACTAATTTCAGTATTAGGAATTTTAGCTATCATTACTAAACTCGATCTCAATATTTTACTTTCTTTAAATTTTAATAAAGGAGATTTATTCATGGTTGTAGCTATCATTGCTTGGGGAATTTACTCTGCATATTTAAGAAAAAGAAACTTTGATGTGTCCTTATTATCTCTTGTTCATATAATTTGTACATTTGGATTAATATTTTTATTTCCATTATTTTTGTTAGATTTGATTCAGGGCAAACCTGTTGAGATAAGCACTAATCTTTTTTATATTTTAATTTATATTGCAATATTTCCAAGTATTGGTTCTTATTATTGTTGGGCTGGTGCTGTTGCAATTATCGGAGCAAATAGAGCAGGTATTTTTTTATCATTAATTCCTCTATTTAGTACAATTTTAGCAATGATATTTTTTAATGAAAAATTTTTATTTTTTCATTTCATTGGCTCTGTTTTAATTATATTAGGTTTATTTTTATCAAACAAAAAAATTACAAATGCTTAAAGTTGCAATATTAGATGATTATCAAGATGTTTCACAAGAGTTTGTGGATTTAAAAAAACTATCTGGAAAATATGAGTTTAAAATTTTCAGTGAACCTTTTTTAGATGAGGCTGATGCTATAGAGCAATTATCTGATTTTGAAGCATTGTTAATCATGCGTGAGAGAACTCCAATTACTAAAAATTTAATCGATAATCTTAATGATCTAAAATACATAATTACGAGTGGTACAAGAAACAAATCAATTGATTTAGATGCTGCAAAAAAAAGAAAAATTATAGTTTGTGGAACAGAGATTAATTTCAACCCAACGTGTGAACTAACTTGGGCTTTAATTTTGGGCTTATCAAAAAATCTTAAAACTGAAATTGATAATATGTACCAAGGATATTGGCAAACTACCGTTGGTTTTGAATTAAAAGGAAAAATTATAGGTTTAATTGGTCTTGGAAGGGTAGGTTTACAAGTTGCAAAAATTGCAAAAGCATTTGGAATGCAGGTTATGGCCTGGAGTGAAAATTTAGATTTAAATAAATGTAAAGAATTAGATGTACTTCCTTGTACCAAAGAAGATTTAATTAAAACATCTGATTATATTTCAATTCATGTACAAGGTGGAGAGCGCTATAAAGATTGCATTACCATTAAAGAGTTCGATCAAATGAAAAAAACTGCATTTTTAATTAACACTTCTAGAGGACCTATTGTTAATGAGGATGATCTAATTATAGCTTTATCAACAAATGTAATTTTAGGAGCTGGTATAGATGTTTATGAGAAAGAACCATTACCAGAGGGTAATAAATTGAGATTTTTACCAAATGCGCTTTTGACACCTCATATTGGTTATGTTACTGCAGAAAACTATAGTATTTTTTATACTCAAATGATTGAAGATCTAGAAGCTTGTGTAAATGGTAAACCTATAAGAATAATAGAATAAACAATGACAAAAAAAATCAATCCCAATTTAACCTCAGAGCAAAAGTTAGTTTTATTTGAAGAGGGAACAGAATTAGCTGGTACAAGTGAACTTAATCATGAAAAAAGAGAAGGAAGTTTTCATTGTGCCAATTGTGAAGAAAAATTATTCAATTCTCATACTAAATATGAAAGTGGATCTGGTTGGCCATCATTTTATCAATCATTACCCGATGTTTTTGAAACTAAAACAGATCATCATTTAGGTTATGCTAGAACTGAATACCACTGTAAAAAATGTGGTGGTCATCATGGACATATATTCGAGGATGGACCAGAACCAACTGGCAAAAGATACTGCAACAATGGTGTTTGTTTAATTTTTAAACCAAAAAAATAGATGATTATTAAGTACATTAGTTTTCTAATTGGCATTATTTGGTCATATTCAATTATAAAAACTCAATCAGTTTTTAGTAAAAAAGCTGGAATAATTTTTAAAATTTTTATTACTAATGTTTCGTGGTTTACTTTAATCGCAGCCTGTTATTTTGGTTACAAAAACTTTTCAATCAAATTAACAATTTTAGGAATTATTATTGGTGTTATCTTGGTAAACATTGGGTTTTATTTTTCAAAAAGATTTATAAATCATAAATTTAATAAAAAAAATGTAGAACTTTTTAGACGTTTTTTTGAATATACTCTAATTTTTTGGGTAATTTACTACGTTTTATTTTAATAATTCTTGTAGTTTATTGTCTTTTTCTAAGGCTCTAACATCGTCATAACCACCCATGTGCTGGTCATCAAAGAAAATTTGAGGAATAGTTCTTTTTCCATTAGCTTTTGAAATCATTTCCTCCATTGCCCCATCAACTGTTGCAATATTTATTTCTTTATATTCAACATTGTTTCTAGTTAATAATCTTTTAGCTGCCTCACAATAATTACAAAGTGGACCTGTATAAATAGTGACTGATTTCATGACTTATAAATAATCATTCTTTTTTAATTTACTAGTTATTTCTTTTCTAGAATATTCAAATTTTTTTCTGTGTTTTATACTTTTTTGATTTACTCTTTTTCTCCATAATCTGAAAGAAGTGGGTTTTATCGATCTACGCATAATTTTAATAACTTCAGATTCTGTCTTTCCGGTCTTTTTTTCTATTTCCTCAAAGGTGATCCGATCAGCCCAAGCTGCCCAAATTATCCAATCTGGGTCATTCACATTTGGCTCTGGATTTTTTACTCTGGTGATAGGGGTGTGACCTTTTTTTTTCATAAATCCTTTATATTTGAAAAAAATGATTAATGCATTTTTTTTAGGGCATGATATTATGAATATTGATAGTCCATCTTAGCCATCTTTAGCTCCCGGTTTTTTTGGACTATCTTCCTTAAAATGTACCCCTTAAATTATTTTCTATTTTTACAGATAATTTTATTTTTATTTATTACCCCTGGGACACCTAGAGTTGTAATAATTTCATATTCTATGAATTATGGAGTTCAAAAATGTATTTGGACTGCATTAGGAGATGTGACCGCAAATATTATTCAAGCAACTTTAGTAATTTTTGTTCTTGGATCTTTTTTTGTAGATAATCCAAATTTTTTAAATATTTTTAAGTGGGCAGGAATAACCTACTTATTGTATCTTGCCTATGATATTTATAATTCAAGACCAAAAGATATTCATTCGGATAATATTTCTTCAAAAACTTTTCTTTCTTTCTTTAAAGATGGTTTTTTAGTTGCAGGAACAAGCCCAAAGGCTTGGATGTTTTTTCCACTAATCTTTCCACAATTTATTGATTTTAATTCAAATTATATTGTTCAGTTCTTAATTTTAATTACAACGTATGTGGTTTTAGATTTTTTATCCCTAATTGCTTACGCAGTGCTTGCTAGAAAATTAATTATTTGGATAAAAGCAAATCCAAAATTTATAAATACAATTTCGGCGTGTGTATTAATATTAATCGCAATAATTATAGCCTTTATTCAAAAGTATTAAGTCGCAAGCTTTATTACAGACTTGTTTGTTTTTAATTTTAGGAGTTAAATTAATTTTTTAAAATTAAAACTAATAGAGGAAAAATAAAATGAAAATCAGAAATATACTAATTACATTAGTTTCTGCAATTGCCCTTTTAATTTCTTCATCAACAATATCTTTCGCAAAGGTTGTTGGTGATAAGATAATTTTAGGATCTGCTATTTCATTAACTGGAAAATACTCATCTAATGGTGTTCATACTCAGAATGGTTATAACATGGCTGTTGATAGAATTAATGGTATGGGTGGAGTAAAAGTTGGTGGAAAAACTTATAAGTTTGAAATCATTTATTATGATGATGAGTCAAACCCGAAAAGAGCAGCTCAACTTGCAGAAAGATTAATCTCTCAAGATGGTGTTGAATATATGCTAGGACCATATAGTTCAGGTTTAACAAAAGCAATTGCACCTGTAACAGAGAAATATGGAGTTCCAATGGTTGAGGCCAATGGAGCATCTAGATCTCTATTTACTAAAGGTTACAAATATCTATTTGCAGTACTCGCGCCAGCAAACCTATATCTTGATGTGGCTATAGATTTAGCAGTTGAAAAAAATGGTGGTAAACCAGTTTCAGTTGCAATGGCTTTTGAACAAGATGCTTTTTCACAAGATGTTAGATTAGGTGTTTTGGAAGCAATCGAGAGAACAGGCTCTAAAAAAGTAATTGATGATAAGCTACCTAAAGAACTTAACGATATGGCAGCAACTTTAGCAAAAGTTAAAGCAGTTAAACCAGACGTTCTTGTGGTCTCGGGTCATACTAAAGGTGCTTTGACAGCTATCAGACAAATTGCTGAAATGAAAGTTGATGTACCGATGCTTGCAATGACACACTGTGATGCTGCGAAATTATCAAAACAACATGGTAAAAATTCACAGTACGCATTATGTGCTTCACAATGGCATAAAACATTAACTTACAAGGATGATTTCTTTAAAGACGGTATGACGTATGATGCTGACTTTAAAAAACTATTCAACTATGCACCACCATATCAAGCAGCTGAGTCTTCTGCAGCTTTATTGGTTTTCAAAGATGCATTTGAAAGAGCTAATTCTTTTGACAAAGTAAAAGTTAGAGATGCTTTGGCAGCTACTGATATGCAAACTTTTTATGGAAACATAAAATTTGCAGCAGGTGGTCAGAATGTTGATAAGCCAATGGTGTTATTCCAAGTTATGTGTGATGGGGATAAATGTGAAAACAAAGTTGTAGCTCCTACTAAATGGGCTTCTGCTGAGTTGATACATCCAATTCCTTCTTGGTCTAAAAGATAATATCTAATATGCAAAATGCTCCCTAGCAATAGGGGGCATTTTTATATAAAAAGTTTTTAAATTTTATTCAGAAAGTTTCAAAAATCTTATGGATCTGCTTATATTTCAAGTACCAATATTAATGGTTCAAGCATCGTTGGATGGAATATTACTTGGAATTTTGTTTGCACTTATAGCTTATGGAATGGCTCTTCAATGGGGAGTAATGAATATTATAAATATTGCCCAAGGAGATTTGGTAATTCTTGGTGGTTATATTACTTATTTTATGTACCTTTCTGGCATCCATCCTGCTTTAGGAGTAATAGTTGCTCCTGCCATAATGTATTTTGTGGGTGTTGGTCTTTATAAATTAGTTATTAATAAAGTTGTAGATAGGGATTTGTTTATCTCGATACTTGCTACATTCGGGATAAGCATACTTTTTATGCAGTTAATGAACTTTGCATTTGGCGCAGATGTTGTTCTTGCAAATTCTGAATTTGGAACAACTATGTTGTTTAATAACTCAGTTACTTTGCCAAATTCAAAAATATTTTCAGCTATTATAAGTATTATTTTTGCAATAGGCCTTGTTGTGTATATGAAAAAATCAAAGCTGGGTCGTGCAATTAGAGCTACAGCTCAAAATGCAAGAGCAGCAAAAATTTTAGGAGTTGATACTGAAAAAGTTTATGCAGCTACATTTGGAATTAATGCAGCACTATGTGGAGTAGCAGGTGCGTTAGTTGCTATCACATTCACAATTCATCCTTATATGGGGCTACCTTATACAATTAGATCTTTTATGATTGTTATTATTGCAGGATTAGGAAATTTACCAGGTGTTGCAGTTTCAGGGATGGGTTTAGGAGTGTTTGAAGAATTTGCTGATTATATTTTGGGAACAGAATTTAGAATTGGGTCTGTATTCTTATTATTAGTTTTAATTTTAGTTTATCGAAGATTTAAACTTTCAATAAAATGAAGAATAATAATATTATTTTATATGCTGCAATATTGATTTTTGGTGTTCTTGCACCATTTATGCTTCCGGCATTTAAGGTTCAATTATCAATTCTTTGTATATTAATTGTTTTAGCCTTAACTTGGAATATTCAAGGTGGCGAAATGGGTTATAACTCATTTGGAAATATTCTTTTTTATGGCCTAGGAATGTATATTTGTGCATCTGTTCAAGTGGGCATGTTTTTTCCATTAGCAGAATGGACAGAAAGTGGTGGTGAAAAAACATTTGTACATTCACCTACCCAGTTTTTTCAAGGTATGGCATTTGGACTTTTGGCAGCAGCAATTATACCGACAATAGTTGCAGGTTTAATTGGTTATGCAATTTTAGGACTTAGAGGACATTATTTTGCAATTTGTACATTGGGTCTTGGTGTAGCTGCGGGTGAAATTTCAGGGGGAATTGAAATCATTGGAGCAGGACAAGGATTCACAACTCCTCCATTTCCTGAAATTGGAAGCTTAGAGTCGAGAGGACAATTTTTTTATTTTTTAAGTTTTTTAGTTCTTGTATTAACTTTTGTTGCTGTAAAATCAGTTTACTCAACCAGGTTTAAATTAGTTCTGAATGCAATAAGAGACAATGAAGACAAAGCTGAAGCTATGGGTATTCAGACAATGAAATATAAAATTATTGGTTGGATGATATCAGCTTTCTTCTGTGGTTTAGCTGGTGGGATTATGGGAGGATTAGTTGGCTACATTGATTCTACAGATGTTGCATTTGATGGGAGAGAAATGGGTGTATTTATGGTTTTGATGGCAATACTTGGAGGTAAAGGAACATTATGGGGGCCTGTTATTGGTGCAACTCTTTTTCACTTATTCAAAGAAGGTTTTTGGACTTATTTCTTAGGCTGGCAGTATGTTGCTTTAGGAGTGCTGATTGTTGTAATTGTAATTTATTTTCCAGAAGGATTAATGGGATGGCTTAGAGAAAAATACCCAGAGAGATTTGGTGAAGTCGTAGACGAAGCTGATCGTAAAGCACAAGTGGAACTAAAATGAGTATCTTAGAAGTAAAAAATGTTAGCAAATCTTTTGGTGGTGTAAAAGCTAATGTTGATATTTCAATGTCTGTTGAAAAGGGAAATATTGTTGGCTTAATTGGACCAAATGGATCAGGTAAAACAACCTTGTTTAACTCAATTGTTGGAACTTATCCTATAGATACTGGATCAATTAAATTCAATAACAAAGAAGTATCCGAGTTACCAGTTCCTGTAATAGCAAAACTTGGTTTGCTTAGAACATTTCAACAAACAAGAATTTATGGAAAATTAAATTGTATAGACAATATGTTAATTAGTCATAAAGGAAGTGATGAGAGTTTAATCAAGATATTTTCCAAAATTCCTCAAGATCTAACAGATAAAGCGGAAAATTTATTAAGTTTCGTTGGATTATATCAAAAAAGAAAATTGAGAGCAGGAGATTTATCTTTTGGTCAACAAAAACTATTAGAGCTTGCAATGGCTTTAATGAATGAGCCAGAAATGCTTTTATTAGATGAGCCAACAGCTGGAATAAATCCAACTTTAATTAATGGAATTATAGATAGATTAATTAAAGTAAATCAAGACTTTGGCATTACACTCTTGGTTATTGAGCACAATATGAAAGTTATAATGCAACTAGCTGAGGACATTTTTTGTCTAGCACATGGAAAGATGCTAGCTAATGGATCTCCAGATGAAATTAAAAATGATAAGCGTGTGATTGACGCTTATTTGGGGGCACAATAATGTCAAATCAGTATGAAGTATTGGGGAAAGCACCAACTCCAGATGATTTAAAAAAACTATCTCCAAATGAAGTTCACCTAACAATTAAAAATTTAAATGCAGGTTATGGTAAAATGGAAATTTTACATAATTTTGATTTGTTTGTTAACAAGGCGCAGTCCCTATGTTTGATTGGACCAAATGGTGCGGGCAAATCTACAATACTTCATTCGATATATGGTTTTACAAATATTTTTTCAGGTCAAATAGAAATAGATGGAAAAGAAATTACCAATTTATCACCAGCTGAAAAATTAAAGTCAGTAGGGGTAGCTTATATTCTTCAAGATAATTCTGTATTTCCAGATATGACAGTTGAAGAAAATTTATTAATGGGTGGGTACATTAAAGACAAAACTGATGAGTCTTATGAAGAGGCAGAAAAGATTTTTGAAAAGTATGAAAGATTAAGAAACCGAAGAAATCAACCAGCAAAAGTTTTATCTGGTGGTGAAAGAAGATTGTTAGAAATATCAAGAGCTCTAGTAATGAAGCCATCAGTATTATTAGTTGATGAACCATCAATTGGTTTAGAACCTAGATACATTGACATGGTTTTTGAAATTCTAAAAGATCTTCAACAAAATGAAAAAAAAACAATTATTCTTGTAGAGCAAAATGCTAAAAAAGGTTTAGAATTTGCTGATATAGGTTACGTTTTAGTTTCAGGCCAAACAGCTATTGCTGGAAAAGGTGATGAATTATTAAGTAATCCCGATGTCGGTAGACTATTCCTTGGCGGCTAATGATTAATAAAGAATTTTTCTTTAAAGGGTTTAAATCTATTTTAGCTTTTGATAGTCCTGCGATAGCACTTGGTTGTTGTTTTGTAGCAATTGGAGCTCTTCTTAAAAATTTAGGATTTAATATTCAAGAAAGTATTTTTTCTACAATGTTAACGTACGCTTTGCCTGGATCGTTGGTAATGGCCGAGTCATTGTTGGTTGGGGCATCTTTATTGAATATATTTTTAGCTGTTTGGTTTGTTAATGCTCGATTATACCCAATGACTGTTTCTTTATTCCCATTAATGATGCACAAAAGCCAACCAAAATGGAAATATTATTTCTCCTGTCATTTTATTGCAGTGTCAGCTTGGTTGATAATGAAAAGTAATTACAAAAATATTGAAAAAAAACATAGAATTGATTTCTGGATTGGTATTGGTTCAGCAACATGGACCACTGCTGTAATTGGTACATTTATTGGATTCTATGCATCTGATTATTTAGATAAAAATATAATGATCGGTTTAGCTATTTTAAATCCAATTTATTTTTTATGTATGATGGTAGGTGCAATGAAGACCATCCAAATATCAGCTTCAGTTATACTAGGCTTGTTGCTGGGACCAATATTTTATTTTCTATCCCCAGAGTGGTCAATTTTACTTGGTGGACTGGTGGGTGGGACTGTTGCATATTTTGTAGGAGAGTTAAGTGTCAATTAGTATAGTTCTTGCAATCTTAGTAACTTCATTAGCAACTTTTTCCTCTAGATTTTTAGGAGTAGTTTCTTCAGTAGGAATAAAAGAAACATCAAAATTATTTAGATGGTTTAATTGTTTAGC
>JAOHHF010000006.1 GCA_028099475.1 Candidatus Pelagibacter sp.
ATTAAATTCAACCCATTTTGAACATAATAATTATAATCATGTGTTAGAATTTTATTAATTTTGTGTTAGAGAATCAATTAACAATTAAAATATTAATTTTTATTTATTGGTTTTATGGACGAAGATAATAAAGACAAATTTGATTATAAAGAGAAAGATACTTTAAAGAGTGATCAGGAAAGCCAATCTGAAAACGATTCAACTGAGACTTTAAATCCTCAAGAAACTAATAATAATGAATCAGAAAAATCTAATGAAAATGATAATTTAACTGAAAATTCAGAAAATATACAATCTCAAGATGAATCTATTGATCAAAATGTAAGTGCATCAAATACTAATAATGATGAAGACACTTTAAAGAGTGATCAGGAAAGCCAATCTGAAAACGATTCAACTGAGACTTTAAATCCTCAAGAAACTAATAATAATGAATCAGAAAAATCTAATGAAAATGATAATTTAACTGAAAATTCAGAAAATATACAATCTCAAGATGAATCTATTGATCAAAATGTAAGTGCATCAAATACTAATAATGACGAACAAAAAAAAGAGCATGAGGTAATTCATAAAAAAGATGGAAGACTACACATATATGTAAGGCAAGATAAATATAAAGGTGAACTTAAATCAAGAAACTGGGTGGGCAGACTTTATATTGATGGTAAACAAAAAATTTCATCTTCTGGAACAACAAATTTAGATGATGCAATACCAATTTTGGAAAAATGGTTTGATGATGTTCACGAAGAAAGTAAAAAATTAAAAAATGAGGCAAATATTAAGCCAGAAGAGGGTGAATCTTCACAAACTGATATTTCAACAACTAATCAAAGTAATAATGAAGTACAACCACAAACTTCAAGCATTCCACTAAATGAAAACACAGAAATATCTACCCAAGATCAGGTAAAAAGTAAATTATCAAATATTTTTGGAAAAATTAAAGAAATTAAAATTAAAAAACCAGATTTTGCTAAAAATGTAAAAAAATCATCTTTTAACAATTCTAAAGTTGGAAATTATAAATCAAAAATACAAAATTTTTTCAAATCCAAATTAGGTAAATCTAGTGTTCAAGGTGAAGAAATAATTGGTATAGAGCTAGCAAATAAAGAAATAAGAATAGTCCAAGTTTCTAGTAACAAAGCTAATCAATGGGTGTTAGAAAAATTACATATTCATCCCGTTGACATTACAGATGATAGTACCCCAATTGATAATGCGGATAAATTTTCAGAAGAATTAGTATTAGCAATTCAAAAATACAAAATAACTTCACCAAATGCAGCAATTGCTATTCCAGTAACTAGTGCAATCATAAGAGTAGTCACTGCACCTTTAATGAAAGAAGAAGAATTAAATAAAGCAATCGAAACTAATTCATTGTGGGAAAACCTAGTTCAACTAACAGATAGTTTGGAAGATTATTCTATTTTTCATCAAGTCATAAATAGAAATGAAAAAGAAAATACAATGGATATTTTATTCGTTGCATCAAAATTAACTGATATAAATAGTTATACTTCAATAATTAAAAATGCAGGTTTAAATCCTGTAATCATAGATGTTAAATGTTTTGCTTTAAAGTCATCAGTTGATCAAGTTAATCAAATAACAAATAAAACTGAAGATGCGAATTTAACGGCTGTTTTAGAGTTTGGATTAGATGAAAATTATTTAATGATCCTCTATGATAATAACCCAATAATAACTGATATTTTTATCAGAGGGCAAGATAGAAAAATTTTACAAGATTCTCAAGATACTGAAGAAAAAGAGGGATTAGTTAGAAGATATGTTACTCAAGTTAAGCAAGCAATTCAAGATTTTGAGACTAAATATGAAAAGAGAATTCGAAACATAAAAGTTGTTTCAGATATCAAAAATGTAGACGAATATTTAGGAAGTTTTAGAAAAATTTTAATGAATGTTGGATTTAACACTTTTGATCCTACTGAAGGATTAAAAATTCCAAGTCAGTATCAACAAATTTTAGATAATAAGTTAAATAGATCTTATCTATCTACTTCTGTTGGCTTAGCCTTTAGAAAACTTGATGTCTTTGGTTATTATAAATTTGTTACTGCAGTTAAAAACATAAATCTTCTTCCAGATAGATCAAATGTAATGAAGCAGAAGAAGATGAAAGCAATTTCAGGTTTTGCATTTAAAGGTATCACTGCTGCTGTAGTTGCAATTTATGTGGTATTATTTGGTTTATCTTTTTGGAATATTGCTTCCTATAATAATAAATTAAAACAATATGAAACTGTAAAAAAAGATCATGCTAAAATTATTAAACAGAAAAAGATAGTTTCAAAAGAGCTTAAAGTAATTAATACGTCTTTAAAATTAAGTAGAACACTTAAATCAAATAAAGAATTAACTTATAGAATTTTAGCTCAAGTAGCTTCAAGTGTTCCAAACCGAGTAAAATTTGATCAAGTTGAATTTAATGGATCTAGAAGATTAACTATTCAAGGAATAGCCGCAAGTGATCAAGATATATTGAAATTTATAGAAAATTTAGGAAATCAAAAATTGGTTGAGCAAGCATCTTTATCATCAATGCGATTACCAAAGTCTACAGCAGGTGGTGCTACAATGAAAGGTTTTAGAGTGTTTGTAAAAATTAAAACAGGTAAAATATAGCAATGGATATAGATTTAAAAAATATTAACATGTCTGATATCAAGGATCAGATTACAAAATTAGCTGATAAAAAAACTCTTATAAAAATAGGAATAATTTTTGGGGCAATTATTTTTTTCTTAATAATTTATTACGCAATTTTAAATCCAATGGTTGAGTCTAGAAAAGCTAAATTGGACGACATGAATTTAAAAATACAAGAAACTGCAAAATTTACTTCTGAAATTTATTCAATGAGAGCAAGAATTAAAAAACTTAAGCCTGATTATGAAAAATATTCTAGCTTGTTTCATTCTAAAGCTGAGGTAGAGGGTCTTTATCAAACATTAAGTGAATATGCCGGACAAAATGATCTAGTAATCACTAGAATTGAAAAAAAGGCAATTCAAGAAGTATTAAAAGCACAAGCCTTAGCCCAAGCAGACGGCAAAAAAACCAAAAAAAAGAAAAACAATCAAGTTAAAAATGTTGCAAATATTGCCTATTATTTGATCCCTGTTGATTTTGAAATTGACGGCAATTTTATTGGTTACATTAAATTTAAAAGAGCTCTATCGCTTTCTAACAAAATGTTAAACTTTGACAAAGAGTCTATACAGGTGGTAAAAGGGAATGCAACTGGAGCGATAAAAGTAAAAGGTACGTTAACAATAGTGGGGTTACCAAATGAATTTTTTTAAAATAATCATTATTTCAGTATTCTTTATGTTGTTATCAAAAGTTTCCATGGCCGATAGCCATGACAATAAGCAAGATATTATCGAAAAAGCAAAAGAGATAAATAAAAAGATCAAAGAAAAACAAGCAAATTCACAATCAAATATTTCATCAGAGATTAATGATGAAGAACCACTTCCATTAAACGATCCTTTTGCTGGAGATAGCTCATTAACTGGTGGTAATACAATTTTATCAAGCAATCCAGAAGAGGCACAAAATGAAATGAGCTTATATAAGTTTAAACTAGTTGGGATAATGACCTCTGAAAATGACGATGGGTTCGTATCATTAATTAATTCAAGTGGAAATATAATTACTTTAGCTAAGTTTGAAGAATTAAGTCCTGGAGTAAAATTAGTTGGACTTAACAATAGAGAAGCAGTTTTTGAAAAAAATGAAAACTCTCTTTTAGTGATAAATTTTAATAATAAAATTACAGAAAGAACAAAATAATTATGAAATTTAAAAACAAAATATCATTTTTAATTTTACCTTTTTTATTTATTTTTTTAACAGGTTGTGCTGAAAAATTTGCTAAAAACACTGGCTCTTTTAAACACGACACCCCATTAATAAAAACTGATATCAAGAAACTTGGAAAACAAGAGGTTGAAAAAAGTGCAGAAATGGGACCAACTCCTGCTGAAGGTGATGTCGTTAAGCTTAAAAAAAGAAAACAAATATCATCTGTTAAAGAGAGAAATTATTTATTAATTTCAGAAGATTTCAAATCTTTAAAACAAAATGTTTCTTTTAAATTTCAAGCTTTAGATTTTAAAGAAGCAATGAAATTAATGTCTGAAATTGGTCAAATTAATATTTTAGTAGGTGACGATGTGGCAGGATCAATAAGTGCAGAGTTAAATAATGTTCCATGGGACAAAGCATTTAATGCATTGTTAGATTTAAAAAATTATGCAGCAGATATAGATGTAGCAAGTAATATTATTAGAGTTTCAACTCCTGCTAATCTAACGTCACAAGAAGGTTATAAATCAGCGAGAGCTTCAGCAGTTAAGAAAAAAGTTGAATTAGAAGATTCAGTAGAGCCAATTATTTCAGAAATTTTCAGACTTTATTATATAACTCCCTCAGAAGCTAAAGCCACAGTCACAGAATTATTTACAACTGTTGGAACGAATGGAAATTTTATACCAATACAAGTAACGGAAGAAGCAACCACAAGATCAATTATTGTTAGAGGTAAAGAGAAAGATTTAGATATCGTTGATAAAGTTATTCGAGAAATTGATAAAAGAACAAAACAAGTTTTAATAGAAGCTTTTATAGTTGAAGCTACTTCAACATTTGAGCAAAGTTTAGGAAAAAGACTTGGAGCCGCTTATACAAGAAAAAGTTTAAGAATGGGTGGTACACAAGGAGGTAGCAGTGTAGGAGCTGCATCAGGATCAGGGGCCGCATTATCTGATTCAACAGGTGCTTTTACAAGCGGTGCTGGAAAAGATAATTTAGTAAACTTTGGGTCTGCTGCTGCAACAAGTGGAATTGGAATACTAAGAAAAACAGGTTCAGCTGTTTTAAAACTTGAACTTGATTTTTTAGAAGCTCAAGGCTTATCAAAAACAGTATCTAATCCAAAATTATTTACATTAGATAATCAACAAGCAAGTATTAATCAGGGTGAAACAATTTATATTGATGGTGGAGAAGGGGAAGATAAACCAGTTGATGCATCATTAAAACTAATAGTAACTCCAAATATTATAGGTGATGGAAACGTCATGCTTTCAATTCAAGTAAACAATGATACTCCAAATAGAGCAAATGCAGCATCAGTAGGTGTAAATAAAATGGAGATAAATACAAAATTATTAGTAGCTGATGGAGATATAGTTGTAATTGGGGGTATTAAAAAAAATAACGTAGCGAATAATAGACAAGGTGTTCCAGGAACGTCAAAAGTACCAATTCTAGGAAAAGTACTCAGTGGAAAATCAAATTCTGATACAATGAACGAGTTATTGGTATTTATCGCTCCAAGAATTTTATAATGTTTAAAATAAGTAGAGAGAGTGAAATTAATTTAGTTAATGTCCTAATTGATAATGACATTATTTCTGGAAAAGATTTAATAGATATTAAAAAAGTAAGCACTGAAAACAATAAATCTCAAATTGATGCAATATTTGAATTAAAGCTTACTGATGAAAAAAAAATAATTGATTTATTAATTAAAGAACAAAATTTAGAAATAATTGATCTAAAGTCAGTTGAAATTACTGAAGAAGTAAAAACAGTTTTACCATCAAACTATATTAAGATGAATTTTGTAGCACCATTTAAAATTGATGGAAAAACTTTACACATGGCAATCCCAGATAGTTCAAAATTGGGATTGATGCGAAATTTGAAAGCTATTACAAAAAAAAACATAGAACTTCATGCTGCAAAAATAAGTGATATTTCTGAATATATTGAGAGATTATCAAGTGAAACAGATGAAGTAACTATTGCGTCAATTCGAAATGAGAATAGGAGAAAAACAAAAACTTTTGAAACAGATTTAGGAGATGCAGGGGAGGTTTTAGAAAAGGCACCAGAGGAAGATATTGAAGCAATTGAAAATGAGTCAGAGGTAATCAAATTTAGTACAGCAGTGGTAGCGGATGCAATTAAAATGGGCGTCAGTGATATTCATATTGAGCCTTACCGATTTAGTTCAAGAGTAAGATACCGATTAGACGGTATGCTTCAAGAACAAGAAACCTATAGACAATTTCTACATGACAATTATGGGGCAGTAGTTACTCGATTTAAAATTATGGGTAAATTAGATATTGCAGAAAGAAGATTACCACAAGATGGAGCTATTAATTTTAAAATTGGTAATAAAGTAGTTGATTTACGTTTATCAATTTTACCTACTGCAAATAATGAGAGAATTGTTATGCGTATTCTTAACAAAGATGCAGGAGATATTACTCTTGAACAATTAAATTTTGAAAAGCAAGATTTAGAAAGTTTAAGAAAAGGAATTCACAGTAGTCAGGGATTAATTTTGGTTACAGGGCCAACAGGATCTGGAAAATCAACAACGTTATATAGTATTTTAAAAGAAGTAAGTCGTCCCCATTTAAATATTCTAACAGCTGAAGATCCTGTAGAATATGAATTAGATGGTGTAGGACAAGTACAAATTAAAGATGATATTGGTTTTACTTTTGCTAAAGCCTTAAGATCTTTTTTAAGACAAGACCCTGAAATTATTCTAGTTGGTGAGATGAGGGATAAAGAAACAGTTGATATCGGATTAAAGGCTGCTCTTACTGGTCACTTAGTATTTAGTACTCTACACACTAATGATGCCCCAAGTACCATTACTAGATTACAAAACATGGGAACACCAGATTATTTAATAAGTGCTGCCTGCCAACTTGTTGTAGCCCAAAGACTAGCTAGAAAAAATTGTAAAGATTGTAGAGTGCCGGATGATGATGTTAATCCTAAAGTTCTTAAAGATATGGGGTTTAGTGATGAAGACGCTTCAAAAGTAAAAGCCATCAAAGGTAAAGGTTGTGCAAAATGTAGTGACTCAGGATACAAAGGTCGACAAGGTATTTATGAAATCTTAGTGGTCTCAAAACCAATTAAAGAAGCTATTTTAAAACAAGCAACCACTCCTGAATTAAGAGAAATAGCTATTAAGGAAGGATTTAGAACGATGCAAGATATGGGTAGAAGAATGATTGCATCTGGTGAGCTTAATTTTAGAGAGTATGAGAGAATTCTTTCAGGCGAATAAAAATGGAAGCTTTTACTTATAAAGGAATATCCGAAGGTAAATATGTAGAAGGAGATATTGAGGCAATCAACCTTGATGAAGCTTCTCATTTATTAAAAGAAAAAAAAGTAATAATCACCAACATAATTAAGTCTAAGAAAAAAAAAGGTGAAGCAAAAAAAAAATCAGGTGGCTCATCTCTTTTTGGGAAAAAAAAAGTTAAAGTAGAAGAAATTCTTATATTCTCAAAGCAATTTGCAACCATGGTTAAGGCGGGCTTACCTATTTTACAGGTTTTAATAATGTTAAGAGACCAATTAGAAAGTCCTGCTCTTAAAGACATTATAGAAGATATTAGAAAAAGTTTAGAAGGGGGTGTGAACTTATCAAAATGTTTTGAAAAGTATCCGCAATACTTTGATAATATTTATGTCAACTTGATTAAGGCTGGTGAAGCAAGTGGTAAGCTAGATGTATTTTTACTTAAAATAGTAGATTCATTAGAGAAAAAAGAAAAGATTAAAAAAAAGATTAAGGGAGCTTTAATGTATCCAGCGATCATGTTTACAGTAGCGATTACTGTTAGTGCTTTTATGTTGATTAAAGTAGTTCCAGTATTTGCAAAAATGTACGATGGAATGGGCTTAGAATTACCCGCTGCAACAGCAACCATCATGGCAATGAGTGATTTTTTAAGTGGTACAGGTGGAAAAGTAATTCTGTTTGGTGGAATAGGTGGATATTTCGGGTTTAATTTTATTGTAAAAAGAAATGCTGCAATTCGTTTTAGATGGCATAAACAAATTTTAAAATTACCTATTTTTGGAGATATGATCTTAAAATCTCTACTGGCAAGAATTGCATTGATTTTGGGTAATTTAAGTGCAGCAGGTGTAAATTTACTAGAGAGTTTAGAAATCGCAAAATCAGTTAGCAATAATGATGTGATAACGGATGCACTAGAGAGTGTAAAAAAAGGTGTGTTCTCTGGTGATACCTTAACAAAACTTTTTTTAAAAGAACCACTTTTCCCACCAACTTTTAGTCAATTAATTTCTGTTGGGGAACAAACGGGTCAATTGGATGAAATGTTTAATTCAGTATCTGCTTATTATGAAGAAGAATTTGATACTACAGTTGATAACATGTCTGCTTTAATTGAACCTATCATGATTGTTTTCATGGGAGTAATGATTGGTGGTTTAATGATAGCTATGTACTCACCAATATTTAACGTGGGTGCTTTAATTAATTAATTTTTTAATTTTTTGGTTAAAACTAAATTATTAATCCAGGGTTCTTTTCCTGGTTCAAAATTAATTGAATCCATAATTTGTTGAATAAAAAATGTTCCTAGTCCACCTGGTTTAATATCATCGATCGCTCTATGCTTAACTTCGCTTTTTTCTACTGGTTTACCTTTATCAAAGAAAGAAATCTCTAGAATATCATTGCTACAAGATATTCTTACAACCATTTTATCTTGAGTGTCAGGCATATCTTTATATGCATGTTTAACTATATTTTGTGCAGCTTCAGCAATTGCTAAAACTAATTCTTCTCTTAAGTCTTCATCAATTTTAAATTTTTCAAAAACATCCCTAGAAAAAGCTCTGACATCTTTCAAACTTGCTGAACTAACTAAAAAATCTTTTTTCTCTGATTGATTTAAGTTTTCTAAACTCACAATTTAATTACTCCAAATTTAAAATTTGCTCTAACTTTGCCATCATGATTACTTTTAAAACAGATTTACTCACATCTTTAATGACAAGCTTGGTTCCCTTCTCAAGGGCTTTTTGATGACTTTCTATTAAAACTGAAATACCAGAAGAGTCCATGTATTGAACGTTACTTAGATTTAAAGCAACATTTTTACCAGAGTCAATTACAGGAAAGATAACTCCCTTAACTTCATCCGTTTTATCCATGTCTATTTCACCATCTAAAAATATGGTGCTTATATTGTCTTCTTCTGTAATTTTGTATGTCATAGAAACTTTCTTGCCATTGCTAGAACTTTTTCAACAGGTTGACTAACTTCTTTAAGTTCAACTTTAGTATTTTTTTCTCGAGCTCTTTGATTGCTCTCTATAATTATCGATATACCAGAAGAGTCCATGTAGGGTACATCTTTTAAATTTAAATGAACTTCTTTTCCAGCATCAATTAAGGGAAAAACAATTTCTCTTACCTCATCTGCAACATCCATATCTATTTCTCCAGTAAGAAAAACAGTACTTACATTTTCAATATCTGTAACTTTATATTTCATATTTTATTTAATATTTATAGCTATTAACAAAAATAAGTAACAAGTAAACCCAATATGAGCAATTTTCTTTGAATATCATTACATATAATAAGATTTTTAGTTTACATCATCAATAATTATAATAAATTTTAACAATAATAACTAATAACAGAGGAAATTATGAAAAATAACAAAGGTTTTACACTTATTGAATTGCTAGTTGTTGTAGCAATTATTGGTATTTTAGCTGCAGTAGGTGTTGTAGCTTACAACGGTTACACTAAGAGTGCGAAAATTAATGCTTCTAAATCAAACCAAGGGGCAGTAACAAAATATTTAGCTGCTGAAATCCAAAAATGTAACATGGGTACAGAGTCTACTGCAATGAGTGGAAATTTAACATGTAGTGGTAGAACAGAAGCTTCAATCATTACTGCTGCTGTAGCTGCGCTAGCAGATTTTAAAAACACTTACACGCCAGTTTGTGGAGGAGTAACAGACGGTAGTACTGCACCAACGGCTACAGATCTTTCAACTACGTGTTTAGCATCAGGAAAAGGTGTTACATCAATAGTAGGTGATACTAATGGAACTATTACCGTTACTACCCAGTATGATGATGCAGCTACTGACATAATGAGTAATGCTGTTGCAATAGAATAATCATCTCGATTGCAAGAAACAAAAAATATAAAAATTAAAAGCTCACTAGGGTTTTCTCTAGTTGAGCTTTTAGTTGTGGTAGCAATAATTGGTATTTTAGCTTCTGTAGGAATTGTTACTTACAGCGGTTATATTTCAGGCACTAAAGAAAAATCTGCAAAAAACGTGATGCAACAAATATCACTAGCTCAAACAGAAGAATATTCAAATAGTGGAAGTTATTACACGCAGGAAGCTGATAGCTGTACACCTTCCTCATCAACATCAAATGATATTGAAACAATTTTATTTGGTGGAGGGGATCAAATTGGTAAAGACATGGGTTATGAAATTTGTGTTGCAAGCATAGGTTCTTCAAATTTTAATATAATTGCAGAAGAAATTACAACTAGAGATGGAGCTTGCCAATTAACACTTAGTCGTAACGGCAATTTTACCAGAGGCGATGATTGCTAAAAAAAATTAGCTTTCCACCCATAATGGTTAGTTTGACAGTTTCAAATTAAATATTCTCGTTTAAACGAACATTGTGAAGAAAATTATTTTAATATTATTATTAATGCCTTTATTAAATAATTGTGGTCCACATTCTGCAATAATTGGGCCAGGCTTAACTTTAATAAACTCTGGAAGTATTTTACAAGCTTCAACATCTTATGCTAGTTCTTTAACAATGAATAAACTTAAAGAAGATTATGCGGATGAATTAAATTTAGCAAACATTTGCCCAACAACTCATTCTTCAGAGTTAAATGAAATTTTCTTTGAAACTATTGATCATATGGACTGTCATTTTGACCCAATGAGTATTCACAGATAATATACAAGTTATTAAGTAAAAATTCAGATTTCCTGCAAATTTTAATCATTTACCCTAATATGAGCATTGATAAATTTTTAAAATGAATTGATACGTGATAGTTTTGAATATAACTAACAAGAGGAAAAACTATGTTCAAAAAATATATACTATTTTTAGGTTTCGTTTTATTTTCAACTAATTTATTTGCAGCTCAAACTCAAATTGCACAAGTAAATGGAATGATGTGTATTAAATGCCAAAAAATGGTAACTAAAGCACTTCAAGCAGCTAGCCCATCTGCTACTGTTAAAGTTTCATGGCCAGAAGGTGTTGCGGTATCATCTTACCCTGATAAATCAGATTTAACTAATGAAGATTATAAAAAAGCAATACTTGGAACAGGCTTTGAAGTTATTAAAGTAGTAAGTGTTGATAAGATTATTACTGATGCTGGTGAAGCTAGAAAATTAGTAGATTAATTAAAATAAAATTATGACTGCAGCAGATACTCAAATATTATTTGATAAGCTGCAGTCAAACATAAATCAATTAGAGCTTACTAATAAAGGAGCTTTAACTGCACTAGAATTTCGTCTAGACGCAATCTTACAAGCAAATTTAGATACCTTTTGGCTTTTAATTTGTGCAATCCTTGTTTTTTTAATGCAGGCAGGCTTTATGTGTTTAGAGACTGGTTTGTCTCGAAACAAGAGCAGTATTAATGTTGCCCTAAAAAATATTGCAGACTTTGGAATAGCAGTGGTAGTTTTTTGGTCGTTTGGTTTTGCATTAATGTATGGAACTAGTGTATCCGGACTGTTTGGAACCAAATTTTTTTTCTTTACCACTAAGGTTGCGGGCTATCAGACATATTTTGTTTTCCAAGCAATGTTTGTTGCAACAGCTGCTACTATCATCTCAGGTGCAGTTGCAGAAAGATTAAAATTTTTCTCATATATAATCATTACATTCTTAGCTACAGGTTTGTTTTATCCAATTGTCGGTCATTGGTCTTGGGCATTTAATTTCGAAAATCCTGCAGAAAAATTCGGTTGGTTGGGCCAATTAGGATATTTAGATTTTGCAGGTGCATCCGTTGTGCACTCAGTAGGAGGATGGATTGCTTTATCAGTATTATTGGTAGTTGGTAATCGTACGGGAAGATTTAGAGATGATGATAAAAAAAAATCTTTTCAAGGAAGTAACACACCAATCGCAGCTTTAGGCGCTTTAATTTTGTGGTTTGGTTGGTTTGGATTTAATGGGGGTGCTAATGGGGCAATGGATTTAAAAATTCCATTAATTTTAATTAATACTTTTTTATCAGCATCCTTTGGACTTATTTTCTCAAGTGTTATGGGCATCATTATTCTAAAAAAACCAGAACCACTATTTATGATCACGGGTCCCCTTGCTGGACTAGTTTCAATAACTGCTTCTTGTGCTTATGTGGATCCTACTCATGCAATTATAATAGGAAGTATTGGTGGAATTATTTCAGGTTCAACAATTGTATTACTTGAAAAAATTAAAATTGACGATGTGGTTAGTGCAATACCAGTTCACTTAGCATGTGGAATTTGGGGAACTATTGCAGTTGCTTTGTTTGGAAATTTTGAAGTGATGGGTGTTGAAAAAACAAGATTAGAGCAAATATATATTCAACTAATTGGTATAGGTTCAATTGGTGCTTTTTGTTTCTTTGGTTCTTATTTAATATTAAAAACTATTAATTCATTTTTTCCTCTAAGAGTAAGTAAAATTCATGAAGAACTTGGTTTAAATATTTCAGAACACAATGCATCAACGGATACGCACGAATTACTTGAGGTTTTAACTGATCAAGCAAAATCAGATAATTATTCAAGCCGCGCACCACAAGATCCTTTTACTGACAGTGGAATCATTGGCACACAATACAATGTCATAATGAACAAATTGGAACAAAGTGAGAAGCAAAAAAACAAATGGAAGAATAGAGTTTCTAAAGAAATAAAACTTGCAATGAATGTTCAGCAACGATTAATGCCAAAAAGAGATATAGAAAATTACCCGATATTTGGATTAAATATTCCCGCAAGAGAAATCTCAGGAGATTTTTATGACTTTTACCTTCATGATGATGAGGTGTATTTTACCCTATCCGATGTCTCGGGAAAAGGGGTGAATGCAGGAATGGTTATGGCAAAAGCTATTACTTTATTTAAGATCTTCGCTAAGCAAAAATTTAAGCCCAACGAAATTTTATTAGAGATGAATAATGATTTAAAAGAAACCAATCCTGCAGGTACTTTTATTACCTCTATTGTTGGAAGATATAATTTGAAAACAGATTTAGTTGAAATTGCAAATGCAGGACATCAGCCAACTTTATTAAAAGTGGGTAAAGATTTTAAAGAATATCCTTCAAGCTCAATGCCTTTGGCAGTGATTAAACATAAAGATGAAAGTGTTTATCAATTAGAAAGCTTTAAATTAAATGGTGGACGAATTTACTGTTTTACCGATGGATTTTCAGAATGCATGGATGAAAATAAACAAGAAATAGGAATTGATGGTGTAAAAGAATTAATTCTAAAACACGCAAACTCTTCATTACAAAAAGAGCTTACAAGTGCGACAGAAGAAATTCGTTTAAAAAGTTTAAAAAAAGAAATTGTGGAAGATGGTGTTAAAAAAGATAACGATATTCTTGACGATGATTTAACAATTATTGCAATTGGTAAATAAGAAATTTTAAGAGCTATTATTAATTTTAGTTAATTAATCGCATCTATAATGATTGATAAATTTTAAAATAAATTTATAGATGATATTTAATAATTGATAGAAAATGGAAAGTATTAGTTTGGAATCTGTAAAATCGTTTGTTGATACTCTTTGGGTTATAGATTGTGCGATATTAGTTTTCATCATGCAAGCTGGTTTCATGTGTATGGAAACTGGTCTTTCACGACACAAAAATAGCATTAACGTTGCCCTTAAGAATGCTGCTGATTTTGGTTTAGCAGTTGTAGTTTTTTGGATTTTTGGTTTCGGCTTAATGTTTGGGACAAGTTATAACGGTTTTTTTGGAACAGATCTTTTTTTCTTTAAAACCGAAAAAGCTGATTACATGACATATTTTGTGTTTCAAGCAATGTTTGTTGCAACTGCTGCAACAATAGTTTCTGGCGCTGTAGCTGAAAGAATGAAATTTAATGGATATTTAATAATAACGATAATCGCAACTGGCATAATTTATCCAATTGTCGGCCATTGGGCTTGGTCATCCAGTTATCTAAATAAGATGAATGATGCTGTAACGCAGTTACTGGCTGTTACGGGAGGAGTAAAAACTACTGGATGGTTAACAGAACTTGGTTTTGTTGATTTTGCTGGTAGTACTATTGTTCATTCTGTCGGAGGATGGATTGCGCTCGCTGCAGTATTAATTTTAGGGCCAAGAATTGGTAAATATTCTGAGTCTAATAAAGGTAAATTTACTGGCTCTAGTTTTCCGTTAGCCGTTTTAGGAACCTTAATTTTATGGTTTGGTTGGTTTGGTTTTAATGGTGGAAGTAATGGAGCAATGGATGAAACAGTGCCGTTAATATTGATAAATACATTTCTTTCTGCTGCTTTTGGGTTGTTAACCGGACTAGGTATTTCATTTTTATTATTTAAAAAACCAGATCCGTTTTATGTAATATTAGGTCCTCTTGCAGGATTGGTTGCTATAACAGCTGGCTGTAATTCAATGACATCAGTTACGGCAATTTTCGTTGGAATGATTGGTGCAATTATAGCAATTTTTATAAATGAACTGTTAAACAAATACGAGATAGATGATGTTGTAGGTGCAGTTCCTGTTCATTTAGGAGCAGGTGTATGGGGAACTATTTCAGTTGGTTTGTTCAGTGATTTAGAAAAATTAGGAACAGGACTTACAAGGTTAGAGCAAATTGAAGTCCAGGTTATAGGAATATTAGCAATTGGTGCTTTCGCATTTTTTGGATCTTATATTATTTTAAAAATTTTAAATTATTTTTATCCATTAAGAGTAACTCCTTTACAAGAGGAATTAGGATTAAATATTGCTGAACATAATGCAGTTTCAGTAGAACATGATTTAATTTCAATCCTTGAAAAACAGTCTGAAAGTGGAGATCTCTCTATCAGAGGCCCACAAGATCCTTTCACTGCAGGAGGGGTAATAGGACTTTATTATAATAAATTGATGAACAAGCTTGAGATTAGTGAAAATGAAAAAGAAAAGTGGCGAAGTAGAATTTCCAAAGAAGTAAATTTGGCTGCAAAAGTTCAAGAAAATTTTTTACCAAAAAGAGATTTACAAAATTATCCTGTGCAAGGAATTAATATTGCTTCGAGAGAAGTTTCAGGTGATTTTTTTAGTTTTTATCCCCATAATGATAGTATTAATTTTATAATTGCAGATGTTGCAGGTAAGGGGGTTCATGCTGGAATGGTGATGGCAAAAGCTTCTACTTTGTTTGAGGTAATGTCAAGAGATCAGGTAGATCCTGATGAAATGATGCTTCATATGAATAACGATTTATTTCTCACCAAAACATCAGGCATGTTTGTGACATGTGTTCTTGGAAGATATGACTTAATTACCAAAGAAGTTTCATGGGTAAATGGGGGACATCAACCAGCTATTATTAGAGACAAAAATGGTAAATACCAAAATTTTGATAGTGAAGCACCACCGATGGGGGTCATACACCAAAAAAGTAAATCAATTTATAAAATTAATAAACAAGTTTTAAATGGAAATAAATTTTATGTTTTTACAGATGGCTTATCTGAAAGTTTAAATGCCGAGGGACAAGAAATAGGTATTGAAGGTTCAGTTAAAATGATTGAAGATAGTTACTCAAAAGATTCAAAAAAACATTTATCAGATGTTAGTAAAAAAATAATTAAAAATTCTAAATCTGGAAAATTAAGTGATGATCTAACTTTGATATCGATTGGATAGTTTTTATTGTTTTTAACGCCACCTATTAAAAGATAAAAATCTTATAATTTTATCTATGCTGACCAATGTATGTGAAATAAATACATCTGTACGGGTGTTAAAATTAAATTAAATTAAATTAAATTTTTTAGCTATAGCTTTATTTATGGTAATCTATTTTATTCTTTACAACTGTCCAAAATGGGTTGACAAATGATCAAAATGGGTGGAAAAACGATCAACTTTTAGATTAAATTCATGGAAATAGTAACCAACATCGCTCCAATCGCTCTAGCTATTATTATGCTTGGTCTAGGAGCTTCTTTAACAGTAGATGATTTTTTAAGAGTTGTAAAAAACCCTAAAGATTTTTTTATTGGTTTTATTTGTCAGTTAATTGTTTTACCAATCGTTGCTTATCTACTTATCATTACCTTAGGTGTGCCGATTGAAATGGCCTTAGGAGTAATGCTAATTGCAGCTGCTCCAGGGGGTGTAACCTCCAATGTTCTTACAAAATTTGCAGAGGGTGATGTGGCACTATCCATATCAATGACAGCGGTTATGAGCTTATTAAGTATAGTAACAGTGCCATTCATTGTGATTAATTCAGTTAATCTATTTGATATCACTTATGTTGAGAGAGAAATAACAATGGTAGCCATATCTTTAAAAATGTTTTTTGTAGTTACAGTTCCAGTAATCATTGGAATGATTATTAGACACTTTACAGGTGATTTAGTGATTAGAAATTTGAAGTTTATTCAAAGATTTTCTATTGCATTGTTTTTACTTGTTTTTGCAGCAATATATATTGAAGAATGGGATAAAATTGTAAGCTTTTTAACTCGAGCAGGTTTAATAGCCTTAATACTAAATGTAACTATGATGGTGATAGGATTTTATGTTGCTAAATTTTTTACATCAGGGGTACCTCAACAAAGAGCTATCTCTTTAGAATGTGGTTTGCAAAATGGAACCCTAGCAGTTTTTGTTGCTACTCAATTATTTGATAATATTATTTATATGGTACCCACAGCTGCCTATGCATTAGTGATGATGGCAACATCTGTAATTTTTGTTCTTATTTTAAGAAAATCTAATTAGTGTTTATTATTTTAATCTGATTAAAAACCTTATACAAAAACTTACCCAAAGCTTTCATATTTTTATCTTGTAATTTAGTGATCACTTTAAATTGTTTAGTTTTCGTACCCATAGCAAAGGTATAAAGTTTTTTTTCACTAATATTTAAAAATTTGTTTTCAATTAAAAATTGTAAT
Source organism: Candidatus Pelagibacter sp. (assembly GCA_028099475.1). The sequence continues at coordinate 17,086 of JAOHHF010000006.1, forward strand.
TTTCTAACAACCGTAGCCCTTGGAATTCCCGTAATATCAGCTATAGAAAATGCGTTAATACCAATGTGATTAGATTTTTGAATTGCTTTAAAATATTTTTGTCTATCTAAATTCTTGTCTTTAAAACCTTTATTTTGAACAGTATTAATCATCACAATTAATCCCACACATATTGTTTCTAAATCCTGAGTTTTAGTATCTGTTTTCCAACGGTTAGAAAACATGAATAAAAATTTGTAAAATTGATACCAACAAAAAGAAAAATTTTCTTTAATTAAATTTGAAATTTGATCTGTGTTTAAAGGTTCTTCAATTATTTTTTTATCTTTTAAAATTTCACTAAAAGTAGAAACCAAACTACTAAAATCTTTTAAAGTTATATTAGCTTTTGCTTGAATAAAACCAGGTCTTTCAACAAAGATCTTTTTTCCTGCTTTTTTAATAATACCTTTTTCTTCTAATTCAGATATTTTTCTTCTTACATTTTCCTTAGGTATAAGAAGGTCTCTTGCAATATCTGAAATATTAATCTTAGGAATTTCTAGTGTTTTATCTTTATAAAACGTATCATAATCAACCATTAGTCCATTTTTTCTATAGTAAATAAAGTCTTTATTAATCAGATAAATTAAAATTATATACTTATCGATACCTTTAAAATTTTTATAAGCATTAATAAACCAATGAGTTACCAACGAATAATATGAGGGTGCTAACTGACTAAAATTTTCATTAATAATTTTGAAGATTTGTTCTTCATTAGTTTTATTTGTAATTTTAATCATGATTTCTATTAAAATCTTATAAGTTGTTTTTTCCACCCATTTTGGTCAGTTGTCAACATGACATGTTAGAAAGCTCTAAAATGATATTATAGCTAACAAATTTAATTCGATTTGGGCACCAACACGGTTGTATTTACCCTAATTTAATTAATCTGCTAAAGTGAAAAAAATTATCAAAACATCATTTTTTGTATTTAGCTTTTTAGCATTATTTTATTCTAATGCTTTTGCTTTTATAGAGTTTAAACAATCAAAAGATATTTCCTCAGACGCTGATGGCTTAAGACAAATAAACTTTAAACCAGATGGAACAATTATGTATGTAACAAATCGTGAAAAGGATACCACCTCTACAACTGATAGTGTAATTCAGTATTCTTTAAGCACTCCATTTGATATTAACACTGCTACTAAAACCTCTTCAACACCTTTAACTAACATAGACAAACCTCATGCAATAAAATTCAAACCAGATGGGAAAGTGATGTATGTTATAGATAATGCTGAGTTGTCAGTTAGACAATACAATTTAACTACGGCTTGGGATACTTCTACATTACAATATGATGATGATTTTAATGTATCAGATGAAAATCAATTAAGATCTTTAGCTTTTAAAACTGATGGAACCAAAATGTATGTCACTGGTAATCAAACAGAGGTAATACAACAATTTACATTGTCCACCCCATGGGATGTAAAGACTGCAACAAAAGACTCAACTCAATCTTCAGCTTTAACTAGTAAAGAAAGTAATCCAAGAAGTATTCAATTTCATTCAAGTGGAACTATATTTTATATAGGTGGAAATGGCTCAGACTCAATTCATAAATATACATTAACTACCCCATGGGATGTGAGCACTTTGGAGTTTTCTCAGTCATATTCATTTAGTGACCAAGTTTCATCTTCAGGAAATTCAATCATGGCTGGATTTATTTTTTCAGCAAATTTTACAAAATTATATATTACACAAGATACAGATAGCAGACAGTCTCAGACAGGCACCAACACAATTTTTGAATATAGTGTAGCTTGCGCTGGTACAATTACTTGTGCTGATGCATCAGCTAATGATGATGTTAAAGCAATCATTGAAGCTAATGTTGAATTATCAAAACGTATAATTAAAAATAATACTCTTCCAATCTTTCATCGAATTGAGTGGTTAAGAAGACATAAAAATAAAGACAATTTATCTAATCTTAATGCAGAAATTGATTTTACAAATGAAAAAATATCAAAATTAGTTAGTGCTCTTAAAAATTCAAAAAAAGAAATTGATAGAAGTTATGATAGTGAGGATTGGTTTAAATGGAGTGAAGGTAGAATTAGCTTAGGTAAAAATAAATCTATAAATTCATCATCAAGAGACTTTCACAGTTATGGTATCTCAGTTGGTGCAGATAAAATTAAAGATGATGATAGAGATGCTATGCATGGATACGTTTTTCAGTATGCAAACGATAATGTTGATATTGGAAGTAGTGGAACAAAATTAGAGACAGATGCATATAGTTTTGCCCTATATGATACCAAACTTAGAGATGATCATTTTTTTACAGATGCATTAATTGGAATTAGTTTGCTAGATATAGATCAAAAAAGGGTTATTTATGGCAATACTTTAGAGGGAAACCGAGAAGGTCAACAGATCTATGGATCATTTAATTTTGGAAAAAGAATAGTTGATGAAGATTTAAATCTCAATCCAGGGCTTAAATTAGATTTAGGGTATACAAAACTAAAAGCATTTAGAGAAAGAACTATTGCTGGAGATAGTTTAGCTGATGCACTACTTTATAAAGAGCAAAATATTAAATCAGCATTAATAACACTTGGTGTCCTTTTAGATAAAACAGATACAGATAAAGAAGAAGATGAAATTATTAATCACCATGGTCGATTAGAATATATTGCAGATCTAAGCCCATCATCAGATGCAGAATTTTATTATCTTAATAGTCAAAGTACAGTTTACAATTATAATGTAGAAAATAAATCAAAGCATAATCTTAGAATTGGTTATGGTTTTGATGTCACTTCCATAACAGGATGGTCATTCGTTGGAAATTTTGAGAGATTTCAATCTAACGGCAAAGGTCATAGTAATGAAATTTATTTATCTGTAGGGTATGTGCCAATTGATGAAATGAAATTTGTATTTGATCTGAATAATTTTGAAAATACTAGTTTCTCATATACAAATAACATAAATGGATTTGATTTAAAGATGAGCTCTAATTATAATTTTATAAGTGATGTACCTGACTATGGTGCAAATATAGAAATTTCAAATAAATTTTAATTTAATAATTATTCTATAACTTCAATTTCATTAATAATGCTTACAATTTTTCCACCTTTAAGGACGGCGTTCACTCTTGCGCATTCATAGTATGCAGAGGAGCTCTCTTCTGCTGTTTGTCTCATTTCTAAACACCTAGATTTATTCTTAGTTAATAAATGTTCATTTAATTCTGGTGGGTCGCCCAAGTACATCATGAGACCAATTACTTCACCTTCTTTTTCAAAATCTGCTTTTTCTTCTATAGCTGCAACCCTGTCATCAACACCTATTTCAAAATTTTGAAATGCAACAAAGCCTTTATAAAAAATAAAAGCTAAAGCTAAGTAGAAAACTATTTTTAGTTTGCTCATTAAAATTTACCTGAAATTTCTATATTTGCACCATAGTCAGGACTTCTAGTAAATAAATTCATATTAGAGTTTAATTTGAGATTAAAATTGTTGATGTCTTTTACGTAGCTTAAATTAGCAGAATTATTTGATAAAGGATCAAAATCAAAAGCAAACTGTGTATCTTCTTCCTTTGATTTACTAATTTTAATTATAAAATTCTCATTTTTAAAAGTTCGATTTGTTCCTACATGAACACAACTTCCACAATCATCATTTATACTAATCATCTTTTGATAATCTACAAGTATAGTGAAGCCATTTTTAGCTATACGCTCAAAACCAATATTGGTTTTTAATTTTTTATTATAATATTTAGTAATCGTTTCTTTATTTACACTAGTTGAACCTACATTTTGATATTTATACGTAATATCATCACTTAGATCATAAATAATTTCAATCCCTCCCATAGGTTGGAAAGACGTTCCCTCTTCCTCATTCTCATATTTTTCCATTTCAAATAAAAGACCACCAGCAAATTCACCACTTACAAATGTATCTTCGTGATAACGAATATCATCAGCTGGCCGATCCATGGCTTGACTTATAAAATCTGTAAATTCAGATAATTGTGTCACTCCATAAGTAAATTTTCCTGTAGGAGTGATATTAAACTTACCGTATGCATTTTTAGTTCTGTAATTAATGGATGCAAATGCTTGTTTTCCATTTCGATTACCTGATGTCGTCCCTGAGTACTTATTATCAAATCTTAAGGCGCTTAGACCTAAAACTGCATTTATATACTGGTTGTTGATTGTCGGAACAATACCATAAATATTCAATGTCAAAGACTGAAGATCGACATTTTGAACAGAACGTCTAATATTTGATGCACTATCCGAATACCTTACTGCCAAGCCAAAAAACTTATTATCTCCAATTTTTCTATCTGAACCAATTGTTATACCTTTTGTTTTAATGCCTTTTGCTTTATCTAAAAGTGTTTCCTCAAAATCTCCTATTGATACATCCACTATACTCCATGATGACCATTTAGATTTCTTTTTTTCTTCTTTATTTAAAGTATTGCTTACAAGTGATGCTAAATTATTTTTTAATGAGGGTTCAAACTTACTTACTAAAGATTTTAATAAAGGATTAGGGTAGTTTATATTAATATTGTGACTAGATAAATTCTCATTCTTTCTATTTCTTTTTATCCATTCAAATCTTTTAAAAATAGTTGAAACATTTAAACTAATATTTTGATTAGCTAATTCAACTTGAGAAACAACAGAGGCACTTGCATCAGATACACAGACAGCTAAACCATAAGGACACTCTAAATCAAATTGATTGATCATGTCCACACCAGTACCACTTTTTATTTCTACTACAAATAATTTCATTCCATCACTTGAAAACCCCATCCCTCTTGGTTGACCATCCAAATCACCTGAAGCCCTGTTTAGAAAAACATCATTCATATCCCATCTACCGACTTTTACTGCTGTTGAAACATCATAATTTTTCCCTAAGCTAAATTGATAAACAAAATTATTATTTGCTGTATTTGTATTTGCCATCAAAATAAACATGGCACTACCATCAGGGTTAAATTCAATATCAACACCGTTGTCATGGCTGGCTGCACTAACAATTATACCCTTATCAGCCAAATCTACTTGGTGAATTTGAGTTGGTGAAGAAATATCAAAAGGCGCAGATAAAGAATGAGTTGTTACAGTTGGAGCATCAGTATCACTGGTTAATGTAAAAAGTTTTGTTCCGTCTCTACTAAAATGCATACTGTCAATTGTATTGCCAAATTGGACTCGAGTTTCGTATGCCATTGTACTTATATCATATGGAGTACTTAAATTAAATTTACCTATGTCTCCAACAGTATCCAAAACAAAAAATGTTCTACCCCCATTCCCAATATGAAGACCTTCTATAATGTTTGATGATCCTGTTATTTGACCACCTGATATCGCACCTGGACTCGCACCTTCTATATCATTACAAGTCGCGTTTGCATCATTCCTAATTTTTTCTGTCAAGATTTCATTGGGAGTTCCAAGTCTGTTCATACTTAATTGGTTGTTGTCTATGCTATTGGAGCCATCACCAGCTCTATTGGCTGTAAATACTTGCAGACCATCATTACTAAGCACAACATCGTAAGGATCCTGCGTTCTATCTTGATCAAGTGATACCCCATTAGTTGTTGCTGTACAATTTCCTGGTCCACCATTGTTATTACCTCCTGGAATTAAAGCACCTTTCCATGTTACTGATAAAGGAGCAGCAAGGGCTAGTGATGAAAAAAATAAACTAAATAAAACTAAAAATACTTTAGGTTTAAGAGAATTTTTTATAATTAATTTTTTAGTTTTTTTTATAAAATTAAGCATCTTGATTTATTAAAATTTGTATAATTTGAATTTATAATGAAGATTATTTTATTCTCGATAAAACGCACTCAATATCAGAATTTCTGCCCGGTTTGAGCACTTAAATGAACTGAAAAACCATTAAATTAAATTTTATGTAGTATTTTTCATTATGGTATTTTTCTTAAAATTATCTGTAGGTTTATTTGTGTTATCATTTTTTTTTGATGCAAGCACAAGCTGGAATAGTTGAAGTGGTAAATAAACCATTTAAAGACCTGAGTATTAAATTGTTAGCAGCATTTTAATCTTATGAAATTTATAAAAAACTTTATTTTAATTTTATTATTTATATTTCCCATCTCTAATTCATTTGGAGCTATGGTAACTAGTGTACAAAACGAAACATTCGACGATTTAGGGCGTGAAATAAATGGTATTCATTTTAATAAAGATGGAACAAAAGTGTTCGCAAGTTATAGCTTTCAACCCTCACTTTCTCCAAATGATCACCATTTTATAAACGAATATAACCTATCTACACCATATGATATCTCTACAAGAACTTACGCAGGTCATAATGAAAGATGTGAAACAGGTAGTGGTAGCGATGGTACAGAAACTCAATTTATACATGACTTAGAATTTAGTAGTGATGGTATGAAACTATTCACAACAACAAGAGGGAATGATGGTGACATCGTATATAGATTTGATTTGACTTCGGCGTATGATATTTCCACATGCACATATGTTTCAGAAACTATAGATCTTGACTCTGATGATGACTTGCAAAATGGAAGTAGTGCTGCCGGGACTAGAACTGATCCAGATGATAATCGTCTTCAAGGTATGGAAATTAATGAAGATGGAACAAAGTTATTTTTAGTTTATCATGGTGCAAATTCAGAAAAACCTAGACTGTTAGAGTATCAACTTTCAACACCATATGACTTAGCAACAATATCACTTGTCACTACTGCTGGAATTGCATTAGACGGCCAAGGTGTAAGTAATCCAAACTCAATGAGATTTAGTGCAAATGGAAAAAGAATTTTTGTTGTTAGTCATACAAATGGATCACAAGCTGTTACTCAAATTTCTTTAAATGTAGCTTATGACACATCTTCATTTAATATAGATGGTAGTGTTTCTTTGATACCTTTTCTACGAGCAAGTGGCACAGATGAACCAAGAGGTATCGCTTTCAGCTCAAGTGGTTTAAAGATGTATATAAGTGATGACACCGAACAAGAGATTTATGAATTTGATTTAGTTTGTCCTTTTAACATTATTGAAGGAAATTGTCCTCCAGTTACAGAAAATAGTGTCAGAACTGGAATAGCTATTGCACAAATAGAAGTTGCAACAAGAACTATAGAGCACTCAACGGACACTGCTTTAAATAGATTAAAGTGGATTAGAAGAAATAAGGACAATCAAAATTTAACTAATCTTAATTTAGATTTTAATTTTACTAACCAAATGCTTACTTCTTTAACTAAAGCGTTAAAAACTTCTGCTGTTAAGAAGAACAAACAAGATAAAGAACAAGACGTATTTTATTGGAGTGAAGGAAGTATTGCTGTTGGAAGAGTAGGAGATACAAATGTTTCTTCATTTAAAAAAGTTAAAACTGATGCGGTTACAGTTGGAGCAGATAAATTTACTAATAATGGTGGAATAAGAGGACTAGCTTTTAGATTTGGTAAAAATGATATTGATGTTGGTACAGCTGGAAGCAATTTAGATACAGATACTTATAACTTGACGCATTATACGTCATCTCCAATTGAAGATGATACAAAATTTTTAGACACAATTATTGGAGTAGGTGTCCTTAATTCAGATATTTTATCAGTGCTCGATGGTGAACGTGTAACAGCTGAAAGAAATGGTAAACAAATATATGGAACAATTAAATTAAAAGATGAGATCAAGAAAAATAATTTAATCCTCATTCCTTCAGCACAAATAGATCTTGGTTACACTTTATTAAATGATTATCAGGAAAGTGGCTCTTCTGCCATGAAATATGAAAAGCAAAGTATACAATCAAGGAATGCAAGGCTTTCAATTGCAGCTGTTGATGAATTAGAAAATAATAAATATAAAATTCGAAAGCATGGAAAATTAGAATACAAAGCAAATTTACATCGCTCTTCTAATATAAAATATTCTTATGTCTCTGATGCAACAAGTGGTGAATTTGATACCAAATTAAATTCAGGTGCTTTACATAATTTAAATGGTGAAGTTGGTATAGATATAATTTTACCTGATAGTTTTAGTATCTTTTTAATCTATGAAAGAAATCAAGCATTAGGAGTGGGGCATACCGATAAAATACATCTAGCGATAGGATACTTACCTAATAAAAAAACCAATTATGCCTTTAAGTTAGAAGGCTCAGAAAATATTGGGTCTGTTTACAAGATAAGTAAAAATATCAATGATTTTGAAATTGATCTTAATTTAAATAATCAAGATGTTTTAAAACCAAATATAATTGATGAAGCAATGATTAGTTTAAAGAAAATCTTTTAGTTTATATTTTTAATAAATTCTAAAAGCTTAATAAAATCATTATAAAATTTACTAAATTAACGCCCGGTTTGAGCACTAACAAAGATAGGTTAGTCAATAAAATAAAATTTATAGGCTATTTTCCACTATGGGATTTTTTTTAAGAAAACTAGCTAGATATATTAATACTACTTTTTTTTTGATTATTTTTTTTAGTTCAAAAATAGTTTATTCAGCTGATTTCACTTTTCCTACATCTTTAACAACCGATACCTCAGATTTTGTTTTACTTTCTGATACTGGAACTACTCCCTCTGTAAGTGGTTTCTCTACCGAAGTACTTATAACAATCACAACAACAGCAGGTTATATAAAAGTTACAACAGTGACAGGCCTTGAACAAATCCACGGTCTCTGTGGTTATACAGCTGACTCTAGCTCTGTACCTACTAATTGCACAGACAATGATAGATCAGAGATTGGTTTTCAAGGAACTCAAGCAGAAGTTAATACTGCATTAGCGACACTTTCATTTAAGGGTGATGGAACCACTTCAAATACTACTATTTCGGTTTCAGCAACTCCAGAAGGTGCTTCTTATAATCCTGTTAATGGTCATTATTATAGAGTTCTTGGTAGTTTAACTTCACCTCCTCAAGCCATTACTTGGCAGAATGCAAGAAGGTACGCTAAAAATGAAATAGATGATCCGATGCATTCTGAAGATCAAACATTTAATGGACTTACAGGATATTTAGTAACCATTACGACAGAGCAAGAAAATAATTGGATAAAAGAAAAAATTTCAACAAATGCTTGGACGGGTGGATCCGATAGTGAAACTGAAAATATATGGAAGTGGATGGATGGTCCTGAAGCTGGTCAAACTTATACCTGCCAAAAATATGTTGAAGCAACTGTAGGAGGAACAGGTGCTGCAATCAGCGGGTGTTCAGAGCAAAGTTATCTTAATTGGGTCCCAGGTGAGCCTAATTCACATAGAGCAGCAAGCGATGGATGGGATGAAGATTATATGCACGTTTACGGAGATCGAACAGATGCAAAATTTGGCCAGTGGAATGATTTTCCTAGTCCTGCAACTGCTAGCAATAATAATGTTACTAAATATATCGTTGAATATGGTGGCATGGGAGGAACACCCACAGTTTTTGGATCAGCATCATTATCAATCAATTCTACTGAAGTTGATTTTTTTGTTGATAAAGATTTAGTTGGGATAATTGAAGGACAATCAGAAAGTGCAAAAAGATTTATTTATAGCTCAACTTATCCAGTTTTAGAGAGAATGGAGTGGTATCGAACCACCAAAAAAAATGACAATATTAAATTTCAAGATCTTGGTTTAAGTCTTGATATGACAAACAAAGGTACCTATCCGTATGCAAAATTATTAGATGCTTATCTTTTAAAAGGGGATGTTAACAAAGAACAAAAACTATCTAATGAAAATATTGAAAAATTTATAAGCGAACTACCTCTTTCACAATATTTAAAAAATGAATTTGGAACAGTTCCTCGAAAATGGAAAACCTGGAGTTCTGGATATTTTAAAAAGGGTAAAATCAAACTTAAATCAGGCAAGGTTAATCAAAAATTTGCTGCAGATGCTTTAACAATTGGAATGGATAAAATAATAAGAAAAAATACTCTTTTTGGCATAGCCGTTAGAATACAAGATGAGGATACTGATATTGGGCATTCAGGTACTCAAATTAAATCTGATGCAAAAAGTGCAACAATATATTCAAGTTGGCATAACAATAAATCAACATTTATTGATGGTTTGGTTGGTTATGGATATATGGAGAATGATCTTACAAGAATTGTACAAGCCAACCCTTCCAATCCTTTAACTGGAAATAGAGGTGTTAAGCAATATTTTACTTCAATTAAATTTAATAAAATAATGGATAAAGATAATTTTACATCATTATTATTTGGTAGATTTGATTATGGTTTATCTAAATTAGAAAGTTTTTCAGAAATAGGTAGTACCCATGCATTAAAATTTGAAGATCAAAATTTAAAAAACAAATCTATTTCGATTGGTGGTTTAATAAAATATAAGAAAAAAATTGATAATGGTTACTTTTTACCCTACGGTAGAATTGAATTTTCTGAAAATTTAACCCCTAATTCAAAACTTAAAGCATCATACATTTCTGACCCTAACACCACATATTATTATACTGTAAAAGAGGATTATTCAAATTCTCTAAAATTAGAGCTAGGTTTTGATTTAAATCTAATTGATAGTTGGTATTTTTCTACTTCAATTAGAAGATTAATTAAAAATAATAAAGACTATGAAAATGAGTTTGCAATTAAATTAGGTAGACCATTTTAATTATATTTGCAGTTTTAAATTTATACACCTTGAAAAGAAGGAGATCGTCAAAGAAAGACGTTGTTTACAAGCTAATTACGTCTCTTTTCCAACATATTGAAAAATTAAGTAGCATTAAATTTAAAGAGACTTGTATCTATTACCACTAATAGGGCGTACACATAGTTTTTTTAGATACTGCCAAATAATTTTAAACTTCATTACTTAGGCAATAATTTTTTAAAAAACAACTTTATTAGAAGAGTGCATCATTCACACTTTTTTGTGTAGGTTGTGTATTAGATTTATTATGATTATAAAAGATATAGCTAAACAAGGAATTCTAGAAATAGGTAATATTTTACCTTTAAAAAAAATTAATATTATTCCAATAAAAATTAATAAGTCGATAGAAATAGTTGTAGTCCCTAACTTTGGAGAAATAAATTCGCATCAAGATAACGTTGGAATTATTTTGGAGGAAAAAAAAGTTCTAAGAATTTTATCTAAACGATATAAAAATGTTTTAATCACTGAAATTAATTCTGAAGAGGATCTTGAAGCGTTAGTTAAAAGAAAACCTGATTTAGTATTTTCTGGTGTTAAGTATTTCTATTTTAATAATAAAACTATTTGGTTAAATGATTATTTAGAAATGTTTGAAATTCCCTATATAGCATCAAGTAAGGCAGCTCTTGATAATGAGAGTGATAAAAATAGAGCAAAGAAAATTATGCAAAAAAATAATATTAGAACTGCAGATTTTTTTATAACAAACCCTGGTGAATACTTAAAAGAGTCATCAATTCCAATAAAATTTCCTCTATTTATAAAACCAGTAACTGGAGGAGATAGCAGAGGTGTGGATAAAAATTCAATTGTATTAAATTTTAAAAGTTTTACAGCAAAAGTTCTTGATATTAAGGTTAATCAAAAATCACCTTCTTTAGTTGAAACTTATTTGGCTGGAAAAGAATACAGTGTAGGTATTTTTGAAGATAGTATTGATGGTAGCTTAAGAGCAATGCCTATTGAAATTATTGTTAAAAAAAACATAGATGGTTATTGCATACTTGATTTTGATGTAAAAAAAAATGATGAGGAGAAAGTAGTTTTAGTAAGTGACAAAAAAATATTTAAAAAACTTACAGAGATTGCAAAAAATTCTTTTGTAGCTTTAGGTGGAAAATCTTTAGGAAGAATTGATATTAAGATGGATCACTTAGGTGAGCCCCATTTTATTGAAGCCAATTTAATGCCAGGTCTTCGAAAAGGATACTTTTATAGATCTTGTGTATTAAATCTTGATATGAGTTATGACGATATGATTTTTAGCATAGCCAATACAGGTTTATCCTCTCATTAAATTAAATTTGTTTCATGAATAAAATTAAAGACCGAAACAGAAGAATTATAATTCGAGTAAAGAAAAAAATCTTAAAAGACACAGAGCTATCTGATAAAAAATATATTGCATCTTATAAGGATATTAAAAAATACTTTAAATATTTTAATAAAATTTTATTTAAAGATAAGCTCAACAGCTTTAATGATATTCAAATCAAAAGATTAGTTAAAGCTTCAGGTCAATGTGTTGAAAATATTGATTATTATAAGGGAACAAGTTTTTTTGTTCTTGAAATGATGCCTAAATATAAAAATAAATTAGAGTTTTTAAATACTCTTTCTCATGAAATGGTTCATCTTTGGCAACAAACTGTTATGAAGGATACTGGTAGTCATAATAAGCTTTTTTTTAGTTTTAAGCCAAAATTTAAAAAGTTAAATTTAACTCTTAGCTATTAATCAAAAATTATTACTTATACTCAGATATCTTGAAGAGCAGTAACTTCTAATTTCTTTGTTTTAAGAGATTTAATAGCTTCTAGACATGCTTGAGCGGTAGACATATTGGTACAATAAGGGACTTTGTTTTTAAGCGTTGCTCTTCTAAGGGCTATTGCATCATTTAATCTGTGTTCACTATTTCCACCCCCAGTATTAATAACAAGGGCTATTTTTTTTGAATCTAAAACATCAACAATATGAGGAGATCCACTACTTACTTTATTAATAATTCTACATTTAATTTTATGGTTTTTAAAATACTCTGCAGTCCCTCTAGTTGCACATAATGTAAAATTTAATTTAATCAATTCTTTAGCTAAATCAATTCCCTCATCTTTATGAGAATCTTTTAAAGATACAAAAGCTAATCCTTGTTTTGGTAATGAGTTAGCAGCTCCAATTTGACTTTTAGCAAACGCCATTCCAAAGTCTTTATCAAATCCCATCACTTCACCGGTTGATTTCATTTCAGGGCCTAAAAGTAAATCACTATTTGGAAATTTATTAAAAGGAAATACTGCCTCTTTAACCGCATACATACCTTTGGATTTATCTTTTAGATTAAACTTAGATAATTTTTCACCAGCCATAACTCTAGATGCAATTTTAGCAAGTGGTAGACCTTTTGCTTTTGAGACAAAGGGTACTGTTCTACTAGCTCTAGGGTTAACCTCAATTACATAAATCTCATCTTTTTTAATTGCAAATTGAATGTTCATGAAACCTTTAACATTTAAAGCTAAAGCTAATTTCTTAGTTTGATTTTCAATTTCTTTAATTAGATATGGTTTTATTGATACTGGAGGGAGACTGCACGCAGAATCCCCAGAATGAATTCCAGCTTCTTCAATATGCTGCATGATACCTGCCACATGAACTTGTTTTCCATCCGATATTGCATCAACATCAACTTCCATTGCATGATCAATAAATTTGTCAATTAAAATTGGGTTTTCTTCAGCTGCTTTAAAAGCCTCTTCAACAAAGTTTTTTAGCTGACTTTTTTCATGAACAATTTCCATTGCTCTTCCTCCTAATACATATGAAGGTCTAACCATTAAGGGTAAACCAATCTTTTCTGCTATTTGAATGGCCTGCTTGAAGGTTTTAGCAATTCCACTTTTAGCTTGTTTTAACTTTAATTTATTAAGAAGATTTCTAAACAGATCTCTATCTTCAGCTAAATCAATAGATGTGTACTGTGTTCCTAAAATTGGAAGTTTGTTATCGTGTAAAAATTTAGCAAGTTTAATTGGAGTTTGGCCACCAAATTGAGCAATAATACCAATTAGGTTTCCTTTTTCTTTTTCTTTTTTAATTATATTAAATACGTACTCTTCTTTTAAAGGCTCAAAATATAATCGGTCACTCGTATCATAATCAGTTGATACTGTTTCAGGATTACAATTAATCATAATGGTCTCAAAACCAGCGTCTTTCAGGGCAAAACTAGCCTGACAACAGCAATAATCGAACTCTATTCCTTGTCCTATTCTATTAGGTCCACCACCTAATATTATGATCTTTTTCTTAGCAGATGGATCAGCTTCACACTCTGATTTAATTGAAAAATTTCTCTGATATGTTGAATACATATATGGAGTGAAAGATTTAAATTCAGCAGCACAAGTATCAACTTTTTTAAATACAGGTAATATTTTAAGGGCAGTTCTTTTTCGTCTTACAACATCCTCGGAAGTTTTTGTTAGCTCTGATAATTTTTTATCTGAAAAACCAATTGATTTTATTTGGTTAAATTCATTATAGTCTTTAGGTAATCCTTTGTTTTTAATCTTAGTTTCATTATCTACAATTTCTTTAATTTGTTCTAAAAACCATGGATCAATTTTAGATAAAGTAAATATTCTCTTTAAATTGATTTTTTTTCTAATCGCTTCTGCAACCAGCAAAATTTTATTCGGAATACTTTCTTTAAGTTTTTTCTCTATTTGTTTTTTATTTAGATCAAATATTCTATCTAAACCTGAAAATCCTGTCTCAAGGGACACCAAAGCTTTTTGAAGCGACTCTTTAAAGTTTCTGCCAATTGCCATTGCTTCCCCAACGGACTTCATCGAAGTGCCTAAGGTTGCTGGAGACGTTGAAAACTTTTCAAAGGTAAACCTTGGAATTTTTGTTACCACATAATCAATACTAGGTTCAAATGATGCAGGAGTTACTTTTGTAATTTCATTTTTTAATTCATCTAATGTGTAGCCAACCGCTAGTTTTGCAGCAACTTTTGCAATAGGAAAACCAGTTGCTTTCGATGCAAGGGCTGATGAACGGGATACCCTTGGATTCATTTCAATTACAACCATTCGTCCATTTTTAGGATTAATTGCAAATTGAACATTGGATCCACCTGTCTCAACTCCAATTTTTCTAAGACAAGCAATGGATGCATTTCTCATTACTTGGTATTCTTTATCCGTTAAAGTAAGAGCAGGGGCGACGGTAACCGAGTCTCCGGTATGAATTCCCATTGGATCAATATTTTCAATAGAACAAATAATAATACAGTTGTCTTTTTTATCTCTTACAACTTCCATCTCAAATTCTTTCCAGCCCTCTAGGCATTCTTCAACTAGAACTTGGCTCACAGGGGACTCGTGTAATCCACTTTTAATAATTTTTAAATAATCTTTTTTATTTTTTGCAATTCCACCTCCAAGACCTCCAAGGGTAAATGCAGGTCTAATAATTGCTGGTAAGCCAATTTTCTTTAAAACTTTAGATGCTTGATTGATGTTATTGACGATTTCAGATTTTGGTAAATCTAAACCTATATCGATCATGTTTTTTCTAAACTTTTTTCTGTCTTCTGCATTTGAAATAGCTTTAGAGTTAGCTCCAATAAGTTCTATTTTGTATTTTTTAAGAATTCCTTTTTTCTCAGCCTCCATTGCAAGGTTCAAAGCAGTTTGACCCCCCATGGTTGGAAGAATTGCATCTGGTTTTTCTTTTTTAAGAATTTTTTCTAAAACCTCTAAAGTAATAGGCTCTATATAAGTTTTATCTGCAACATCAGGATCGGTCATTATTGTTGCTGGATTTGAATTAATAAGCACAACTTTATAACCCTCATCTCTTAATGCTTTGCAAGCTTGTGTTCCTGAGTAATCAAACTCACAAGCCTGACCAATAATAATTGGACCCGCACCAACCACTAATATTTTTTTAAGATCTTTTCTTTTTGGCATTTTTTTTCATGTTGTTAATAAATTCTTGAAATAAATAAACACTGTCTTGTGGTCCAGGGTTAGACTCAGGGTGATATTGAACTGAAAATATTGGTTTGTTTTTTAATCTGATACCCTCAATACTATTATCAAATAAAGACTTATGAGTGACTTCAATATTCTTTGGTAAATTTTCTTTGATAACCTCAAAGCCATGATTTTGACTAGTGATTTCAACATTATCATGAATTAAGTTTTTAACCGGATGGTTTGCTCCTCTATGACCTAATTTCATCTTTTTAGTCTTAGCCCCAAGGGTAAGGGCTAGTATTTGATGGCCTAAACAAATACCAAATATAGGTAAATTTTTTTTAATTAAATCTTTAAGTATATTGATTGCATATTTACCAGTTGCCGCAGGATCTCCTGGGCCATTGGATAAAAATATACCATTTGGTTTAAGAGCTAAAATTTTATTAGAAGGTGTTTTACAAGAAACAACAGTTACTTTACAATTAAAGTCAGAAAAATATCTTAAAATATTCTTCTTTATCCCATAATCAATTGCAACCACATGAAAGGTATTCTTGGTATTTTTTTTGAAACCCGTTTCTTTTTTCCAAGTTTTAAGACCCTTCCAAATATAATTCTTTGGTGTGGTAACTTTTTCTGCAAGATCAAGATTTTTTAATCCACTCCACTTAATCGTTGAGTTAGTGAGTTTGCTGATATTAAATTTACCAGTTTTCGAATAAGCAATTGTTCCTTTTGGAGCACCTTTATCTCTGATAAAATTAGTTAAACTTCTAGTATCTAACCCTGTAATTCCAACTATTTTGTTCTTCTTAAGCCAGGCATCTAAATGTTGAAAAGATCTGTAGTTTGAGGGTGAAGTGATCTCTGAATTAAATACTACTCCTTTAGTCCATATTTTATCAGACTCGTGATCTTCTTTATTAGTCCCAACATTTCCAATATGTGGGAAAGTAAAGTTTATGATTTGTCCAGCATAAGAGGGATCCGATATAATTTCTTGGTAGCCTGTTAGTGATGTATTAAAGCAAACTTCTCCAGTCGCTTCTCCTTGGTAACCAATTCCTATTCCTTTAAAAACCTTCTTGTTTTCAAGAACTAAAACGCCTGTATGAATTTGTGAATTTTTTGAGTTTGTTTTTTTTGCTTTTTTGGTCAATTACAACTCATGAGTTAAAGGTTAATACAATAAATGCATTATTATCGCAACAGAGATGTATTATAAAATTGTAAAAAAACAATTTTTCTTTTGAAGAATTTTTTCTTTGCAGTAGATTAAAAAAATTATGGCATTAAAAGAAACAATCGAAACTGAATATAAAAACGCTTTAAAAGCTAAAGAGAAAACTAAAATATCAACCTATAGGTTAATATTATCTTCTATTAAAGATTTAGACATTGTGAACAGATCAGGTCCTAATAAAAAGGACACGGATGACGAGGATATTAAGAAGCTTTTAAAAAAAATGGTTAAGCAAAGAGCCGAATCGATAGATATTTATAAGAAAAATAACAGGACAGATCTTTTAGAAGTTGAGCAAAATGAACTTGATATTTTATCAGGTTTTTTACCCAAACAACTTGGTGAAGAAGAAACAAAAAAAATATGCGCTGATGTTATCTCAAAACTTGGAGCAAGCTCAGTAAAAGATATGGGCAAGGTCATGGGAGAGCTAAAAAAAACACATGCTGATGAAATTGATTTTGCAAAAGCAGGTCCTCTAATTAAGGAATTATTAAATAGTTAATGAAATACCCAAAAGAGTATCTTGATGAAATTAAAACAAGGCTCAAAGTTTCAACTGTTGTATCAAAGTCTGTAGCTTTAAAAAAAAGAGGCAAAGAATATGTGGGCTTGTCTCCTTTTAAAACGGAAAAAACTCCATCATTTACTGTTAACGATGAAAAAGAATTTTATCATTGTTTTGCAACCTCAGAACATGGAAACATCTTTGACTTTGTAATGAAAACTCAAAATTTTAAATTTGGTGAAGCTGTTAAACACTTAGCTCAGCTAGCAGGTATGCAGCCGTATATGTTTTCAAAACAAGATGAAGAAAGAGAGAAAAAATGGAAAGAGTATTTGTCAATTTATAGTCAATACGTTGATTTTTATCACAGTGAATTATTAAAAAACGAAAGCTACTCAAATGCTAGGGATTATTTAAAAAATAGATCTTTAGGTAAAGAAGAAGTTAAAAAATTTAAAATGGGATTTATTGAGAAAAACCCAAGTTTTTTTGAAAAATTAAAAAATGAATTTAGTGAACAAACTTTAGTGGAAAGTGGCCTGTTTTATCTTGATGAAAAAAAGAATACATATGTTGAAAGATTTAGAGGAAGATTAATTTTTCCAATAAATAATATTTCAGGTCAACCTATTGCTTTAGGAGGAAGAATAATAGAAAATTTAGACTACTTAGCAAAATATATCAATTCACCAGAAACTAATTTTTTTAAAAAAGGTTCAAATTTATATAATTTAGATTCAGCTAGAAAATTATCTAACAAGTTAGATCACATTTATTTAGTTGAAGGATATATGGATGTTGTCGGTTTAAGTAAAAATGGAATTGAAAATGTTGTTGCTAACCTTGGCACATCGCTAACAGATAAACAAATTTTAACTTTAAACCAATTCTTTGATGATATCATAATTTGCTTTGATGGGGATGAAAGCGGCTATAAAGCTGCCGTTAGAGCTGCAGAAAATTCTATTAAAGAACTTAGACCTGAAAAACAAATATCTTTTTTATTTTTACCAGATAAAGAAGATCCCGATAGTTATGTTAACAAACATGGAAAAAACTATTTTGTAGATTTTACTAGACAAAGTAAACTTTCCATACATCAATTTATTTTCAGCCATTATAAAAAACAAACTGAAAACAACCCTTCATCAATGGCAATATTTGAAAAAAAACTTAGATCTATAGCAAATACAATTAAAGATGATTTTATTAAAAAGTACGTTCTAGAATATTTTTTAGAAAAAATAGCAGAATTAACACCACATTCTAATCAAAATAAGAAAAAGTTTTTTGTTAAAAAAACTAAATCCTTAGAGACTACTAAAAAATATTTTAATGAAAGTAAATCTGTGAGTGGGGTAGAGCTAAAAGAATTTTCTTTATTATATTTAATTTTAAATAACTTATCTCTATTTCAAGCCAATATTCATTTAATAGAAAATATTAAGTTATTTACTGAGATCAATAAACAGATATTAGCTTCAACTATTGAAAGATTAAAATCTGGCGAGCAAATAAATATTGAGGATTTAAATTTGGATAAACAGTTATTGGATAAGATTAATAAGTTTGCACCCATTAAACATATTTTAAAAAATAAGCCTGATGATGATAATCAAGTGATAGAATTACTAGATGACATTTCAAAAGATCTATTTAATTATGACCTTGAGTTTAGAATCCAAGAGTTAGAATCGAAGTTCTCAAAGGATATGAGTGAATCAACATTCAATGAGCTAAAAGAGCTGAAAAATGAGAGAAAAATCAATTAATCTGATCAATTTAGCAATGGATTTTTGCCAATTTGATATTATATAAGTCTTTCAAACTTATATTGCTGTGGAAAGAATTATTACTAAATCATTTGCTAGATTAATGGGTAGAGGAACCCATAGAGGTTTCATCACTTACGAAGAATTAAATAAATCACTTGGAAAAAGAAATCTATCAGATGAAAATTTATCACAAGCATTCCTTCACATTTTAGATGAAGGCGTTGCATTAGTTGAAAAGAAATCAGATTTTAAAGTCTTAAGAAAAAAAGAAGGCTCTTCTAAAGAAGAAGGTAAGACAATTGAGAAAAGTGACGATCCTATCAGAATGTATTTACGTGAGATGGGTGGAGTTGAATTACTTTCAAGAGAAGGTGAGATTGCAATTGCTAAAAGAATAGAAGCTGGAAAAGATGTGATGCTAATTGCTCTTTCACAGAGCCCAATTACAGCTCAACAATTTTATGAATGGAACGACCAATTACAAAAAGATGAAATTTTAGTTAGAGAAATTATAGATATAGATACAAATTATATGGAGGACGAGTCTACAGGTCCTAGTGCAAAACAAAAAAATGCAGGTGAGACAGATAAAGAAGAAGGCTCAAGTGATGGTGATGATGATGATTTTAATCCAACACTTGCTGCAATGGAAACAGAGATTAAGCCAAAAGTTTTAAAAACAGTTAATACTTTGACAAAAGAGTATGCAAAGCTAATTAAATACCAAAAAGAAAAATTAGATTGTATTTTAAATTCTCAAAATTTTTCTCCAGCAAAAGAAAAAGGGTATCAAAAAATTGTTGATGATATTTTAGAAAATATTAAATCTCTTCAATTATCTCCTTCAGTTTTAGAAGAACTTGTTCAAAAACACTATGTAGAAAATAAAAAAATTATATCCTTAGAGGGTAATCTTTTAAGATTAGCAATGGACCATAACATACCAAGAAATGAGTTTATTAAGTTTTATATAGGTAATGAAATTAACCCTAATCTTAAAAAGTTTTTAGATACGAATTCTGTTTGGAAACAATTTTTCTCAAAAAACAAAGATGAATTTAAAAATATTAGAGAAAGATTAATTGAAATAAGTCATAAATTAGGAATTTCTGTAACAGATTTTAAAAAATTAGTTAGTCGTGTTCAAAAAGGTGAAAAAGAATCTAGAATAGCTAAAAAAGAAATGGTTGAAGCTAATTTAAGATTAGTAATCTCTATTGCCAAAAAATACACTAATAGAGGTCTTCAGTTTTTAGATTTAATTCAAGAAGGTAATATTGGTTTGATGAAAGCTGTAGATAAATTTGAATATCGAAGAGGATATAAATTTTCAACATATGCTACATGGTGGATTAGACAAGCAATCACTAGGTCAATTGCTGACCAAGCAAGAACGATTAGAATTCCAGTTCATATGATTGAAACAATTAATAAGATTGTAAGAACTCAAAGACTAATTTTAAGTGAGTTTGGTAGAGAGGCAACTCCTGAAGAGTTAGCTCAAAAACTTAGAATGCCATTAGATAAAGTTAGAAAAGTATTAAAAATTTCTAAAGAACCTGTGTCACTTGAAAAACCGGTTGGGGATGAGGAAGATAGTAGTTTGGGAGATTTTATTGAGGACACTAAAGCCTTAGCACCATTAGAGCAGGCGATTAAATCAAATTTAGGTGAAGCAACAACTAAAATTTTATCTACCTTAACTCCTAGAGAAGAAAGAGTTTTAAGAATGAGATTTGGTGTTGGAATGAATACGGATCACACTTTAGAAGAAGTGGGTCTTCAATTTTCTGTAACTAGAGAACGGATTAGACAAATAGAAGCAAAAGCTCTTAGGAAACTAAAACACCCAAGCAGATCTAAACAACTAAAAAGTTTCTTAGAAAGTTAAACTTACTGGGCCGTTAGCTCAATAGTAGAGTACTGCATTGACATTGCAGGGGTAGTTGGAGCGTAACCAACACGGCCCACCATTTAATGATTATCTTTAATTGATAACTTATAAAAAATGATATAACTAAACTTAGTTTTGGGCCTGTAGCTCAGTTGGTTAGAGCAGTACACTCATAATGTATTGGTCCCAGGTTCGAGTCCTGGCGGGCCCACCAAAATCATATTACAAATTTAACAAAAATTATTTTTTATTGATACACGTTAAGAATGCTCGTTTTGAGCATACAAGATATTTATAGAGTTATCTTTTATTGTTAACAAACAGTAATGAAAAAAATTATATAATGAGATTATCCTATTTAATGATTTTTATAGCAACTGCATTAACTGCACTTGTCTTTTGGGCATCATCCAACGTTTGTAGATTTAATTTTGCCATAGAAAAAAAAACAGACTTGTTAAATATCGTTACAAAAGAAATAGATCCAAATTTAGGTAATGCAAAGGTTTATTATTTTCAAGAATTAAATTGTAATAATGTAGATTTAAATTGGAACATAGATAGAGTTATAAAAAATTTTCATGCTTTAAATGTAATCATTTATCAAGAGCTAACCACAGATATTAAAGGTAATCCTAATTAGAATTATCAATTGAGGGTTATTTAGAAGAAAAATCAGATAAATTTTTTAAAAGAGCCTCTATATTACCATCATTAGAATTAATAATTGATGAAAACTCCTCTTTTTGAGTTCTTGCTAAGCTCAAACCTTCTATAATTAAATCTCTAATTAATAAATTTTCAGGGTTTTTAGTATACACTCTCCACTCAATCTTTACTTCTGGTCTGCTGTCTGTACCAACCAATGTGCTTGAAACAATTGTATAGTTTTCATTGAGCTTTTTCTTTGAATTAACTTCTATTTCAGGATTAGAGTATTCGGCAAGTCTACTTGAGAAGCTTTTTAAAAAATATTCTTTAAAAACATCTGTATAATTTGCTAGTTGATTTTTGTTTAAACCTTTTCGATGAGAGCCTAGTGAGTAAAAACCTATTCCCTTAATATCAACTGTATCAACAGCAATTTCTTTTAATTTTTCAATTCTTTGTTCTTTGCTGTAGTTGCCACTTAATGTTTCAGCAGCTCTGTTAACGGTTGATTGAATAAAAACATCGGGTTCTATTGAGTGTGAATAGCTAATATTTGATAATACAATTATAGAATATATAAAAAATGATAATAATTTTTTCATTTTTTTAGTCTCAGTAATTAATTTGTTTCTATTTCTTCCCAATCACCATCATCCATAGTTTCGGTGACTTCTTTTGAATTAGCAATTTTCTTTTGTCTGTCTTGTAAATATAAACTTCTAACTGAGGCATAAAAATCTATAGAATTGTTTTCTAAATTTTCAAATGAATCAATATTTTTAGCTCTAAAGTCAATTCCTGTTGTTACCCTTGTAGTCAAATAATCTGCATCAGAAAAATATTGAGTGTCATTTGCAACAGTTACATTATACCAAGGATCTCCTCCAACTACGTTTGCTAATGATCCAATAGTATCTCTTACAGTTGATGGTCCAATTACTGGAAGCACTAAATAGCACCCTGGTCCTACCCCAAGCGCACCTAGTGTTTGTCCATAATCTTCTTTTTCATATTCTGGAAATCCTATCATTTGAGCGATGTCAATTATTCCAATTATTCCAACAGTTGTGTTAATCAAAAATCTTGCAGTGTTAATTCCAGCACTTTTAAAATCACCTTGAAGAAGATTATTTGGGATAGTAACTAGTGTTGATAAGTTATCTAATGAATTGCTAGCTCCAGTTCTAACTGGTGAAGGCAAAACTCTGTAGACTTTTGCAACTGGTTTAAAAACTACTTTATCTAAACCTTGGTTTAAGGCAAATGTTGCTCTATTTAAAGGTTCAAAACAATCTTTAGTTCGTTTTGCTTTTTTTGACAGTTCGTTTTCACCATCAGTACCTGCAAAAGCACTTGTTGAAAGCATAAGAGTTATAATTGATAATTTTAAGAATTTTTTCATTACAAAGTTAATTATATAATGCATATTAATATAAAGTAAATCGAGATTAAGTTAAAAAAATGACAATAAAATGGCTTTAAAAACTAGTTTTAATTACTCTCCAAATTTTAATTCAATAAAAAGAAAACCAGGAGATATTAAGTTCATTATTTTTCATTACACTGGAATGAAGAGTGAGTCTGCTGCAATCAATAGACTTACAAATATACAATCTGAGGTAAGTAGTCATTATTTTATTAAAATTAGTGGAGAAATCATAACTATAGTTCCCGATTTATACACTGCATGGCATGCGGGAAGATCTGCATGGAAAAATTATAATTCTTTAAATAAAAATTCAATTGGTATTGAAATAGCAAATCCTGGACATGGCAAGGGATATAAAAAATTTTCTAGGTCTCAAATTTTATCGTTGATTAGATTAAGTAAATTTTTAATTCAAAAATATAAAATAAGTTCAAAAAATATTTTAGGACATTCTGATGTTGCGCCAGATAGAAAAAAAGATCCCGGAGAGAAATTTCCTTGGAAATATTTATCTCAAAAACATATTGGTTACTGGTATAATCTAGATCAGAAGATATTAATTAAAAACAGAATGTTAAGAATAAATAATTTACAAAAAAAAACATTTTTTAAAAACTTATTTAAAATTGGTTATTCACAAAAAATTCCTAAAAAATCTAATTTAGATAAAATTAAATATTTAAAAACAATTACTAAAGCTTTTCAAAGAAGGTTTAGACAAGACCTAATTAATGGAATAATTGATCAGGAATGTTTAATTATCAGTAAAAATCTTACTAAAATGTTGAAATAAATTTTCTTGAAATTTTAAAGTTTAGTAATAAATTGATAATGCCAGATAAATGATTTATCGCTTTAATTTATTAAAGAGGAAAGTCCGGGCTCCACAAGGATACAGTGCCAGATAATAACTGGCGGGGGTAACCCTAGGGATAGTGCCACAGAAAATAAACCGCCATAACATGGCAAGGGTGAAAAGGTGTGGTAAGAGCACACCGGTTCTATTGGTAACAATGAACGCTGGAAAACCCCACTGGGAGCAAGACTAAGTAGAGATGACATTGTTGCAAAACTAAAAGCCATCCTTGGCTAGTCATCAGGGTTAGTTGCTTGAGCTTAAGAGTGATTTTAAGCCTAGACAAATGATAGATTTAAATGACAGAACCCGGCTTATAGTTTATCTGGCAAAATTATCCACAAACTAAATTTTTAACTAAATAAATGTTCACGTTTTGATTCATCATTGAATCAATTTTGTTCTTTTTTTTCTAATATATGATGTGTCCCCCTAAAGACTTAATAATTTGAAATCATAATTATTTTTGATAGTTAAAAGTTATTACTATTCCTCGAAATTTCCTTAAAAATCATCATTTGACACAATATCTATTTACCCATATATTCCCATATATTCCCAATTATGGAATTTATAAAATTAAAAATATATGTTTTTATCTACTTACGAGAACAAACTAGACAAGAAGGGAAGAGTTTCTGTGCCTGCTAGTTTTAGATCACATTTGTCAAATTTAGGATACAATGGTGTCGTCTGTTATCCATCTTTTAATAATTCCTCAATAGAAGCATGCTCTCAAGATAGAATTGAAAAAATTTCTTCTGCAATTGACTCCTTAAATCCTTTTGAAGAAAAAAGAGATTATTTTGCAACATCAATATTGTCAGAAAGTACAAATTTACAATTTGATAGTGAAGGTAGAATGTCACTTTCAACAAAATTATTAAAACATGCAAAAATTAAAAATAGCATGCTGTTTGTTGGTCAAGGTCAAACCTTTCAAATATGGGAGCCAACAGCATTTGAAAAATTTAAGGCAACTGCAAGAAAAAAAGCAAATTTAAATCGAGCAAGTCTTAAATGGGAAAAACATTTAAACAATAATGAGGGGAAATAAGATGACAATTAACTTTAAAGCACCAGAAATAAAAGAGTTACAGCCACGACTATTAGTACTAGGAGTAGGTGGAGCAGGCGGAAATGCTATTAATGAAATGATAGAAAATAATCTACAAGGAGTAGAATTTATTGCTGTCAATACTGATGCGCAGGATTTAAAGTTAAGTAAAGCAAAAGCAAGAATTCAAATCGGATTAAATTTAACAAAAGGTTTAGGAGCGGGTGCAAAACTTGATATTGGTCAAGCTGCTGCTGATGAATCTTTAAATGAAATAATAAATACACTTCAAGGTGCAAACATGGTTTTTATTGCAGCCGGTATGGGTGGTGGAACGGGCACTGGTGCTGCTCATGTCATCGCAAGAGCTGCTAAAGAATTAAATATTTTAACTGTAGGTGTTGTGACTCTTCCATTTTTATATGAAGGCCCCTCAAGAATGAGAAGAGCACAACAAGGTTTGGAAGAATTAAGAAAACATGTTGATACAATCATTGTAATTCCAAATCAAAACTTGTTTAAAATTGCAAATGAACAGACTACATTTGAAGAGTCTTTTAATCTTTCAAATAATGTTTTAATGCATGGTGTACAAAGTATAACTGATTTAATGGTAAGACCAGGTTTGATTAATCTTGATTTTGCTGATGTTGAAACAGTTATGGCATCAATGGGTAAAGCAATGATGGGAACAGGTGAAGCCGAAGGTGAAGGAAGAGCTATTAAGGCTGCAGACATGGCTGTTAGTAATCCACTTATAGATGACTACACCCTAAAAGGTGCTAAAGGCCTATTAGTTAATATTACTGGCGGTAAAGATCTTAAACTTTTTGAAGTTGATGAGGCTGTAAACAAAGTAAGAGCTGAGGTTGACCCTGAGGCAGAGTTAATTATAGGGGCAATTACAGACTCAGAGCTTGATGGAAAAATGAGAGTTTCAATAGTTGCTACATCTTTGGATGGACAACAACCTGAAACTAAATCTGTAATAAATATGGTTCACCGTATTCAAAATAGAAATCCGGGTTACTCAGATTTTTCAAATATGGGATCATCTGCTTCGTTTAATTTTTCTAACTCAATCTCAAATCCAGTCACTCATGGTGCAAATGCACTTAAACTTGAGAATGAAATTGTTCAAGAGCAAATTCAAGATCATTTAAATTCAAATGTAACAAATGAACAAGTGTTACATACAAATACTCTTGAAACGGAAAGTGTTGTTGAAGATAGCTCAGTAAATGAAATGGAAAAATCATTTACTCAAGAAGCTTTGGAGACTGCTCAAGAAGAAACAATGGAACAAAGCATCGAAGAAGATATTTCTAATGACCTTAAAGAGTTTGGTGTTGACTCAGATGCACCAGATTTATTTAGTGCTGAAACTGAAAATTCAAGTTCTGATGATTTACTTTCTTCAAACAATGAAAATGAGGAAGATGATCTTGAGATACCAGCATTCCTAAGAAGACAAAAAAATTAATGGTCTTTAAAGAAATAAATGGACGCCACCATAGTACCAAAAGTGCAAAAGCATTATCCGGTACTGCTAAAAGAAATTATTAGTATTATTTCCCCTCAATATGGTGGCACATTTATTGACTGTACTTTCGGTCAAGGAGGATATTCAAAAAAAATCCTAGAGTTTGAAAACACCAAAGTAATTGCTCTTGATCGAGATGCTGAAAGTAAAAAAATTGCCAGTCATATAAAAGAAAAATTTGACGATAGATTTTTATTTAAAAATTTAAAATTTAGTCAATTAAATAATCTAAAACTAAAAAATGAAGATATAAAAAGTATAATTTTTGATCTTGGATATTCCTATACTCAAATAAAAGATCCTAGAAAAGGGTTGTCTTTTCAATCAGGTGGAAATTTGAATATGAGAATGGGATTAAATAATTTTTCAGCTGAAGATGTAATAAATAAATTAGATGAAAAAGAACTAGAAAAAGTATTCAAATTTTTTGGAGAAGAAAAAGAAAGTAAGTTTATAGCAAGAAGCATTATTAAAGAGAGATCAAAAAATAAAATAGACACTCAAACTCTTGTTAATATCATAGATAAGACAAAACGTAAAAAAAATTTTAAAGTGCACAGCGCTACTAAAGTTTTTCAAGCTTTAAGAATTTTCGTAAACAAGGAGATTAGCGAATTAATATTTGGACTAATTAATGCGGCTAAAGTTCTAAAAAAAGATGGTTTATTAATTGTTGTAACTTTTCATTCACTAGAAGATAAAATTGTAAAATATTTTTTTAAAAGTTTGTCTGAAAAAAAAAGCATATCTAGATATGTTCCAGTGATGGAACAAGCTGAAACTTTATTTGAATTAATTGAAAAAAAAGCAATTGTTCCCTCTGAAAAAGAAATAAATGAAAACTTGCCTTCACGGTCTGCGAAACTTAGATATGTAAAAAAGAAAAAAGATTTTTATGATTTCGAAACTGATATTTTGGATCAATTTAAAAATTTGATTGAAATTGAGAATTTTGGGGACAAACTTTGAAAAAGATTGGCCTAATATTGGTTGTATTTTTGTTAATTTTATCAACAGCGATCATTAAAAACTCAGCAAAAAAAACTGAAGATGAGATATTTACAGTTAAGGAAAATGTAAGAGTTTTATTTTCTGAATTTGAAAAAATAAAATTAGAACATGATTATTTAAGTTCTTCAGAAAAATTATTAGAATTTCAGCTACAATTTTTTGAAGATGAATTAGTTCCAAAAAATATTGAAAATATAAAAGTTTTTAAGACTCGTAACAAAGATAAAAAAATTCAAAATTTGACAATTACAACAGAATAATGAAA
>JAOHHF010000007.1 GCA_028099475.1 Candidatus Pelagibacter sp.
TATTACCAACTATTTTTAATGTAAAATTAATTAATTTTTTCTTTGCAACTTTAATTGGAATTATACCTCAAATATTCTTAGCTGTTTCTATTGGTAGTGGCTTAGAAAAAGTTATTGATCAAAATTCAGATATCCCTGGAATAACAGATATTATTTTTTCAGCAGATATTTATTTACCAATTTTAGCTTTTGTTGGTTTAGTTTTATTATCAGTTTTTTTAAGAAAACTTTTCTATAAAAATTAATTATGGTGCTCCCACCCTGTACTGACCAGGGAATTAGTCATTACCAATGACTTGATATACCATTTATCTATAGGAGCTTATGATCAAAATAATATTTAGTAATAATAAAGCATTTTTTTCAAAATATTGCCTTAATTTTTTGATGAATATGCTTTATACCTACGTGAGGAAAATTTTATGGGAATTCATTACGATTATAAATCTACTAAAGGAAATAAGCTTATGGAGAAGCAAGCTAAAAGAGAAAAGAAGCTTGCTGAGAAAAAAGCTAAACGCTTAGCAAAAGAAGGCCCCAAAGAAGAGGAAGTTAAGCCTAAAACTTTAGATGCGTCAAAGCCTATAACTTTAGACTTTCTTACCAATCCAGATAAAGAATGAATTCTAAGGAAAAAAATGAGCGTTTAAGCTTAGCGTTAAGAAAAAATTTAAAAAAACGAAAACTTTTTCAAAAAAAAACAAAGAAGAAAAATAAATAATGTCAGTTCTTTCAGATAAGTGGATTAGAAAAATGTCCAAAGAAGAAGGTATGATTTCACCTTTTGAGGAAAAACAAGTCAGAGGAGATAGCATTTCTTATGGACTGTCATCATTTGGTTATGATGCAAGAGTTTCGGATGAGTTTAAGATTTTTACTAATGTAAATTCAGAAATTGTAGATCCAAAAAATTTTAAACCAACAAACTTTGTTACAAAAAATGTATCAGAATGTATTATTCCACCAAATTCATTTGTTTTAGCAAGGACAGTTGAAAAGTTTAAAATTCCAGATGATGTATTAGTTATTTGTCTTGGTAAATCTACTTATGCAAGATGTGGAATTATAGTTAATGTAACGCCTTTAGAGCCAGGATGGGAAGGTTATGTAACACTCGAATTTTCCAACACAACACCGTTGCCTGCAAAAATTTATGCAAATGAAGGTGTTGCTCAATTTATCTTTTTGAAAGGTAATGAAAAACCAGAAGTGACATATGCTGATCGTAATGGAAAATATATGGGTCAAACTGGAGTAACTTTACCTAAAGTATAGTTATGCAAAAACTTGAAGTCTTCGGAGCCAATAAGCTCAAAGGACAAATAAAAATATCAGGTTCAAAAAACGCATCTCTTCCAATTTTAGCAGCAACTTTATTATCAAAAAAAAAAATTTACCTAAAAAATTTACCTAGAGTTAAAGATATTGAGACGATGGTTAGTTTATTGCAATCGTTAGGATCTAAAATCAATTTTAATAAAAATAATTTAGTTATTGATAATGTAAAACAAAATAAAAGTTTTGCATCTTATAGTTTAGTCAAAACTATGAGAGCAGGAATTTTAGTTCTTGGACCTTTACTTGCAAAATTTGGTAAAGCAAAAGTGTCTCTACCAGGAGGCTGTGCAATTGGCACAAGACCTGTTGATATACATTTAAGTGCTTTATCGAAGTTAGGAGTTAAATATAAAATTAATCAAGGATACGTTCATGCTACTGCACCTAATGGATTAATTGGAAGTAAAATTAAATTTTCAAAAATATCAGTGGGTGCTACCGAAAATTTAATAATTGCAGCAAGTTTTGCAAAAGGAACTACTATTTTAAAAAATTGTGCAATTGAACCTGAAATAAAAGATTTAGTTAATTTTTTAAAAAGTATGGGATGTAATATTAAGTGGATTAATAAGCGTTCAGTAAAAATTGAAGGAGTATCAAAAGTAAAAGAAACTACCTATCCGGTAATGTTTGATAGAATTGAGGCTGGAACTTATTTGGTTGCAGCAGCGGTCACTGAAGGAAATTTAAAGATTAAAAATATAGTTCCTAAAATTATTCAAACTGAAATTAGTACATTAAAAAAAATTGGTGCAAAAATTAATGTTAAAAAAAACGAAGTTCATATTTTGGGTAATAAAAAAATTAAAAGTATGAATATTAAAACTGCTCCTTATCCAGGCTTTCCAACTGATTTACAGGCCCAAATAATGGTATTGTTGTGTAAAGCAAACAAACAATCTGTAATTAAAGAAGATATTTTTGAAAACAGATTTATGCATGTCGCAGAATTAAATCGAATGGGTGCTAAAATTTCAACAGATGGTAATAAAGCAAAAGTTACTGGCAATATTAATTTTGAAGCAGCTGAATTGATGGCAACAGACTTAAGAGCCTCTGTTTCATTGATTCTCGCTGCTTTAACTGCAAAAGGAAAATCAGTGATCAATAGAATTTATCATCTTGATCGTGGATACGAAAATATAGAAAAGAAATTAAAAAAAGTTGGAGCAAAAATTAGAAGAGTTAATTAATGGAAAAGAAATATTTAGCAAAAATTATAGCTTCAGATAATGAAGGTTTACAAATGATTTCAGCATGTAGCGCTGGCGCAAAAGTAAAAGTTTCAGATATAAAATATTTAGCCTCAAACAAAGTTTTCTTATTATCAATTGAGAGAACCAAGATCGAAACAGCTCAGGAAGATAAGAAAATCAATAGTATTTGTAGGTTTGATTTTGTTGATAAAGTTAAATCTAAAAATATAGACCAAAACAATGAGGATTTAGTTTTAGAGTTGATAGCAATAGATTATCTAAAAAATAAAGATGATTATGAAATTAATTTAATTTTTAACAATAATGCCCACATTGCTTTGACTACTGAAACAATTGAAGTAAGACTTGAAGATCAAAACGAAATTAAAGACTAATGAAAATATTAAATAGTAATAATAAAAATTTTGATAAAAATTTAGATAGTTTGCTTCTTCAAAGAAAGAAAAAAGTACAATCTAACTCAGTTTCAGTTTCAAGTATCATTAAAGATGTCAGAAAAAATGGAGATAAAGCTTTAGTAAAATATGAAAAGAGATTTAATCAAAATACTATAATTGTTCCTTCACAAAAACAGATTACTAATTCAATAAAATCACTAGATAAAAAAGTAAAGCAAGCAATCGATATTGCATACAATAGAATTTACAAATTTCATTCACTGCAAAAATTTAAAAACATTTCTTACATTGATAAATACAAAAATAAACTTGAGTACAAATATGTACCTTTAGAATCAGTTGCAATTTATGTACCAGGTTCAACCGCTTCATATCCATCAAGTGTATTAATGAATGCTATTCCAGCAATTGTTGCAGGTGTTAAAAGGATTGTAATGATTAATCCTGGGTTTAAAGGAAAACAAAATCCAGCAGTGTTATATGCGGCGCGCAAATGTAAAATTAAAGAAATTTATTCAATCGGTGGGCCTTCAGCGATTGCAGCTGTTGCTTATGGAACCAAGAAAATAAATAAAGTTAATAAAATAGTAGGCCCTGGTAATGCATATGTGGCTGCTGCCAAGAAAGAAGTTTTTGGTGATGTTGGAATTGAGGGAATGACTGCAGGCCCTTCAGAAGTCACTATTGTTTGTGATAAATTTTCAAATCCAGAATGGGTTGTAAGTGATTTAATAGGACAAGCAGAGCATGATAATCTTGCTCAATGTATTTTAATTTCAAAAGATAAATCTTTAATAGATAAAGTTCAAAATGAAATTGTTAAACAATTAAAAGAAATTCCACGATCATCTATTGCAAGAAAAAGCTTATCAAATAATGGAATTTTAATGCATATTAGCTCTGATAAGAAAATAATTGATGTTGTAAATAAAATTGCACCTGAACATTTAGAATTAAATGTTAAAAATTATAATTCATTTGTGCCAAAAATTAAAAGTTCAGGATCTGTTTGTTTAGGAAAATATGCTGTTATGGCAATGACTGATTATAATGTTGGCTCTAACCATATATTACCAACCAATGGTTCAGCTAAATATTCAAGTGGAGTAAGTGTAAATGAATTTTATAAACGGATTTCCTATATAAACTTATCTAAAAAGGGTATTGAAAGTCTTGGTCCTTCAGTTATAACACTTGCAAATTACGAAGGATTAGCAGGACACGCTCAATCTGTAAAAAAAAGAATTAGGAGAAAATAAAATTGTCTAAACAAGATTTGCTTGAATTTAAAGGAAAGGTCATGGATCTACTTCCTAATGCAATGTTTAGAGTTAAGTTAGAGAATGGGCATACTGTTACTGCTCATACTGCTGGTAAGTTAAGAAAAAATAGAATTAGAGTATTGCAAGGCGATAATGTGACAGTTGAGATGACACCTTACGACCTTACAAAAGGTAGAATAATCTTTAGGGGTTAATTTTTGCCTCGGTAGCTCAGGAGTAGAGCAGAGCCCTGAAAAGGCTTGTGTCGGAGGTGCGAATCCTTCCCGAGGCACCACCATCCACTTTTCATCTTGAAATAATTAAAAAATCAAATTAGCTTTATGGAATAATAAACAACATAAGGACTGAGAAATAAGATGAGTACACTAACTGGTAAAATTAAATGGTATAATGGTAAAAAAGGCTATGGTTTCATTGAAAGAGATGACAAAGAAAAAGATGCCTTTGTGCATGCATCAGCAGTAAAAGCAGCTGACATGAGATATCTAAACGAAGGGGATAAACTCGAGTTTACATTAGAAGATGGCCCAAAAGGCCCTTCTGCAGTTAATCTAAAAAAAATAGATTAATTTTAAATATTTCAAAGGGCGTTAAATCTATAAATAGATTAACGTCCTTTTTATTTTTACTTGAATAATGACAATTATTGTCTAAAAGACTGCTCATGATTATAAATATTACATACAGAGAGACTTCAAGAAGCACTCATAGAATCTGTTTCCATAGCCTGTAGGCTATTTATTTATAATATAATTTTTAATCCACACAAAAATAATATAAAAACAAGGAATGCCTGGGTGGTGTAACGGTTAGCACGAAAGTTTGTGGAACTTTAAGTTTGAGTTCGATTCTCAGCCCGGGTACCAAAAAATGAATAAAGAAAATAAATTAGTACCTGGATTACCTTCAGGTTTTGAAGATCGTTGGGATAAAAAACTTCTTCTCAAAAAAAAGCTATTAAAAGCTATTGAGAATAATTTTATTAAGTTTGGAGCAGAGGCTCTTGAAACCCCTTCGTTTGAAATTAGTGAAAACATAGGATCTTTTCTAGCAGAAGATGATAGTAATCCTATGTCTGATGTATTCTCATTTGAGGATGGTGAAAAAAGTATTACGCTTAGGTACGATCTATCAAGCCCTCTAGCAAGATTTGTTGCTCAAAACAATCAAGAGCTACCTTCAATATTTAAAAGATATGCTATTCAAAATGTATTTCGTAACGAAAAAGCTGGAAATGGACGTTACAGAGAATTTATGCAAGCAGACTTTGATATCGTTGGAAATGTTAATCCTGCCCAAGCAAATGCTGAACTTTGTAACTTAATTTCAAGTACATTATCAGATTGTGGATTAAACAGAGATCAATTCACTATCAATGTAAGTAATAGAAAAATTGTTCAAGGATTAATTAATGAATTAAAAATTTCTGAAGAAAAACAAATTAAGGTTATTCGAGCAATTGATAAATTAGATAAGCCTGGATTTGGTTTAAAAGGAGTTGAAGACCTCCTTAAAAAAGAAAGAAAAGATCAGAGTGGGGCTATTACTAAAGGAGCCGATCTCTCGGATGATCAAGCTGCACAAATATTAAATCTTTTAAAAATAAAAGATTTAAAAGAATTAAAAGAAACTTTAAAAAATCCATTATCTCAAGAAGGGATAATTGAACTTGAGAATGTATTTGAAGTATTAAGATATGGATCAAATTTAAATCAAGTTAAGACTAATTTTACAATCGTTAGAGGTCTTGCTTATTACTCAGACTTTATTGTAGAGACTAATTTAAATTTTAAAGTTACTAATAACAAAGGAAAAGAAGTAGATATTGGAAGCATATGTTCAGGGGGCGCTTATGCAAAACTCATCTCAAGATTTAGAGGCGTTGATATTCCAGGAACAGGAATAAGTTTTGGAGTAGATAGATTATTGTTTGCTTTAATGCAATTAAATCAAATTAAAGTTGAAGATCAAAAACCAGTTTTAGTTTGTGTCATGGATCAAAAATATCTAAAAAATTATTATGAATTAGTGGATCTTTTAAGAGATAATAATATTAACGCTGAAGTTTTTTTAGATAGTAAAAAAAACCTAGGCAAACAATTAACTTTTGCAAATAAACGTGAATTACCAGTTGCAGTTATTTGTGGGGAAAATGAATTTAATGATAACACAGTGACTATCAAAAACCTTAAAGGTGTTAAGGGTGAAAACAATCAAACTATACCAAAAGCTGATTTAATTAATGAAATCAAAAAACTTATCTGAAAGTATCCTTAGATCGGTCAAATCTAAAGGATTTAAGTACATTGATTTACCTTCAGTAATTGAGGCTAATCATATTGTTCAAAGATCAGGTGAAAACTTTAGAAAATTTATATTTTCTTTTATTGATCAAAATGGGAGTGAGCTTTGCCTACGACCTGACTTAACTATCGCCTCATGTCTTAGGTATTTAGAAAACAACTTAAAAGGGAAAGAAAAGATTTTTTATAGTGGCCAGGCTTATCGTAAGTCACAAAATAAAAAAGACTCTATTATTAGAGACCAAGTTGGATTTGAAATCATTGGGTCTAAAGATGAAAAGAATGATGATAAAGAAATTATCAATACTTCCTTAAAATCTTTACAAAATATTAAATATACGACAGGAACATTAACAATAGGGAATGTTGAAATCTTTAATTTGTTAATTTCAAAACTAGATATTCCAAAACGTTGGAAGTTAAGATTATCAAGACATTTTTGGAGAGAGAAATATTTTAATGATCTATTGAAAAGATTAGAGACCAATTCAGATGTAGATCCAACTATTGTTGAGATTGATAAGAAACGATATTTTAAAATGTTAAAAGAAGATCTATCTAAAGTCATCGCAGGAAGATCAATTAATGAAATTTTAAAAAGATTTGATAACAAAATCAAGGACCCAAGAGGAACCAAAAAAGGAGAAAATGTAACAAAAATAATTAAAGATTTTTTAAAAATTAAATGCCCAATTAATAAAGCTGCAAGTGAACTGAATAAGTTTTTTAAAAAGAATAAGATTAATTTAATAGTTGATCAAAAATATTTTCCAATCTCAAATAATAAAATTTCAAAATTAAATGTTGTTTTCTCAGCTTCATTTGGAAGACAATTAGAATATTACACTGGCATGGTATTTAAAATTGATATCAAGTCTAAATCAAAAAACAGAAATATAATTAACGGTGGAAGATATGATAAATTAATTTCAGATCTTGGGGCCAAAAATCAAGTAGCTGCAGTAGGAGCTGCTTTAAATTTAAATTACTAATGAGCAAAAATATAATTAATATTGGTATTCCAAGTAAAGGTAGACTTAGAAAAGATATTCTAAAGATATTTAAAAAAAATAAATTAAATTTATTCTCTGAGCGTGGTGAAAGAGATTTATTAGGATCAATAAAACAATTAAAAAATGTTAAAGTTTTATATCTACACACAAGAGAAATTGTTGAAAGACTTGGAGATGGCTCATTAGACCTTGGTTTTTCTGGATATGATTTATTAAAAGAAAGTGAAATAAATATTCAAAATAAAATCAATGTATCTAAAAGATATGATTTTGGAAAAGCAACTTTAGTTGTAGCTATTCCTGATCCTTGGATAGATGTCCAAACAGTTGCAGATTTAGAGGAAATTGCATTTGAGTTTAAAGATAAAAAGAAGAAAAGATTAAGAGTTGCAACCAAATATCCAAATCTAACTAGAGAGTTTTTATTTTCAAAAGGAGTTACACAATTTAAATTAGTTGGAAGTTTAGGGGCAACAGAAGCTTATCCCTTTACAGGATCAAGTGAGATAATTACAGATATAACTTCAACTGGTGAGACTTTAAAAGCAAACAATCTTCGTATTTTAAAAGATGGAGAAATATTAAGATCCGAAGCATGTATGATGACCTCAAAATCATCAGTAAAAAAACAAGAAGTTAAAAAACTAGTTAAACTACTTTCTAAGAATTAAATCTTTCCAATAAATTAAAATAATCTTAATAATATCAAGGTTTCTGGCAACAGCGTAAATTGCGATTATCACTCCTATGAGAAATATAATTTTTAATATTAAGAATAATTCCATGAGATAAGTTTTTAATAAATGAATATATTAATCATATTTTTACTGTAAAATAAATTATTAGAATCATGGATATAATTTTAGTTGTTTTATTAGTGTTATTAGTTGGAATTGCTTCATCTATTCTTTATCTAAATATCAAATCCAAGCCTAAAGATGAGAATGAAAATAAGGAAGCTGAAGAAATAGCTAATTTAAAGACTGAAATACAAAGTTTAAAAGATACCCTAAATAATACTATTAATACCTCACTTGGCACAATGTCGACTTCATTTAATAATCTTTCTACTGGAGTTACAAAAGACATGACTGAGGCCTTAACCAAGGTTGATGAAAAAGTTGGAAATTTTAACCAACAAGTCCAATTATTAAATCAAAGCCAAGAGGGGATCACTAAGATTTTAGCAGGAGTTAAAAAATATGGAACCCTTGCTGAGTTTAGCTTAGATGCTTTAATCAAGGATTTACTACCTGCTTCTCAATTTATGACTAACGTTAAGATGAAGGAAGATACCAGTGAAAATGTTGAATTTGCAATCAAACTTCAAGGAGATGTTTTAGTTCCTGTGGATAGCCATTTTCCAGTAGAAAAATTTAAAGCAATTACCGATGGTCATGACGCACAAGACAAAAGGGCTGTTGCAGATGCTAGAACAAAATTAGCTACTGCTTTTAAAGCAAAAGCTAAAAGTGTTAATGAAAAATATATTGTTCCACCAAAAACTACAGATTTTGCAATTGTCTATGCGCCAACTGAAAGCTTATACAAAGAATTAACTGAATACCAAGATCCAAGTAGTAAAGAGTTGTTAACTCAAGAATTAATGAAAAAACATAAAATTGTAATCTGTGGGCCCAATACTCTTTCAGCTTACTTACAATCTCTTCACATGGGATTTCAATCATTAAAAGTTCAAAAGGGGGCGACCGAAATTTATAATCACTTAAAAACAATAACCTCAAGATTTGGGAAACATTTTGAAAACATAGTTTCTCTTAGAAAAAAATTAGAAGAGGCCATGTCTGTTGTCGATAAGTTTGGAACAGACGCAAGATCAATTACTAGAACACTTGAAAGTATTAAAGATCCTGAACAACTTGAAAAAGCAGTCCAAACAGAAAATGTAGAAAAATTTGTTGATCGTTCAAAAAAAGCAAATAATTAATTTCTTTTTTTCTAAAATAGCGAATATAAGAAATCACATGGAGTGGAATAATAAATATATTTATCCAAAATCAACTAGATCAATAGTAGATGGCTCAAGGCATTACTCTGTAAATGAAGAACGCTTGCCATCGGTTACAACAATATTAAAAGCAACAGAATCTGAAGAAAAAAAAGCATCTCTTCAAGCTTGGAAGCAAAGGGTTGGACAAAAACAGGCAGCAATTATTACTCAAGAAGCAAGTAGCAGGGGCAGTTCAATGCATGAATACTTAGAAAAATTTTTGCTTGGTAAATTAAATTTAGATTTACTCGGGGACAATACTAGAGAACGGATGATGGCAGACCAGATTATTGAAAATGGATTAAGAAATAAATTGGATGAGATTTGGGGCTGTGAGGCAACATTATATTATCCAGGTAAATATGCAGGAGCAGCAGACTGTGTTGGCGTCTATGAAAATAAAGAGACAATCATTGATTTTAAACAAAGTAATAAGCCAAAAAAAGATGAATGGATTGATGACTATTATTTGCAATGTAGTGCTTATGCTTTAGCGCATAATACAGTTCATGGATCTAATATTACTCAAGCAGTTATATTGCTTTGTACAAAAGACAATATGTTTCAAAGGTTTTTAATAGATGGTGACAGATTAAAAGATTACCAAAATAAATTTTTAGAAAAAGTTGAACAATTTTATGCACAAAGGAGAGCAAATTGAATTACGTAGTGTGGGATATAGAGACAGATTCTGCTCAGACAGATTGGGCAACTATTATTGAAATAGGTGGAATATTATTAGATGAAAACTTCAAAGAATTAGAACGTTTTCAAGCAAGGTGTAGGCTTCCTCAAGATAGAGTTCCAAGTGCTACAGCACTTTGTATCAACAAATCAAATGTAGATTTATTAACTAAAGGTAATTTCAGTCATTACGAAATGTTAACTCAAGTTGAGCAAAAATTTAGAGAATGGTCACCTGCAACATTTTTAGGTTATTCAAGTATTAATTTTGATGATGAAGTGATTAGAAAAGAATTTTTTAAATCTTTAAGAAAACCTTATTTAACAAATACAGAAGGAAATGTTCGTCATGATGCTTTAAATATAGTCAGAGCAGCGTTTGCAATTGATGACGATGTTTTAAAAACCGAATTAAATCCTAAAGGAAATAAGTCAATGAAGTTGGAGTCTTTAGCAAGATTAAATGGGTTTGAATCTGCTGGAGCACACTCTGCATTATTTGATACAGAGCTTACTGTTAAGGTTTTAGATTTAATTAAACAAAAACAGCCAACCCTTTGGCAAGAATATTTTAAAACAAGTAGTAAAGTAATTGTCGAAAACATGGTTAAGCAAGAAAAGATATTTACATTGAATGAGTATTTTTATGGAACAAGTCGATTATATTTATGTGCTCCACTTCACCCTAATGCTTGTATGCATCCAGTTTATAAGTGGGGTCAAGCTGTAGATTTAAGAGTAGATATTGAGGCCATTCAAAAATTGAACTATGAGGATTTAAAAAAAGAGATGAAAAAGTCTCCAAAGTTTTTAAGAACTATTAGATCAAATAAAGCACCAATAATTTTAGATCCAAGTTTTGGAATGAAGGTTGAGCCATACAGTAAGCTTGACCCTAACTTAATTAAAAAAAGAGCTGAACTAGTTAAAAGTAATGAAAAGTTTTCACAAGATGTTTGCAATATTTTAAAAGAAGCTGCTGAGGAGAAAATGGAAACTTCTTCACAAGAAGATATCGAGCCAGAAGAATCTATTTATTCTGGAGGATTTACGTCTGCTAAAGATCAAGCATTATTTCCTAAATTTCATACAGGGGATTGGAAAGAAAAGTTTGCACTATTAGATAAATTTGAAGATGAAAGATTGGTTACGTTTGGTCATGGATTGATATTTAATGAGGCACCTGAAATTCTACCAAAAGAAATTTATAAAAAAATAAAACGACGTATAGCCTCAAGAATTCTAAGTACTAATAAGGAGAAATGGTGGACAATTTCTGCTTTTTATTCAGAGTGCGATGAGATTAGAGAAAATGAAGATAAGATGTTTTCCTTCAAAACGGTAGATGAAAAGCTTAAATTTCTTGATGGAATTAATGATTATGTGATGAATCTAGAGCAAAAGTATTCAGACGCATAATTTAATAAATCAAAAAAATTTATTTTTGCCCATTGAATAATCAATTGAATCAATTATATCAGTAATATGCTTAATGATTTTAAAGACGATGATTTTAATAGTAAAATAAAAAACGAAGATATTTCAGTTATCCAGTTCAGCGCTGCTTGGTGTGGACCTTGCAAAGCTCTTGTTCCAGTAATGACTAAGCTTTCAGACGAATATAAAGATAAAGCTGGTTTCTATTACGCAGATATTGAAGATGGTGGAATTAATACTGGAAGTGCCGCAGGAATTAGAGGTGTGCCGACAGTTATTATTTATAAAAAAGGTGTTGAAGTAGATAGAAAAGTTGGCGGTGTTCCTGAAAGTCACATGAAAGAATTTTTAGATAAAAATATCTAATTTAAATTCAATACTTCCCCAGCAAGATAAAGAGATCCAGTAATTAGGATAATATCGTTTTCCTTGACTGGAATTGACCTGATAGCATCCTCTATATTTTCTTGGTAATTGATATTTTTGAAGCTATTTAGCTTATCTTTAAGCTCTTTTCCTTTAATGGAGTTTGGTTGATTGGGGATATCAATAGTGGTCAAGGTTTTAACATCCTTAAAATAACTCATGTATTCATTATGATCTTTATTAGCCATCATTCCTAAGATTATATGTTTGTTACAATTTAAACTTTCTAAGTATTCATTTAACACTTTTGCTCCCAAAGGATTATGTGAGCCATCCACAAAAAGTTGATGATCTTTTGCAAGTTTTTTAAGTTTGCCTGATTTAATTTCTTGTAATCTTGCAATACTATTTATTTTTGTAATTCCTTGTTTGATATGTTCATCTTTTATATCCAAATCTTTTATGGTTCTTAACGTTGCAATAGCGGTTGAGATATTTTCTAATTGAAATTGACCTTTAACATTTGGCATTGGCAATTTTATCTCACCCAATTGATCTTCATAATAAAAGAAATCATTTTCTTTAATCGTAAAACTATAATCTTCATTATGAAAAAACTTATTTGAACTATTATTTGAGATTGTTTTTTTAATACTATCTATAATTTCTTTTGAACTTTGTTTTGCAACTATAATGTTTGAGCTTAAAAGAGTTGAAGTTTTCTCATAAATAATTTTTTCGACAGTTTGCTCATTTTCAGGTAGCCAATCTAAGTGATCAAGACCAATTGAGGTTACAATGCTAGCTAGATTAGCTTTAAGGATATTTGTTGCGTCAAACCTATGAAATAAGCCAGTTTCTATTAAATTGATATTGTCTGGATATTGAGAAGCTTTTAAAAAATAAGCAGCAGTCAATATCTCAAAAAAAGTAATGGGCTCATTATTATTAGCACTTTCAATTTCTTCAAACAAACTTGCCAACTCTTCATCATTAAGTTCTTCATCATTAAAAACAAAACGTTCATTAATACTTTTGATATGAGGACTAGTATAAATATTACATTTAATATTTGCTTCTTTTAAAATAGCAAACATAGCTTGGATGGTTGAATACTTTCCATTAGTGCCAACAATTGAAATTGCTTTAAGTTTATCTTGAGGATTTCCCAATCTTTGACAGAGGTTTTGAATGCGATCTAAACTTAGATCTATTTCTTTAGGATGCAGCTCTTGTAAGCGACTGACTATCTTCTGAAGTTTCATTTTGCTCAGAACTTATAACAGAATTTTGCTTTAACAATATTGATAATAAAGTTCCTATTTTGGATGCAAGATCTTTACGCTCAACAATTAAATCGACAAAACCTGTTTTTTCCACATATTCACTTTTCTGAAATCCATCAGGTAATTCCTCTTTAACCGTTCCTTGAATAACTCTAGCACCAGCAAACGCGATTAATGCACCTGGTTCAGCAATATGAATATCACCTAACATTGCATAAGAAGCGGTAATACCACCAGCTGTTGGATCGGTGATGCATACCAAATAAGGCAAACTATTTTTCTTTAATTCATTGATTGCAAGAGTAGTTCTAGTCATTTGAGATAGTGAAATTAAACTCTCCATCATTCTCATTCCACCCCCAGCACTAATACATAAAAAAGGTGTTCTGTTTTCAATAGCATGTTGGATACCAAATAAAAAAGCTTCCCCCTCAGCAGCAGCCATTGAAGCACCTAGAAAATCAAAATCAGATGCAACTGCAGTAACCTTCATATTATTGATAATTCCACATGCAACCATCATTCCACATTCCATTCCCGTTTTTTTACGAGCAGCTTTTAATCTATCTTTGTAAGATTTAGAATCTGTCCAATTTAAAGGATCATCTTTTGGAATTGGAGTTTTAAATACTTCATAATTGTTTTTACCAAATAAAATATCAAATCTTTGGCTTGGTTTAATTCGGTGATGTTTATTGCAATCAGGACAAACCCATAAGTTTTGCTCTAAGTCTTTTTTAAGAATAGGACCTCTGCAACAACTTGTCCAATCACTTTTAGCGATATCCTCTTTTGAAGCACGTTCATGAAAAGCAGTTTTAATCTTTTCACCTGCTTTTATTATTTTTGTAATCCAATTCATTTTATTTTATTTTTTAATCTCTTCACGATATTAGTAACATTTGTGACAGGATTTTGTCTCTTTTTAATAGAGCTTGAAATTTCTTTGCAAATTGCACTTCCAACTACTAATCCATCAGCTTTTTTAAGAGATTTTATTGTTTTTTCAGTAATTCCGAATCCAATAACAACATTTTTGGATTTATTAAGATTTTTAATTTTATTGTATCTTTCAAGTATTTTTTTAGGAGAAACTTTAAGCTTTCCTCCAGTAGTTGAGAGCATGCTAATATAATAAACCATATCATGAGAGTCTTTGATAATTTTTTTTAATCTCAAAGGGGATGTAGTTGGAGAAACTAATTGAATAAAGTTAACTCCTCTTTTTTTACATTTAGCTGCAAATTTTTTATTTTCAGGATAAGGGAGATCAACTACTATTAAACCATCAACTTTTACCTTTTTACATTTATCTAAAAATTTATTTTCATTATATTGAAAGATCATATTGTAATAACCCATCAAAATAATTGGTTTAGTTTTTTTTGATTTTTTAAAATCTTTTGCTATTGAAAAAACATCATTGATTTTAATCCCATTTTTAATTGCACGGTATGCACTAGTTTGAATTTGGCCACCATCTGCAATTGGAGTATTATGAGGAAAACCTAACTCACAGATATCTGCATAATTAGAGATTGATTTAAGAATTTCTAGTGACTTCTTTTTAGTGTTATCGCCTGCAACAGTATAAGTAAGAAGGGCAGGTCTATTTTCACTTTTTGCATTTTGAAATGATTGATTTAATAATGAAGCCATTATCTTTTACCCAATCTTTCTCTTAAAATATCTCTATCTTTTTTTGCATCCCCACATGAATTAACAATAATGATTGTATCCTTACTTAATTCAGGTGCAATTTTGATAGCTTCTGCAAAAGCGTGACTAGGCTCTAAACTTGGATTTAAATTTTCATACTTTGTAACCATTACATGTGCATTAAGGGCTTCTTCATCAGTTGCATAAGTGTATCTTGCTCTTTTAGTATCTTTTAAAAAACAATGAATAGGACTAACGCCTGGATAATCTAATCCTGCACTAATAGATTCTGTATCATTTATTTGCCCCTCACTATTTTGACAAAGATATGATGCTGCGCCATGTAAAATTCCAAT
The DNA here is from genome assembly GCA_028099475.1 of Candidatus Pelagibacter sp. The sequence continues at coordinate 15,352 of JAOHHF010000007.1, forward strand.
TTTAGCATTTCGACTAAGAGGGGCTGCATGAAGTTTTGACTTTTTAGGCCCACCTGCTTCAACACCAATTAACTCAATTTGTTTTTTATCATAATCAATAAATTCACTCCAAAAACCATAAGCGGAACTACCTCCACCAACACAGTTAATTAATTTTATTTTGTTAGGAATTTTTTTAAATTCTGATTTTAATTGTACTTTTAGTTCTCTTGAGATTTGTGCAGTACTCCATCCACAGATTTTAACAAATATATTAGGACCAACAGTACTTCCAACACACATATGAGTGTTATCACAATTAGACACCCAGTATCTCATGCATTCACTAACGGCATCAACTAAGGTTTGACTACCTGAGTAAACTGGAACTATCTCAGCTCCATTTTTTTTCATTGCATCACAGTTAGGTTTTTGTCTTTTTATATCTTTTGCCCCCATAAATATTTTACATTTAAGGCCAAATTTTTTAGCAGCCATACTAAGCATTTTCCCCGCATAACCTGCTCCGGTATCACCAACGATATATTTCTTGCCCATTGTTTTGCATATAAGTGCGTGGACAGTAGCATTGTATATTTTATGTGCACCTCCATTAGCCTCAGAGACAACTTTTGCCCAAATTTGAGCACCACCCAAATGGTTGGTAAGATTATCAAGCTTTACAAATGAAGTAGGGGTTCCAATATAGTTTTTAAAATAAAAATCTCTTTTCTTTAAAAATTTTTTATCTTTTCTTAGTTTTTTGAATTCGTTTGTTAAATCTTCTACAGGTTTTTTTAAAGTCTCAGGAATAAAGCTTCCTCCAAATTTACCACCCCAAAAGCCATGTTGATCGTGTTGATCAATTAAAGGAATTCCTTTTTTAAGTTTCATTTTTTACCTGCTCTATCTTGTTTAAAAATATATCTATTTTGGATTTATCTTTTACCCCAGAAGTCTCAAGACCCCCAGATATATCTATAATATCTGCTATTTTATTATAATTTTCAAGATTATCATTCACTTGAATATTTCCTGCTATCATTAAGGGTTTGTTAATCTTTATTTTTTCAATAAGTGAGTGATCAAAAGCCATACTTTTTTCATAACCTTTACTATCAAATAAATAAATGTCGGTTACTTCCAAAAATGATTGATATTTTTCAACATCCTTTTCATCTTTTATAGTTAAAGCAGTAATAATTTTTTTATTATACTTTTGTTTAATTTCTTTTATTTCATCAGGTGTACAGTCATAAATTTGATAATAATCAAAAGGAAGGTGTTTAATTTTTTCTAAAATATCTCCATCAGGTTTTACAAGCACTGCTACAAAATTAGATTGCTTTTTATCTGATATTAATAGTTTATTAAGTTTTTCAATATTTACATATCTTGAGCTTTTTTTATAATTACAAATGAAACCAATAAATTGAGGTGGGTAAGGGTGATTGATTATAAAATCAAGAGTATCAAGATCTGAGATCCCGCAGATTTTAGACCCATTGATCATTTATTTAAGTGATCAATTAATCTTTGAGTATTATTTTTGATATTTCCTTTTATTAACGATCTTCCCATTACAATACCTGATACTTTATTCTTAAAAGCATCATTAGGAGTCATTACCCTTGATTGATCGTTAGCACTATCACCAGGCAATCTTATTCCAGGCGTTACAATAAATAATTTTTTAAATCTTTTTCTAACCATTTTTGCTTCTTGTGCAGAACAAACTATACCATCACAACCTGATTTTTTAATCAACCCAGCTTGTTTTAAAACTAGTTGTTCCACAGACTTTGTATGTCCTATATCTTTAAGTGATTTATTGTTAAGACTTGTTAGAATTGTAACAGCAAGTACTTTTAAATCTTTATTGATTGATTTAGCTTTCTTTTTAATGGCTTTTAGCATTTCAAGACCTCCATTTGCATGGACAGTTATATATTTACATTTTTTAAGATCTTTTAAACTGTCTAGGGCAGATAATGCAGTTTGGGGAATATCGTTAATTTTTAAATCTAGCCAAAAGTCTTTTTTAAAATTTTCTAAAAATTTTCTTCCATTTTTAGAATAAAAAAATTGTAAGCCAAATTTTGGAACAACATTGAGTTTGCTTGTTTGTGTTTGTTTTATGATTTTTTTTATTTCACTTAAATTAGAAGTATCGCAAGCAACAAAAATGTTTTTATGTTTCATCGTTTAATTTTTTAAACAAGTCTTTTGACATTTTAAAGTGAATTGTTTTCTTTTCTGGAGTGTTTACTTTTTCACCTGTTTTAGGGTTTCTTGAGATACGAGCTTTTTGAATATTAGTTGAAAATACTCCAAAACCCCTTAGTTCAACCCGATCGCCTCTTTTAAGAGCACGTTTGATTTCACTTAAAATTATATTAGTAAACTTTTCGAGGTCTTTTTTTAGAAAATTGGGATAGTTTTTGGAGAGTTGTTTTAAAAGCTTTGATTTTACAATAGCCAATTTAAATCTTCTGTTTAATCTTTGTCTTCTTCTTTTTTCTTTAAATCATCGGATAGAGATGAGAATGGTAAGTTTTTACCAGAACCTTCAGATCCATATTTGTCTAAAGCTTCTTTTTTCTCAATTTCTTCTAATAATTTAATACTTAAAACTACTTTTCTTTTATCTATTTGAATTTCTTTTATAGCAACATCAACTTTTTCACCACCTGTCCATCTTGATGGCCGCGCATCTGCTGCATTGATGGCTATTTCTGATTTTTTAATTTGGAAATCCATTTCACAATTTTCAGGTCTAACTGTTAAACCTTTGTTGTCAGTAGAAATTACTTTTACGGTGATTGTTTGATTTTTTTCTTTATCATTAAAATAATCAAAAGGATCTGCTTGAGTTTGTCTTAAACCAACTCTAATTTTTTGCTCTGAAGCTTTTACCTCAAGTACTTTAACTTTAATTTTATCACCTTTTTTGTACTTCTCTAGCTCTTCTTCACCATTATTTAAATAAGTTAGATCATTGCAGTGTAAAAAAGCATCTATATCTAAATCTTCAACTTTTACAAATAGCGAATATTCATTTTTATTTACAACTTCACCTTCAACTATTGTTCCTACTGGATATTTAGTTTCAAATGTTTCAAATGGATTATCTTGAGTTAACCTATGTGAAATTGCAACACGTCTCTTATCTTTATCAATTTCAGTAATTATACAGTCAATCTCATCTCCAACTTTAAACATTTTTTTAGCTGAGATATTTTTCTTAGTCCAACTTAACTCACTTGAGTGTAGTAATGTTGTAAGTCCTGGTTCTAATTCACAGAATGCACCAAAGTCCATTAATTTAACAACTTTTACTTTATAAATTTTATTTAATTCATAATTCTCAATGTGCCCAAAAGGATCTGGAGATAGTTGTTTAACCGAACAACCAACTTGTAGTTTTTCTTTATCTACAGTGATTACTTTTAAATCATGTTTTTCGCCAATATTAAAAACCTCATCGGGGTGATTAACTCTTGAATAAGAAATTTCTTGTAAGTGAACTAAAACATCTAACTCACCATTAACGTTAAAGAAACATCCAAAAGAACTATAACCTTTAACCTCAGCACCCTTGATGATATCTCCAACTTTATATTTTTCGATAATCTTTGCTTTGTCTTCCTTTTTAAAGGATGAAATTATTTCTCTTCGTGAAACACAAGCATTTCCTCTAACTTTATCTAATTTAATTAAAGCAAATTTTTGAGGTTCGTTCATTAAATGACTAATATCTTTTAACGGCTTGTCACTAATTTGTGATCCAGGTAAAAACATAAGAGAGCCAGTATCGATGTGTTCAACAATACATCCACCTTTACATTTTGATGTAATTTTTCCCATGATCGGCTCATTTTTTTCATAAGCTTCAACAAGCTTATCCCAACCTCTAATCTTTTGTGCTTTACTAGCTGAAACTAGCACCTCACCATGTTTATCTTCAATTTTTTCTAATAATACTGGAATAGTCTCACCAACTTTTATTTTTTCTCCAAGACCCATGCTTTTTAGCTCATTAACATCAAGCACTGGTTCACTTTTTAAGCCTTCAACAAATAAGAAAACAAATTTTTCAGTAATTTTGTTAATTTTACCTTCTATGATTTTACCTTCTTCAATTTGGATTTTTGAAAGTTGGCTATTTAATAATTTTTCGAACTCTTGGGATGCTGGATTTGAAAGGTCTTTGTATATTTCCATTAAGTATTAATTTTCCTGTCTATAATTTTTTTTATTTTTAAAAAACACGCTCTTTTAGTAAGTTTCGATGTATTTAGCAACACTGAATCTTTAGTTTTCTTTAAAGGTGCTATTTTTCTATTATAGTCACTTTTATCACGTTTTTGGATACTTTTTAATACATCTTGGAACGAAGTTTCTTTCTTTAGACTTTTTAGCTCTTTATATCTTCTAAGAGCTCTTGTTTTTACATTTGCCGTTATAAAAAATTTAAAATCAGCATCTGGTACAATATTGTAGGTGATGTCTCTTCCATCAAGACATGATCCTTTGTAGTTTTTTGGAGGATTGTAGGCAAAATTTAACTGAAATGAATGAACATGTTTTCTTGTGCTTTTTACTTTTGATATGATCGATGCTTCTGTTCCAACCTCATCAGATAACAAAGCTTTATTTGCAAGATCTTTTGCTTTGAGAGTTTTAATCTTAGATTTAATAAAGCTTTGATTAAATTTTTTAGGAAATTTTATTTTCAGATACGCAATCATTCTATAAATTTTTCCAGTATCTAAATAAAAAAGATTATAGTGTTTAGAAATTGCTTTAGCTAGTGTTCCAGCTCCCGCAGCTGCGGGTGAGTCGATTGCAATTTTAATAATATTTTTTCTTTTAATCATTTTTTTAAATCATTAATTATATCTAGGAATTTAGGAAAAGAAGTTTTTATAGAGTCTCTGTCATGAATATTCCAAGAACCACCAAATACTAGGGCTGCAATTACACTTGTCATGAAAACTCGATGATCTTTTAAATAGTCTTTTATGACAATCTTTTTATTAATTTTCAAATTAGGGTTGCCAAATATCTTTATGGAACTATTGGTGGTTTCTGTTTTTATTCCCATTTTATTTAAAATCTTTGCACCCCAAATAAGTCTTGGACTTTCTTTTTGATTAAGTTCACCTATATCTTTAAAGTAAGATACTCCATTAGCTTTAGCGGCTACTAAAAAAATAATTAAAAATTCATCAATGGCCCCACTATTTAATTTCGATGGACAATTAATTGCTTTTAGGTTTTTTGTATTAATGACAGAGATATCAGCAATTAATTCACCTTTATAATTTTTTTTATTCTTAAATTTAATATTAACTCCCATTTTTTTTAAAATAGTTATTATGCCTACTCTTGAGGGGTTAATGTTTACGCCTTTAATTAACAATGCAGAATTATTTGATAAAGCCGCTAAGACAATAAAGAAAGCGCTTGAACTTATATCCGAAGGTATTTTATAATTGAATGGTTTTATCTTTTTGGCATTACGTACTTTTATCAAATCATAATTTTTTTTACTATTTACTGAGACAGGTAAGCCAAGATATTTACACATTAACTCAGTATGGTTTCTAGATTTTTTTGCTTTTAACACTGATGTTCCGGTGGTTCTTAATCCTGCAAAAATCACTGAACTTTTGCACTGTGCTGACCCTTTTTTTTCTAAATATGTAATAGGCTTTAAATTGTTTGATCCTTTTATTGTTAACGGTAAACTTTTATTATTTTTTAATTTAAAAATTGCTCCAAACTTACTTAAAGGATCAGAAACTCTTTTAAAATCTCTTTTAGATAAACTTTTATCACCTATTAATTTTATGGGGTTAGTGGTATTGATCAAAAGTCCAAGAATAAGCCGTCCTAATGTTCCGGAATTTTCGGCATTAATAGTTAGGTTTTTTTTATATTTATAACCATTTAATCCCTTACCAAAAATCTTACAAAACTTTTCTTTAATAGTAACTTTGATCCCTAGTTTCCTAATAGCACTTATTGCTGCTTGGACATCTTCTGAAATTAACAAATTATTGGCTTTTGAAACTCCATTGGCAAGAGAGGCAAGTAAAACCCATCTAATACTTATACTTTTATCGCCACTTACAGAAATTTTTTTATTAAAAGTTCTTATTCTTTTTTTTACTAATAGTGAATTTGGCATTAATGCTTAATTAAATTTGAAACTATCCCCAAAGTAGGCATTTTGTGCATTTATATCTTTGACTAAGTTTGAGGGAGTATCTTGAGCAACAATTTTTCCATTACTTAGGATCATTGCAACATCAACGCAGGCAAGAAGATCTCTTGCTTGGTGATCACATATACAAATTGTTATATTGCTTTCTTGTTGTAAATTTACAATTGTCTCTTGTAGCATCTTAATAGTTAAAACATCTAAAGCTGCAAAACATTCATCTAGAAGCAATACTTTTGGTTCACTCAATAGTGATAGAGCTATTACTAATTTCTTTTTTTGGCCACCGGATAAAAATTTAGCTTTTATATCTTTGAGATTATCAAGTTCAAATTTAGAGATTAAATAATTGATTTTATCATTTCTAGAGTTTTTATCTTCAATAACAATTTCACTAATTGCTTTTAGGTTATCAAAGAGTGTCAGATCATTAAAGTATCCACCATACTGAGGAACATACCCTACTTTAAATTTTTTGCTTCTTAGATAAATTGGATATTTGGTAACATTATTTCCTTGAATCTTTATTTTTCCACTTTGGGGAGCTATTAATCCTGTAATCAAATTAAAAATTGTTGATTTACCAACACCGTTAGGTCCAAGCATTCCAAAAATTTGCCCCTGATTAATCTTAAAATTAATATTATCTAAAATTAATCTATTTCCATAAGCTAATGAAATATTTTCAAATTCAATTACAGAGTTAATGTTTTTGAATGATTTAATTCTAAATTTTTTTATTATTGCCATTTTATTGTTTACTTCTAATATTTACTTTCTGGTCATTTTGAAACATATAGATTTTAGTATTTTTAGTTTCTATATCTATTTCAATATTATCTGCTTTTAATACATTATTTGAATTAGTGTAGATTACATCTCTTGACATGAGCATTGAGCTTCTCGTAATTGAAAAATCTAAATATTCTCCTAAAATATTATTATCTAAATAATCTATTATTACATTTTTTGAAAATATTGTATCAAAATTTTCAGAGTTGTATTTACCAAAATCTGATTTAATCTTTATATCATTTGAATTTACTAACTTTACATGACTATTTACGTTCGTAAGATAAATAATATTTGGATTATTGAAGTCAATCTCACCCTCTGATGCCCTAATTATGTATTCATTACCTCGAATATCTTTTGATGAATAATAAACATCCTTAATTATGTTTGAGTGATAGGAAACATCATTAGAAATATTAGTTTCTATTTTTTGAGTTTTTTTATTATTTGAACTTTTAAAAAGAAAAAAAATTAAGCAAATTAAAAATAAAATAATTAAAGAAACGATAGTTATTCTTTTCATTTAAGAAATATCTGAGTCAAGAATATTATGAATATGTAATACGCCTATTGTCTTAAATTTATCTTTTTTATCATAGACGCATAATGATGTTATTTTTCTACCATTCATTAACGATAGTGCTTTTACCGCTAAAGCATTTTTATCAATACTTACTGGATTTTTTGTCATGACATCTTTAACCCTCATGGCTGGAAGATAAATTTTTTTTTCGTTAAATCGTCTAATTTCTCCATCTGTGATGATACCACTTGTTTTTTTTAATTTGTTTTGAACAACTAAAATTCCTAATCTTTTATTACTTAGTATTTTAATTGCAGTTTTCATTTTTAAATCTTCTTTTACAAATGGGATTTTATTACCTGTTAACATTATATCTTGAACAGTTTTTAATTGTGCTCCTAGATTGCCAGCAGGATGAATATTTTTAAAATCAAGTTTTCCAAATTTTTTATAATGCATGGATGAAATTGCCAAAGCATCACCTAAAGCAAGTTGTGCTGTAGTACTTGATGTTGGTACTATTCCACCTGACTCTTTTACCTCTGGAATAATAAGTTTAATATCTGAAGCTTTATATAAAATAGAGTCTTTTTTTGACATAATGCCAATTAATAAAACTTTATTCCTATTTGCATATTGAATTATATTTTTAAGTTCACTAGTTTTTCCAGAATAACTTATTAAAATAAGAATATCTTTTTTTGATATGCTTCCCAAGTCTCCGTGAGAAGAGTCACTTGCAGATAAATTGAATGAAGGTGTGCCAACTGATGATAAGGTTGATGAAATTTTTGCAGCTATTAGGCCACTCTTACCAACACCACATAAAATTACCTTTGACTGACATTTTGCAATTTCAATTACAGCTTTATTAAATGAGCTATTAATAGTTTTTTTTAATTGCTGTAATGCTTTAATTTCAAGATCAATTACTTTTTTTGCTGTAGATATAAATTTTTTACTCATTAATGTGACCAGATATCATCTTTGAATAATGCAAGATCTAAATTAACTCTAGTTTTTAAAAATTTTAAACTATCTTTATAAAGTTCAATTCTATTTTCTCTTTTTAAAATTTTACTAAGCTCTTCATGAATTTTATGTAAATGAATGACATCGTTAGCACAATATTTCAATTGTGCAGGTGTTAGCTCACCACCAAAATCTGAACTTTGAAATTGTTTACTAATATCTATATTTATAAATTCTTTTATGAGTGTTTTTAAAGAATGACTATCAGAATATGATCTTGCTAACTTTGAAGCAATTTTAGTATCAAATATATTATTTGTATCTGTTTTAAGATAGTATTTTATATGAGCCATATCTGCACGTCCATAGTGAAATATCTTTGTTATTTTATCATCAACAAGTAATTTCATTAAATTTGGTGCATTATAGTTTTCCCTGTCAAATTGAATAATATGAGCATCTGAATTGCCTGATGATAATTGAATTAAACAAAGAGGGTCACGCCTTACATTAAGACCCATAAACTCTCCATCAACTGCTATTAGATTGCCTAAATCCAAATCATCTGGTAAATCGTTTTTGTGAAGTTGAATATTATTACTCATTTCTAAAGATATATAATGGAATTCAAATGAAAGCAAAAAATTGTCTAATTTTTGGTGGCAGTGGTCAAATAGGTCGTAACTTGATCAGAAAGCTTACAAAAAATAATTATAAAGTAACTGTTGTCACAAGAAATATTCATCAAAAAAGCTATAAAATCAAAACGCAAGCAAATGCAGGCTATATTGACATAGTTGAGGCAAATATCTTTGATGAAAAGAAAATTAGAGCTCTTTTTAAGGAAGCAGATATCTGTATCAATCTAATAGGAATTTTATTTGAAAAAAAAAGAGGCAATACATTTAAAAATATTCATTCAGTTTTGCCATCATTAATAGCTAAACTTTGCAAAGAATATGGCTTAAAACATTTTATTCATTTATCTGCTTTAGGGATAAATGATTCACTCGATTCAGATTATGCAAAAAGCAAATTAGAAGGTGAGGCGAATATTTTAAAAAATTTTCCTCTAGCAACAATTTTAAGACCTTCAGTTGTGTATTCGATAGATGATAATTTTACTACAAATTTTATGACTTTACTAAATAGATTACCTGCATTTCCCCTTTATTATAATGGCCAGACAAAATTTGAGCCTATTCATTGTTCAGATTTAACAGACATAATTTATCATATAATTTCTAAAAATATTTATTCTAAAATTATAGAATGCGTAGGTCCAGAAGTTATATCTATGAAACAAATTTTAGAAAAATTACTAATATTAATAAATAAAAAAAGAATTTTATTACCTTTTCCATTACCAATAGCAAAACTAACTGCGACTCTTTTTGAGATTTTGCCCAATCCATTACTTACAAGAGATCAATTAAAGCTGCTAAAGTACGATAATATAAAATCTGGAAAATACAAAACCAACTCAGAAATTGGAATCCCAAGTGTTAGATTTTTTGATCAAGAAGTAAAAAAATATAGTTATATGTGGAGAGAAGGTGGTCAATTTTCTACTGAAAAGTATATATCAGAAAATAAAAAAAATAATTAACTTTTAAGCTGATTGAATTTTTTTTTTAATAAATTCTGGCACTTCTTCTTTTTCAGTTGCTTCTTCTTTTTTCCCTTTAGGTTGATAAGCATATAAAAGATGTAATTTGCAATAAGAAAAATCTTTTAGGGATGATCTTCCACAAAAATAAAAAGACGTTTCATCTGGATGTCCAATTGGCCATTTACAACAACTTTCGTCTAACTCTTCCAATTGTTTAGGGTTTTCTGGTTCAAAATCTTTTTCAATAATTAACGATTTAAATTTACTTTTTCTTCCTAATTTAGGATTATTATTTTTTTCTATTTGAGAATTTTCAAAAATTTGATTTGAAGTAGCAGCTCTAGTTTTAATCTTTGCAGATAAATTCAAACGATGCGCTTTTCCAATAACCGCATTTCTGCTGATGCCACCAATAATCTCTGCAATTTGACTTGCTGTGTTTCCCTTACCCCAAAGCTCTTTTAGTTTGTTAACTTTTTGATCGTTCCAGCTCATAATCTATATGTTGTACTAAAATTATTAAATATGACTATATACAGACATGAGTTAGATTTAAACAAGCAATATATATGAGTTATCAACATATAAAGATAAAAATTGGCTTATTTATATTTTCAATCATAACTTGTATCTAATAATTTAAATTTATAAAAACTAAAAAAAATATGAGTTATTTGGCCAAAAATTATAATAGAAAAAAAATTTCATTTAAATATGGAAAGGGAAGTTTTTTATATTCAACTAATGGAAAAAAATATTTAGATTTTGTTCAGGGCATAGCTGTAAATTCCTTAGGACATGCACATCCGAAATTAGTAAATGCCATAAATAAACAATCAAAAAAACTTTGGCACGTTTCAAATGCATTTCAAATTCCAGAAGGAGAAAAGTTAGCAAAAAAACTAGCTAAAAAAACTTTTGCTGACTATATTATGTTTCAAAATAGTGGTGCAGAAGCTACAGAAGCTGCAATAAAAGTTGCAAGAAGATATTTTTATTCAATTGGAAAGCCTAAAAAAAATAGAATTTTATGTGTTAAAAATAGTTTTCATGGAAGAACACTAGCAGCAATATATGCAAGTGGCTCAAAAAAGATGACAGAAGGTTTTGGACCAAAAGTAACTGGTTTTGATCATTTTAATTTTGCTGACCACAAATCTTTAAAAAAGAAAATTACCAAAAATACAGCAGCTATAATGGTTGAAACTATCATGGGTGAAGGGGGGATTAAGGTAATTCCAGATTGGTGTTTAAGAGAGCTTAGAAAAATTTGTAACAAAAAAAATATTCTATTGATACTAGATGAGGTCCAATGTGGAATCGGAAGATCAGGTGATTTCTTTGCTTTTGAAAAATCAAAGGTAAAACCAGATATTGTTCCAATTGCAAAAGGTATTGGAGGTGGATTTCCAATAGGAGCAGTTTTAATGAATAAAAAAGTGGCTTCTGGAATGACTGCCGGAACTCACGGATCTACTTTTGGTGGCAATCCATTAGCAATGACAGTTGGTAATTCTGTGATGGATATAATTTCAAATAAGAAATTTTTAAAAAATGTTAAAAGAATTTCAGAACATTTTCTATCTAATCTTAATAAAATAAAAGATGAATATCCTAATATTATTAAAGAAATAAGAGGCAGAGGTTTGTTGATTGGAATACAACTTAAAATAGATCAAACAAAGTTTATAAAGATGCTTATGGAAAATAATTTATTAACAATAAGAGCAGCTGAAAATGTTGTTAGAATTTTACCGCCACTTAATGTGAAAAAAAATGAAATTAATCAATCACTAAAAATAATAAAAAAAGTTTGTTCAGAATTAAATTAAAATGAAACATTTTATAAATTTAAAAGATATACCTGCTAAAGATCTTAGAAAAATTATTGTTGACACAAAAAAAAGAAAAAAATTGAGAGAAAAGTTAAATACTCTACAGGTTGATAAGGGGGCTCCATTAAAGGGTAAAATGCTTATTCAAATGTTTGAAAAAGCAAGTTCTAGAACAAGAATAAGTTTTTATCTAGCAATAAAGCAGCTTGGAGGAGGAACTTTAACTCTAAGATCCAATGAATTACACCTTGGCCAAGGTGGTGAAAGTATATCAGATACAGCCAAAATACTATCAACTTATGGTGACGGATTTATGTTAAGAACAGATAGTGATAAAAAGATTGAAGATTTTAAAAAATATTTATCAATTCCAATAATAAACGGCTTAAGTCCATCTTCACATCCAACACAAGTTTTATCTGATATTTTTACCGCTGAAGAAATAAAAAAAAAACCAATTTCAAAATTAAATATTTGTTGGATTGGAGACTCCAATAATGTTTTGGATAGTTTGATTGCAGCATCTGTTAAATTTTCATTTAAGCTTAGCATAGGATGTCCTAAAAATTTTGAACCAGGTAAAGAAGTCAGAGCATGGGTAAAGCAAAATAATAAAAAAATATTTATTTATAATGATCCAAAAAAAGCTGTTATTGGAGCGGATGTCATATTTTCAGACAAAGTTATATCGCTTAATGATAAAGTGAATAAAAAGAAAAAAATGGAAAAATTTAAAAAATTTAAGATAGATAAAAAATTAATGAGTTATGCAAAGAAAGATTGTATTTTTCTTCACTGTTTACCTCGTGGTTCAGAAGTAAGTGATGAAGTTTTTTTGGGAAAAAAATCTCATGTATGGCAACAAGCTCTTAACAGAGTTCATGTTCAAAAAAGTATATTATTATATTGTTTTGGAAAATTAAGGTAGTGGTATTGGACTATCAGAATTTTGATTTAAATATTTTATAACTGAGGCTCTATCTTTTTCTTTTCTTAATCCAGCAAATGCCATTTTTGTTCCCTTAATCCATTTTGCAGGTTTTGTTAAGTAACCGTTTAATTCTTCAAAAGTCCATTCTTTGTCAAATGATGCTAAAGCTTTAGAGTATTTATAATCTGTAACGGCTCCAGTTTTTCTTCCAACTACGTTATATAAAGCAGGACCAATATTATTTTTTCCACCTTTAACAATGGAGTGACACGCAGCACATTTTTTAAAAACTTTTTCTCCTAAAGCAATATCTCCCATCGCCATTAATGCAGCTATATCAATTTTTTCCTCCACAGCTATCTCTGTTGACGATGATACTGTTGTAGTTTGCTCCACATCAACCGCATATCCAGGAGTTTTTGGTTTTTCTACATGAAATATGACTTTTGATAATTTGCTTATACCAATAAGTAAAAGTGCAACCATTAATACAGCAGCTACTATTTTATTAATTTCAAAAGAATCCATTTTTTCTAAATATTATTTTTGGAACATATATCACGATAAATTAAAAAATTACTAAAATTTAATGTATAAATTTGCCTCTATTTGTATTTAAAAGGTATAATATTATTTCAATTATCTATGAAAACATTAACCATTATACCCTCACGACTGTCAGCAACTAGGCTACCAGGCAAACCTTTGTTAAAAATAAACGATTTATCAATTATATCCAATGTATTTAAAAGAGCTCAAGAGGCAAATATTGGTGATGTAATTGTTGCGGCTGAGGATCAAGAAATAGTAGATGATGTTGTTAAAAATGGAGGCAGAGCCATTTTAACAAGCAAAAAGCACAAGACAGGAACTGATAGAATTTATGAGGCATTACAAAAACTTGATGTAAAAGATGTAGATTTGATAATGAATTTACAAGGTGATGAGCCAGCAATTAATATTAAAGATATTATAAGTCTAAATAATAATATGATTAGCAATCAATCCAAAATGGGTACTCTTGCTGCAAAAATGAAAGATCTCAAAGACCTAGATAACGAAAATATTGTAAAAGTAATAACTAACAAAAATTTAAATAATGACGAATTTTCTCAAGCAAAGAATTTTTTCAGAAGATCACCAGAAATAGCTAATATTTATCACCATATAGGAATTTATTGTTATTCAACTGAAACATTAAAAAAATTTGTTGGACTAAATCAATCAAAAAATGAAATTGAAAATAGATTAGAACAGTTGAGAGCATTAGATAATAATATCGATATAAATGTTGCGCTTGCAAGCTCTACCCCAATAGGAGTTGATACAGAGGAAGATTATCTAGCCTTAAAAAAAATTATGGAATATAAAGTTTAATGGCAAAAATTTATTTTCAGGGCACTTTTGGAGCATACTCACATTTAGCTGCATTGTCAGTTGATCCAGATGCAGAAATAATTCCTTGTAAAACTTTTGATGATTGTTTTAATAAAGCAAATCTTGAGCCAGATTGTAAAATAATTATTCCAGAGTCGAATAGAATTACTGGAAATATTGGTATTGAATATTTAATATTCAAACATAGGCTGAATATTTACAAAGAACATTTTCAAAAAATTGAACATAATTTATTAGGTCAACCTGGTGCAAAACTTAATGATATAAAAGAAGTATATTCTCACGCACAAGGTTTGTCTCAATGTTCAAAATTTATAAAAGAAAATAATATAATAGAGCACATTAGAGCAGACACTGCTGGTTCTGCAGAAATGATTTCAAAGACAAAAGATATTAAGCAAGGAGCGATAGCATCTTCACTAAGTGCTCAAATTTATGGACTAGATATTATTAAAAAAAATATTGAAAATGAAAGTGGCAATTTAACAAGATTTTTAGTAATGGGAAAAAATATTTCTCAACCCGAATTTGGAGATAATAAATATATTACTACATTTTTATTTAAACTTAAAAGCAAGCCCGCTGCACTCTATCAATCTCTAGGTGGATTTGCAATTAACGGCGTTAACTTAACTAAATTACAAAGTTATCCTGAAAAAAATACTTTCGATTCATTCTTTTTTTTATGTGATTTGGATGGTCACATTGAAGACATAAAAGTCCAAAAATCTTTAGAAGAGCTAGGCCTTCATTGTGAGGATTTTCACGTCTTAGGTGTTTTTGAGGCTGATAAGTTAAGAGAGAAAAAAAATTAATCTTTTCTTGTAGAATAGAAAATATAACTGCTATAATAGTTTTGGAGGCTAGAGGTGGATGCTGCTTGAACCCGACCAGATCCTAACGGAAGCAGTTGTAGAGACAGTTATTCAGGTTCTAGTCTCCTAAAAATAAATAAAATGAATAATAATTCTAAGGTATTAGCATTAAAGTATAGACCTCAAACTTTTGAAGATCTTATTGGTCAGGAGGTGGTGGCTGAAACTATAACAAATTCAATTAAAGCAGACAAAATACCTAATGCTTACTTATTTACAGGAATAAGAGGAATTGGTAAAACTACAACTGCTAGGATTGTAGCAAAAGGACTTAATTGTTCAAACGGCATAAATAATTTATGCAAAGAAGATTTATGTGATAATTGTAAATCTATAGCTGACTCTAGTCATATCGATGTGCTTGAAATGGATGCGGCTAGCAAAACAGGTGTAGACGATGTAAGAGATTTAATTGAATTTTCTAGATATGGTCCAACTTCAGCAAAATATAAGATTTTTATAATTGATGAAGTTCATATGTTAAGTAAACAAGCGTTCAACGCTTTGTTAAAAACACTTGAAGAACCACCAGAATATTTAAAATTTATTTTTGCAACTACAGAAATTAAAAAAATACCTATTACAGTAGTTTCGAGGTGTCAAAGATTTGATTTATCTAGAATTAAATCATCAGAATTATTTGAGTTTATTAAAAACATAAAAGAAAAAGAAAATGGCAAAGCATCGGATGAAGCTTTAAAATTAATTGTAAAAATATCAGAAGGATCTGTAAGAGATGCACTATCTTTATTGGATAGAGCTTTACTAAGCTTAGATGAAAAAACAGAACTAGATCTTAATGCTGCACAAAAAATTTTTGGATATTTTGACAAATCTCAGTTGATTAACTTATTTGAATTAATATTAAGAGGTGAAGAGGAAAAAGTTATTAATATTTATAGAAAAATATATGATCAGGGAGTTGAGCCAAAAGTATTTATTAATGATTTTTTAGAGATACTATATTACTTTAAAAATATAAATTCACTATCTTTGGAAAGTACAAATTTTTCTCTCAATGATGAGGAATTTTCAAAAATTAAAGATATTTCCAATCAGGTAGACTCTGAAGTTTTAATTTTATTTTGGCAGTTTGCAATATCTTCGCTTGAAGAATTAGACATAGTTTCTAATCAACATCTATCAATTGAAATGTTTTTAATAAGATTAATGCATTTAAGTTCAATTAAGTTTAATAAAAATTTAGATCAAGAAGAAAGTAATGATGTTTTAGATAATCAAAAAGCAAAAGAAGAAAATAAAAAGGATTTTGATGATAACTCTAGAACTGTTAATCAAATAAAAAATATAGCTCAAGAGGAAAAACAGAAACCAGAAGTTAAACCAGAGATAAAAGCAATTGATAAAAATTTAATCAATTCATTTGATGATCTTCTTAGTGTCTGTACCTCAAAAAAAGAAGTTAAATTAAAATATGAACTAGAAAAAAATTTGAAAGAAATAGAGTTGAAATCTCTTTTAATGATAATTTAGATAAAGATTTTGTAAAAGATCTTTCTTCAAAACTTTATGAATGGACCGGAGAAAGATGGATCATTACTTTTAGTAAATCTAAAGGTGAGATGTCAATTAAAGAAAAAAAAAAAAATAAAAAAAATGAATTAATGAATGAAGTTAAGAGTTTAGAAATTTATAGGAAAGTAATAGAAAAATTCCCTGATGCAGAGCTCGTAGATGTTAAGTTGAATAAAAAAAAAGAGGACTAAAATGACTGATTTTACTAAAATTTTAGATAAGGCTAAGGAGCTAGAAGCTAAAATGAAAGAAAGCCAAGAAAAAATTAAGGAAATCAAAGCTGAAGGAGTTTCGGGCTCTAATTCAGTTAAAATTACTCTTGATGGGGAAGGTGAGATGCAAAAAATTGAATTATCTGATGAAATTATTAAGGAAGATAAAACAATAATTGAGGATTTAATAGTTGCTGCTCATAATAGTGCAAAATCTCAATTGAAAACAAAAACCACTGAAGAGATTTCGAAAGCCACTGGAGGTTTTGGAATTCCTGGTTTCAAATGGCCATTATAACTAATGCAGAATATTAGCGAGATTGAGGAATTAATTAAATTGATTTCAAAGCTTCCAGGTCTAGGACCGAAGTCAGCTAAAAGAATAGTTCTTAAACTTATTAATAATCGAGATGAATTAGTAAAACCTATGGCTAACACATTAGCTCAAGTTTATAAAAATGTAACAAGGTGCAATTCATGTGGTTCATTAAAATCTAATTTAAATGGGTGTGTTAATTGTGAAAGTTTAAAAGAAAAATATACAAAAATTTGTGTTGTTGAGGACATTGCTGATCAGTGGTCAATTGAAAACTCAAATATTTTTCAAGGATATTTTCATATTTTAGGAGGCACTATTTCTTCTGTAGGTCAAAGAAAAGAAGATCTTTTAATTAATTCTTTGGTTGAAAGGGTTAATAGAGACAACATAGAAGAAGTTATACTTGCAACAAGTGCAACTGTTGAAGGACAAACTACAGCTTATTATATTCAAGACAGCTTAAAAAATACTAAAGCTAAAGTTACCAAATTAGCACAAGGGTTACCTGTAGGTGGTGAGATCGAAAGTTTAGATGATGGAACACTATTTTCAGCTTTTAAAAATAGATCTAATCTAAATTCTAATTCAGATTAAGTTTCTTTTTCAATCTGTTTTGGTGTAATAGTGGCTCAGTATAGCCAGAGGGTTGCTCTCTACCTTTGAAAATTAAATCACACGCAGTTTTAAAAGCTAATGATCGATCAAAGTCATCACTCATTTGGACATATTTTGGATCACCTTTGTTTTGATTATCTACAATTTTTGCCATTTCTTTCATTATTTCTATAACTTGAATTTTAGTAGTAATTCCATGATGTACCCAATTAGCTATATGTTGTGATGAGATTCTAAGTGTTGCCCTATCTTCCATCAGCCCAATATTATTAATATCTGGAACTTTAGAACACCCTACCCCTTGATCGATCCATCTAACTACATAACCTAGTAATGTTTGTGCTGAGTTAGATATTTCATTATTAATGTCTTCCACTGACCAATTTGGTCTGTTTGCAACAGGAACTGTTAAAAGATCATCTAGTTTTGCCTTTTCTCTTTTTGCAATATTTTTTTGTTCATCAAAGATATTTATTTCGTGATAGTGTAATGAATGCAAAGCAGCAGCAGTTGGGGACGGAACCCAAGCGCAATTAGCTCCTGCTTTTAAATGTCCTGTCTTTTGTTCCATCATGTCTTTCATTTTGTCTGGCATTGCCCACATTCCTTTTCCAATTTGAGCCTTTCCAGATAAACCACATTTTAATCCAACATCAACATTGTTATTTTCATATGCTAAAATCCATTTAGAAGATTTCATGTCTCCTTTCTTAATCATTGGTCCAGCTTCCATTGAAGTATGCATTTCATCCCCCGTTCTGTCTAAAAACCCTGTATTAATAAAGAAAACTCTATTTTTTAAAGTTCTAATACACTCTTTTAAATTAGATGATGTTCTTCTCTCTTCATCCATAATTCCAATTTTACAAGTATATTTTTTTAAACCCAGCACCTCTTCAACTTTAGAAAAAATTAAATCTGTAAATTCAGTTTCATCTGGTCCATGCATTTTTGGTTTTACTATGTAGATTGATCCTGTCCTTGAATTAGTTTTATTTTTTAAATCGTGAATTCCTGCAGCAACAGTAATAAATGCATCCATGATACCTTCAGGCACTTCATTACCATTGCTTAAAATTATCGAAGGATTTGTCATTAAATGACCTACGTTTCTGACTAATAATAAACTTCTTCCATGTAATTTGAGTCCTTTACCATCTTTAGAAATATAACTTCTGTTTGGATTTAATTTTCTTTCAAATAGTTTTCCATCTTTTTCAAATTGTGTTTTGAGATTTCCTTTCATTAAACCAAGCCAGTTTCTGTAACAAATAACTTTATCCTCAGCATCAACTGCAGCAACACTGTCCTCGTTATCACAAATTGTTGATACAGCAGCTTCTAAAATTATATCACTAATTCCTGCATGATCTTGTTGAGCGCTAAAAGCTCTTGGATCTCTTAAAATTTCAATATGTAAATTATTATTTTTTAATATTATTGCTGAAGGGTTATCGGCTTCTCCCCTATGACCAATAAACTTTTGTTCTTCAGCTAGATTAAATATATCGGCACCTTTAAGAGTTTTAAGTTTGCCTTCTTTAACAGCTATACTCGTAATTTTGTGCCAACTAAGATTTTTAATTGGAAAATGTTTATCTAAAAAATCTCTCGAATATTTTATAACCATTTCTCCTCTTAAAGGATCATACCTTTCAGATACACTATCTTCAGACTGCTCTATGACATCAGTTCCATAAAGACTATCATATAAACTCATCCATCTTGCATTTGCTGCGTTAAGAGCATAACGCGCATTCATAATTGGTACGACTAGTTGTGGACCTGCTATTTTTGTTATTTCGTCATCTACGTTTTCTGTTTCTATTGAAAAATCTGTTCCTTCATCTTTTAAATATCCAATTTCAAATAAAAACTTTTTATATTTATCTAGTTTTATTTCATTACCTTTGTTTTTAATATGCCATTCATCAATTTTTTTTTGTAAGGTTTCTCTATAGTTAATTAATTCTCTATTTTTAGGTTCAAGTTCGTTTAAAGTTTTTTCAAAACCTAACCAAAATTTATCAGATGAAATACCTGTATCTATTAATAGCTCTTCATTAACAAAATTTGATAAACTTTCTGAAACTTTGAGAGTATGAATATTTATATATTTATCTGGCATATCACTTTTATCACCCCATCTGTATTTTTGCCTGAGAGTTTTGCTCCTTCGGCGGAAATTAATCTCTTTCCAGAGTGTTATGCGTTGATCGGTCCTTTTGCCTGAGAGTTTCCGGGGTGGTTGCTCCTTCGGCGCTAAAATACTGATAGTCTCTCCCGATTTAAAATTTGTACAGTTTAAATATTTGAAGTCAATTAATATTGCTGAAAATTATTTAAAATTAACATTTTATTGCCTTTTTTATAATTTAAGTTTCTATTATAAATATTTCATGAAAAATTATCTTAACTTTGAAACAGATATAAAAAACTTAGAGAGTGAGATAGAAAAACTAAAAGACCCTTATAATCAAGAAGGTCTCTCAGAGGTAGATACTCAAAAAATATCTAGTACACAAGCCGAGCTTGATGAAAAATTAAAAGATATCTATTCTAACCTTGACCCTTGGCAAACCACTATGGTTGCTCGTCATGAGGACAGACCAAAATCAAAGTTTTTTATCGATAATTTGTTTGATGATTTTATTCCTTTATCAGGAGATAGGTTTTATGGTGAGGATAAATCAGTTATAACAGGATTTGCAAAATTTAACGGCATCTCAGTACTAATAATTGGCCAAGAAAAGGGTGAAAATTTAGAGAGTAGAATTGAAAGAAATTTTGGAATGATGAGGCCAGAAGGATATCGTAAAACAATTCGATTAATGAATTTGGCTAATAAATTTAATATTCCAATAATATCGTTTATTGATACACCAGGAGCATATCCAGGAGTTGGAGCTGAGGAGAGAGGCCAAGCAGAAGCTATTGCTAAATCAATAGAGTGTTGCATGGAACTAAGTGTGCCAACTTTAGCAATTATTATTGGAGAAGGAGGTTCTGGAGGCGCAATAGCATTAGCATCATCCAATAAAGTTATTATGTTGGAAAATGCAATTTATTCAGTAATTTCTCCAGAAGGGTGCGCAACTATTTTGTGGAGAGATCCTAAAAAAATGCTTGATGCCGCAAAAGCCATGAAGCTTTCGGCAAAAGATTTATTAGAATTAAAAGTTATTGATGAGATAATCCCTGAGCCACTAGGTGGAGCTCATAGAGATAAAGATCAAATGTTAGAAAATCTGAGGAATTCGATATCAAAAAATTTAAACTACTTTAAAGATTTATCGTTCGAAGAAATTATGAATGAAAGAAAAAATAAGTTTTTAAAAATCGGAAGAAATCAAGGGTTTATTAGCAACTCTGAAGATTTAAGCACTCTAACAATTAAGAATAATTATTTTGATAAAATTTTAAAATCAAAAAAAGTTTTAATTGGCTCAACAATTGTAGGTTTAGTTTTATTGCTTGTTGCTTTTAGTTTATTCTAAATTTTATAAAGCACCACAACAATGCTTAAATTTTCTTCCAGAACCACATGAACAGGGTTCATTTCTGCCAATTTTTTTCCCACTTTTAATTTGATCCACCATTGATTTTTTGCTTTCTTCTTTTTGCTCAGTAACAACTTTTAAATTCATGAGGATAGTTACAAAATCTAATTTTAATTTATTAAGTAAATTAGAAAATAAATCAAACGCCTCTTTTTTGTATTCGACCAAAGGATCTCGCTGGCCATATGATCTAAGTCCAATTACTTGCCTTAATTGTTCCAGATATTGGATATGAGATTTCCAATTAAGATCTATTGATTGTAAAAAAATTCTTTTTTCAATTTCTTTTGCGTGCTCTTCACCTAAAAGTTTAATTCTCTCTTCCCTAGACTCTGAAAATTTATTAATAATTTTTTCTTTTATTTCACTATCTTTTGAGGAAATTAATACTTTTAATTCTGACTCGTCAAAACTTTTACCGACAATCTGTCTCAGACGATTACTAAACTCATTACTTTTAGGATTTGATAAATTTTGGATTTTTAATTTGATGATATCTTCAATTATTTCCTTCGAAAATTCATTTGAATATTCAAATATGCTTTGACTATTCATTGCATTTTTCCTTTGAGAAAATACAACATGTCTTTGATCATTTAAAACATTATCAAATTTTATTAAAGTTTTTCTAATATCAAAGTTTCTTGCCTCAACTTTTTGTTGTGCTCTTTCCAGAGCTTTATTGATCCATGGGTGATCAATACTCTCTCCATCTTTAAGTCCCAATTTTTCTAACATTTTATTCATAGACTCTGAGCCAAAAATTCTCATCAAATCATCTTCAAGACTTACATAAAATATAGAGCAACCTTCATCACCTTGTCGACCAGCTCGTCCTCTTGCTTGATTATCTACTCTTCTAGATTCCATTCTTTCAGTTCCAATAACGAATAAACCTCCTAAAGATTTGATTTTATCTTTATTAATTTTAAGCTGATCCTCAGTTACCGAGCCTTTCTTTCCACCGAGTTGAATATCAACACCTCTTCCAGAAATACTTGTAGTGATAATTACTGATTTTTCTTTACCAGCATTAGCAATTATTTCTGCTTCATTTTCATGATTTTTAGCGTTCAAAACAACATGATTAATATTCTTATTTTTCAACAAAGTTGAATAAATTTCTGATTTATTAATACTAGATGTAAAAATCAAAATTGGCTGACCTGTTTCATGACGATCAATAATTTTTTCTATGATTGCATTATTTTTTTCGTTTTCTGTTCTAAAAATTTGATCATTATAATCTTTTCTTATCATTTCATTATTGGTTGGAATAATTACAACAGCTAAATTGTAAATTTCAAAAAATTCTTCAGATTCAGTTGCGGCTGTACCAGTACACCCAGATATTTTTTGATAAAGCTTAAAATAATTTTGGTATGTAATGGATGCTAAAGTTTGGTTCTCCGCCTGAACATCAATTTTCTCTTTTGCCTCTAAAGCTTGATGCAACCCATCACCAAACCTTCTACCTTCTAGTATTCTTCCAGTTAATTCATC
>JAOHHF010000008.1 GCA_028099475.1 Candidatus Pelagibacter sp.
ATACTATTATAAGAGTGTCAGATTAATTGATAATTTTTAGATCTATAAAAAATAAGCACCAACACCCAAAAATGACACGAAACCTATAACGTCAGTAATTGTTGTGACAAATACACTCGAGGCAATTGCTGGATCTATATTCATTTTTTTTAAAGTAACTGGAACCAAAATACCAAAAAGTCCTGCAATAATCATTGTTAGAACCATTGAAATAGAAATTATAATTGAAAGTGTACTATCTTGAAACCAAATTTGAACAATGAAAGCGCTTATAATGGCAAAAATAATTCCATTTAATATTCCTATAGAAAATTCTTTAATAACATTTGATGTAAAATTATTTTCTGTCAAATCGTTAGTTGCTATTGTCCGAACTGTAACAGCTAAAGTTTGCATTCCAGCATTACCACCCATCGATGCAACTATAGGCATCAAGAATGCTAACACTACCATTTGCTCAATCGTTGCACCAAATAAACTAATGCACCATGTGGCTAAAAATGCTGTAAATAAATTTAATAAAAGCCAGTTAAATCTTCTTTTAGTTTTGGTAATTACACCATCGGTAATTTCCTCATCACCTACCCCAGCTAATCTCAACGCATCTTCCTCAGCTTCTTCTTGTAATACTGTTAAAACATCATCACTCATAATCATTCCAACTAGCTTATTATTTTTATCTACAACTGCAGCTGAATTTAAATTATAATTTTCAAATAAGTTGGCCACTTCCTCCTTGTCCATATCAACAGGTATTAGTAATTGAGACTCAGACATAATAGAGAGCATTTTTGTGTCTCTTGAAGTAGTTAATACACGAGAAGAAGGTACAGTCCCTATGGGTTTAAATTCTTCATTAATAATGAATATTTCTAAAAATTCCTCAGGAAGATCTTTATTTTCCCTTAAATAATCTATTGTTTGACCTACAGACCAATTACTAGGTATAGCAGTAAATTCACGCTGCATTATTCTTGCAGCGGTATCCTCTGGATAACTTAGACTTTCTAATAATGCAAAACGATCTTTTGGTGGTAAAGAGCTAAGAATATTATTTTTCTCATCTTCTGGTACATTCTCTAAAATTGATATTGCATCGTCCGACTCAAGATTGCTTAAAATAGATACTATTGAGTCTGATGAAAGATAGGTAATAATTTCTGTTTGAATAGACTCGTTAAGTTCAACGAAAACTTCAGGATCAATTTTAAAATTATTAAGTTTTATTAAACTTTCTCTGTCAGATTGATTTAAGTGTTCAATAATGTCTGCGGCATCGGCTGGGTGCATTTCTTTAAAAGAATCAGTAATAAAAAGAGCATCATTGTTGGCAATTTTAGATGTTACTACTTTTATATATTCTTTATTAAATTCGAAATTAACTTTTTTATCTTTTATTTTTTTTACTAAAGACATAAATCTACCTATAATTTAGATTGGACTATTAATAGATAATTAAGATAATACAATTTATAAATGAATATAGAGATCAAAAAGTCAATAAAACCAATAAATTATTTTGATGCTATAAATTTATTGGAGGAAAGATTAGAAGATTTGTATAATGACAAAAATAAAGAACTTATCTGGAAATTGGAGCATAATGAAATATTTACAGCAGGCACAAGTTATAAAGAAAGTGAGATTTTAGATAATTCTATAAATTTAATAAAAACAAATCGTGGTGGTAAGATTACATGTCACGCACCTGGTCAACTAATCTGTTACTTTGTTTTAGATTTGAGAAATAAAAAAGATATTAGAAAATTTATCACTTGTATTGAAAAAACTATTATTGGAACTCTGAAACATTATGGAATAGATACTTTTTCAGATAAAAATAATGTTGGTATTTGGCATAAAAGAAACAACATAACAAATAAAGTTGCTGCAATTGGAGTAAGAGTCAAAAAATGGATCGCCTATCATGGTTTTTCGATAAATATAAATAATAATCTCGATCAGTATAAAAAAATTATTCCCTGTGGGATAAGAGATAAAGGTGTCACCAATTTGATTAATATCGCAAATAATGATTATTCAAACCTAGACAACTTATTAATAGAAAAATTTATTTCAAACCTGAAAACCTAAGTCTTTTTGTTTTTAATAATCTTCTAAAATAATCTGGTAACAAAGCTATGTAAGTGTGTTTAACATCATTAATAATAAATTTAATCTGGTATGAATGAAGCATTAAATTTTTATTTAAACCTCTGGCAGAGTTAGACAATTTATATTTGATATCTCCAAATATAGGCTGTCCTAATGCATACAATTGTTTTCTAAGTTGATGTTTACGACCTGTAATAGGTTTTAATTCAACTAAACTTGCTTCTGAGTTTTTATCTAAAACTTTATAAATTGTTTTAGCTTTTTCTATAATTTTTTTTTCTCCATCAAATCTAACAAGATCATTGTTCCATTCTCCAGAGTCTTTATCTAACTCTCCATGACAAATAGCTAGATATGTTTTATGAACTTTTCGTAATCTGAATAAAGATGTTAAGAGTTGTGCAGATTCTCTTGTTTTTGCCATTATAAATACGCCTGATGTATCTTTGTCCAATCTATGTACTGAATAGGGTTTTGTACCTTGAAAGATTTCACTTTTGGCAAAAATATCTACTAAATTCTTTTTTGACTTGGTTCCACCTTGTACAGAAATTCCTGAACTTTTATTTAATACTATAAAATTTTCATTGTTATCTATGATTTGATCCTCATTAGATTTTATAATTTCTTTAGATGGTTCGAATTTAATTTTTTTCTGAAGTATACTTTCTTTAAATTCTAAATTAAAAAAATCGATAATATCGTTAGTTTTAACTTTAGTTGAACTTTTAATTTTTTTTTTATTTATTTTAATTTTGCCAGATCTTAAATATTTTTCGATTAATCCTTGCGGAATTTTTCCAATTTTAAGTCTTGTCCAACGATCTATACGCATATCATTACACGTTGAATCAACGGTATATGATTTTTTCATACTTTAAAAAATTTATGCTGTAGCTAGTTTTTTTTCTTCAGCTTTGGGAGTTTCTTTATTTATATCTTTTTTTGGCTTATCAATTCTTCTAGCCTCAACATCTCTATCCACAAATTCAATAATTGCCATTGGTGCATTATCACCATATCTAAATCCAGCTTTTATAATTCTAGTATACCCACCATTTCTTTTTTCATATCTTTTTGAAAGAGTTTTTTTTACTTTGTTGGCAGATTTAATATCTTGAAGCTGAGAAACTAACATTTTTGTAGTTTGTAATGTTTCTTTCTTACCTAAAGTAATAATTTTATCAGCTTGAGGTTTTAAAAATTTAGCTTTTGGCAAAGTAGTTTTAATTTGCTCATATTTAATTAAAGAATTTAACATATTTTTTAAAAGAGCTTTTCTATGTTCAGAAGTTCTATTTAACTTCTTATTTGCCATTCCATGTCTCATTAGATGGCTTCCTCTAACTTTTTAGACATTTCTGCAATATTATCAGGTGGCCAATTAGGAATTTCCATTCCTAGATACAATGACATACCAGTTAAAACTTCTTTAATTTCATTTAGTGATTTTCTTCCAAAATTTGGTGTTCGAAGCATTTCACCTTCAGATTTTTGAACTAAATCACCAATATAGATAATGTTATCATTTTTAAGACAATTCATAGATCTTACTGAAAGCTCTAACTCATCAACTTTTCTCAACAAGTTTTTATTAAACTCAGGTTCTGTAGAAACTTCTTTTACAGGAGCTTCAACCGGTTCATCAAAATTAACAAACATTTTAAGTTGATCTTGGAAAATTCTTGCTGAATAAGCTACAGCGTCTTCTGCTGAAATTGATCCATTTGTTTCTACTTCCATAGTAAGTTTATCATAGTCCAATGCTTTACCTTCTCTAGCAGTACTTATAGAATAAGAAACTTTTTTTACCGGACTGTATAGTGAATCTATTGCTATTAGACCTAATGGTGGTTCCTCTGGTTTATTTAAATCTGCTGGAACATAACCTTTCCCAGTACTAACATTCATTTCCATATGAAAATTTGTATTTTCATCTAGGTTGCAAATCACTAAATCAGGATTAAGAATTTCTACATCAGTAACTTGAGCTATATCAGATGCTTTAATTTCACCAGGTCCTTTCGCATCTAATATAAGTTTTTTTGTACCTTCTGAATTAGATTTTAATGCTAATGATTTTACATTCAGAACTATATCAGTAACATCTTCTCTAACACCTTTTATAGATGTAAATTCATGTAAAACGCCATCAATTTGTATAGAGGTTACTGCTGCACCTCTTATTGATGAAAGTAGAATTCTTCTTAAAGAATTACCCAGCGTTAATCCATAACCTTTTTCTAAAGGTTCAGCTATAATTTTAGCGTGTGTTAGGTCATCACTTATTTGTACATCTAATTTTGATGGTTTAATTAATGATTTCCAATTTTTTACATTAACATTTTCAACTTCCATTAAACTCTCCTTTTCTTTGGTGGTCTAGTTCCATTATGAGGCATGGGTGTAGTATCTTTAATTGATAAGATTTTAAAACCTCTAGCTTGTAATGCTCTTAAGGCTGTTTCACGACCTGAGCCTGGTCCCTTAACTTCAACAGACAAAGTTTTCATTCCATATTCTAGCGCTTTAGAGGCTGCTGCATCTGCTGCTATTTGTGCTGCATATGGTGTTGACTTTCTTGATCCTTTAAAACCTTTTTGTCCAGCTGATGACCATGAAATTACATTTCCATTGGTATCTGCTATAGAAATCATTGTATTGTTAAATGTTGATTGAACATAAGCAATTCCATTTAAAATATTTTTCTTAATTTTTTTCTTTTTTGAATAAGAACTTTTATTACTTTTTTTTGAAGATTTTTCTACTTTCTGATCTTTATTTTCAACTTTATCGACTTTAGCCATAATTATTTCTTAGTTGGAGTTAATTTTTTTCCAGCAATTGCAATTGCTTTTCCTTTTCTAGTTCTTGCATTGCATCTTGTTCTTTGTCCTCTCACAGGTAATTTTTTTCTGTGTCTTGTTCCTCTATAGCAAGCTAGATCAATTAATCTTTTAATTGTTAAAGAGTAATCTCTTCTTAGATCACCTTCTACTTTAAAATTAGCATCAATAAATTCTCTTATCTTTAAAATCTCATCATCAGTTAATTCATTTATTCTTTTTGCTCTTGGAATTTCTAGTGAAGTACAAATTTGATTAGAAAATTTATCACCAATCCCATAAATGTAAGTAAGACCTATGTGGACAAGTTTATTTTGTGGAATATTGATACCTGCGATACGAGCCATAGTTTTTGTGATAAATTTGTGCCTTTTATATAATAAGATTACCTAAAGTCAATGTCTTAAACATCGATAAAAGCCTCAATTTCCTTCGTTATTTGATTGATTTCTTGTGTTCCATTTATCTCATGGAAGTTTGGATTCCTAGCGTAATAATCTAACACAGGTTTTGTAGTTTCCATATAAGTGTCATATCTCATAAGAATAGTATCTGTATTATCATCAGATCTATTTTCTAATATTTTTCTTTTTTCAATTCTTTCTATAATTGTTTCTTTGTTTACATTTAGGAAGAAAATATGATCAATTTTTTGATTTAATTTATCTAACAATAAATCTAAATATTTTGCCTGACTTAGCGATCTTGGATATCCATCAAATATTAATTTATCTTTATTCTGTGGATCATCTATTAGTTTTTTAATCAATGCGTTAACAATTTCATCACTAACAAATTTACCTTCATTCATATTATTTGTTATTTGTTGACCAATATCTGATTTTTTTTTAATCTCTTCTCTTAGTATATCGCCAGTAGAAACTTGAAAATTGTTTAGTTTATGAACTAAATACTTTGATTGAGTGCCTTTACCTGCGCCTGGGGGCCCAAATAAAATAATATTCACTTACTTACCAAATTTTGTTTTCTTGATTAATTGCTCATATTGAGAACTCATTAATCTTGTTTGAATTTGTGTCACTGTATCAATAGCAACAACCACGACAATTAGAATTGAAGTACCACCTAAATAAAAAGGAATAGGATACTTCGCTATTAAAAACTCTGGCATTAAACAAACTAATGTTAAATATAAAGCACCAATAGTAGTTAATTTAGTCAAAATATTTTCAATATATAAAGCTGTGCTTTCGCCAGGTCTAATTCCTGGAACAAACCCACCATATTTTCTAAGATTGTCTGCAGTCTCTGTTGGGTTGAAAGTAATAGAAGTGTAAAAAAATGTAAAAAATATTATTCCTGATGCATATAACAACATATAGAGAGGTTGGCCTTGTGTAAAATAAGAGCTTATATTTAAAAATGTTTCATTGTTTGAAAAAGAAAAATTTGAAAATGTTACAGGTAATAATAAAAGAGCTGATGCAAAAATCGCTGGAATAACACCTGCTTGGTTAATCTTTAATGGTAAATGAGATGACTCTCCACCATACATCTTATTACCCATTTGTCTTTTAGGATAATTAATCAATATTTTTCTTAATGCTCTTTCCATAAAAACAATAAACAAAATAGTACCTACTAATAAAACAAAAATAGCTAAGATCATAAATGTTGAAACAGCACCTGTTCTTCCAAGTTCAAATGTTGTAACTAAAGCTCTTGGTATCTCAGCAACAATACCTGCAAATATTATTAGAGATATTCCATTACCGATACCTCTTTGAGTAATTTGCTCACCTAACCACATTAGAAACATTGTGCCAGCTACGATAGTGGTAACTGTAGTTATTTTAAAAAAAACACCTGGATTAATTACCAAATTTGCAGATGACTCTAATCCAACTGACAAACCATAACCTTGTACTGTAGCTAATAAAACTGTACCATATCTTGTAATTTGTGTAATTTTAGCTCTTCCAGTTTCTCCTTGGGCTTTTAAATTTTTAAAATAATCAGAAACGCCTGTTAAGAGCTGCACTATAATTGATGAAGAAATGTATGGCATTATACCTAAAGCAAATATGGCCATTCTACTAACAGCACCACCAGCAAAAACGTTAAACATTCCAAGTAAACCTTTTTGATTACCATCCATCATTATCTTAAGTTGTTCTGGATCTATGCCTGGCAATGGTACAAATGTACCAAATCTATAAACAGCTAGAATAAAAATAGTAAATAATATTCTATTTCTAAGATCGTTTGATGATGACGAAGCACTCATTGAAATTTATTATTTCTTCAATTGAATAGATCCACTAATTTTCTCTAGTTTCTCTATTGCTGATTTAGATGCTAAATCTGCCTCTATGTTAACTTTATCTTTAATCTCACCTGTTCCAAGTATCTTTAGTTTTTGAGAGTTTTTATTAATTAATTTAAGTTTTTTAAGCAATTCTATATTTATTATATCACTAGGATTAATTGTTTTTTCATTAATAAAAGACTGAATTTTTTCTAGATTCATTATTGCTATGTTTGTTCTTGAGATTGGATTAAAACCTCTTTTTGGCAGTCTTCTATATAATGGCATTTGACCACCTTCAAAAGCTTTAATTGCTACACCAGATCTTGATTTTTGTCCTTTAACACCTCTTCCACAAGTTTTGCCTTTACCAGAACCAATTCCTCTTCCAACTCTCATTTTAGATTTATTAATTTTATCTTTAGTATTTAAAGTTATCATTATCCTCTTTTCTCAACTATCTCAGAAATCTTTTTATTTCTAATTACTGAAATTTGTTTAGGTGAATTTTGTTTTGATAGTGCTTTCATAGTTGCTCTAATTACATTGTGTGCATTTGAAGTTCCCATTGATTTTGCAACTATATCTTTTATGCCTAATACTTCACAAACAGCTCTAACAGGTCCACCTGCTATGATACCAGTTCCTTTTGATGCAGCTCTTAGCACAATTCTTCCTGATCCGTCTTTTGCTTTTACATCGTGGTGGATAGTTCTACCTTCTCTTAAAGGTATATGAATTAATTTTCTTCTAGCTACTTCATTGGCTTTTTTAATTGCATCAGGAACTTGTTTTGCTTTTGCATGAGCAATACCTATTTTACCTGCTTGATTTCCAACAACTACAAGTGCAGAAAAACCAAATCTACGACCACCTTTTACTACTTTTGTAATACGGTTTATGTGTACTAATTTTTCTAAAATATCATCTGTTTTTTTGTCTTTAAAATTTTCCATAATTAAAATTCCATTCCATTTTCACGTAAGGTTTCAGCAAATACTTTAACTCTACCATGATATCTATAAACACCTCTATCAAAGTAAATTTTTGTAATTTTCTTTTCTTGAGCTTTTTTTGCTAATTTCGCTGCAACTATTTTAGAAAGTTCAGTTTTATTTACTTTGTCTCCAGATTTAATATCTTTTTCAACAGACGATGCTGATAATAATGTAACTTTGTTAATATCATCAATTATTTGTGCAGAAATATTTTTTGATGATCTAGAAATACATAGTCTAAATCTATCTTTAGAAGCAACTTTTTTAACTTTATTGCTTACTCTAAATCTTTTTCTAATGCTTGTATTTAGTTTCATTATTTTTTCTTTCCTTCTTTTTTAAGAACATATTGTCCTTTTTCACGTATACCTTTACCTTTATAAGGTTCAATTTTTCTATATGTTTTAATTTTTGAAGCAACAGATCCAACTTGTTGTTTATCTGAGCCTGTTATCTTTAATGTCGTTTGTTTTTCAACTTCAATTTTAATACCATCAGGAATATCATAGTTTATATCATGACTATAACCAAGTTGAAGGTTTAGCTGCTTTCCTTTTAAGGCTGCTCTGTAACCAACACCGACCAGTTCAAGGATTTTTTCATAGCCAGTGCTAGATCCAATAACTGCGTTATTAATTAAACTTCTATTCATTCCCCAAAGTCTTTTGGAATTTTGATCTATTTTTTTTGGTTTAATTGAGATTTCTTTACCCTCTTTAATATCAAGATTGAACATTTCTAAATCAATGTCTAATGATTTTTTTCCTAAAGGACCCTCAATGTTTATTATATTTCCAGCTAAAACAACTTTAACTTTTTCAGGGATTGAAATACTTATTTTACCAATTTTAGACATTAAAATACCTTACAAATTATTTCGCCACCAACACGTTGTTTTCTTGCGTCTATATCTGTCATCACACCTTTAGGCGTAGAAATGATTGCAATGCCCAATCCATTGTTTACTTTTGGTAAACTTTCGGCGCTAGAAAAAATTCTTCTTCCAGGTTTTGAAACACGTTCAAAAGCACTAATAACAGGGTTACCTGAATGATACTTAAGTTCTAAAGATAAGGTTGGCTTGTTATCTTCTGCATCAATTTTAAAATCTTTAATAAATCCTTCGTTCTTAAGAATATCAGCTATTTTAGTTTTGAAATTTGAAGATGGTAATGCTACTTTTTTGTGATTTCTTGCTTGAGCGTTCTTTACTCTTGCTATCATATCTCCAATTGGATCACTTAAACTCATAATTTTCCTTTCTACCAGCTTGACTTAGTCATTCCTGGAATTAATCCAGCTAAACCTAAGTCCCTTAAAGCTATTCTTGATATTTTTAATTTTCTGTAAACCCCATGTGGTCTTCCTGTAATTTTACATCTATTCATAACTCTTGTTTTTGCAGAATTTCTTGGCATTTGAGATAATTTTTGCTGTGCTTTAAATCGTTCTTCTAGAGGTAATTTTTTATCCATAATTATCTTTTTAAGACTTTGTCTCTTTTTATAAAGTCTGTCAGAAAGTTTAATTCTTTTATCGTTCTTGTTTACAGCGCTTACTTTAGCCATGTTTAATTATCTCCTTTTTTAATAAATGGAAAATTCATTTTTTCCAATAAAGCAAATGCATGATCTTTATTTAATGCTTTAATTACAACCACAATATCTAGACCACGTACTTTATCAGCTCTATCAAAACTTACTTCTGGAAAAATAATATGTTCTTTAACACCAAAAGTATAATTACCAAATTTATCAAATCCTTTAGCAGATAGTCCTCTAAAATCCTTAATTCTAGGTAATGCAATATTTACCAATCTATCAATAAACTCATACATTTTATTTTTTCTTAAAGTTACTTTTAAACCAGCATTAGAACCTTTTCTTGTTTTAAAATTCGCGACCGATTTTTTAAACTTTGTAATTACAGGTTTTTGCCCAGTAATTTTCCCCATATCTTCTTCTGCTGCTTTTAAGATTTTTGCATCAGCACCATCTAATCCAAGACCCATATTTAAAACTATTTTTTCAATTTTAGGTACCATAAAAATATTTTTAAGAGCCAAACTATCTTTTAAAGCTGGCTGAATTTCTTTATTATAAATATCTTTTAATCTTGGTGTCATTATTTTTTAGCCTCTGTTTTTTTCGCAACTTTTTCATCAATTAGTTTTAAGTTTGACAAATGAATAAAGCTTTCTTTTGATACAATTCCACCTTTTTTTTCTTTAGTAGTTTTTACATGTTTTTTAACCATATTAATTTCTTTAACTTTAGCTCTATTGTTGGGTCTATCAATTTCAATGACTTCACCTTCTTTTTTTTTATCTTTGCCGGTTAGAACTCTAACTTTTAATCCTTTTTTGATCATTTTTATAAAACCTCCGGTGCCAATGAAATTATTTTCATCTGCCCTCTACTTCTTAATTCTCTGGTCACAGGTCCAAAAATTCTTGTTCCAACTGGTTCACCTTTATCATCTACTAATACTGCAGCATTATTATCAAATTTAACTTTAGAACCATCATTTCTATGAATTCCTTTTTTAACTCTTACAACAACCGCTTTATGTACCGTACCTTTTTTCACTTTACCTTTTGGTATTGCTTCTTTAACAGCAATAACAATAGTATCACCTATACTTGCGTATCTTCTCTTAGATCCACCAAGCACTTTTATACACTCTATTCTTTTAGCACCAGTATTGTCTGCTACTTGTAACTCTGTTTGTACACCGATCATTATTTTGTATTCTCCATTACTTGGAATTTTTTATTTTTTGAAAATGGTTTGCTTTCAATAATTGAAACTTTATCACCTGTTTTAAATTTGTTATTTTCATCATGCGCGTTGTAATTTTTTCTAACTTTAATTACTTTTTTAAGCACAGGGTGAGAATATTTTCTTTCAACCATTACAGTTATAGTTTTATTTGGTTTATCACTAACAACAACTCCTGTTAATATTTTTTTAGGCATCAATTTTTCCTTTTAATATAGTTTTTAATCTTGCAATCGTTTTTTTTGTTTCACCAATTTTTGAAGGGTTTGTCACCTGTGAATTTATCTTTTGAAATCTAAAGTTAAAAAGATCTTTTTTTAATTTATCAATATTTTTAATCATTTCGTCTTTAGATAATTTCTTAATTTCTTGTTTTTTCATATTAAGCAAACCTCTTAATAGTTTTAGTTTTAATCGGTAATTTAGCTGATGCTTTGTAAAGAGCTTCTTTTGCTATTTGTTCTGAAACACCATCAACTTCAAATAAAATTCTTCCAGGTTTAACTCTGCAAGCAAAAAATTCAGGATTTCCTTTACCTTTACCCATTCTAACTTCAATAGGTTTTTTAGAGACTGGTATATTTGGAAATACTCTAGTCCATACTCTCCCTTGTCTTTTCATATGTCTTGTTAAAGCTACTCTAGCAGCTTCAATTTGTTTTCCAGTAATTCTTTCTGGTTGCAAAGCCTTCAAAGCAAACGCACCATAATTGATAGAGCTTGCTCTAGTAGCCGTTCCATGAATTCTTCCTTTGTGGGCTTTTCTCCATCTAGTTCTAACTGGTTGAAGCATTATTCTTTACCCTCTTTTGGTGCAACTTTATTAGTTTCTTGACTAAATTCTCGGGCAAATACTTCACCTTTATAGATCCAAACTTTAATTCCAATGATTCCATAAGTTGTCAAAGCCTCTGCTTCAGCATAATCTATATCTGCTCTTAAAGTGTGAGAAGGTATACTACCCTCTCTTAACCATTCAGTTCTGGCTATCTCGTTACCACCAAGTCTTCCGCTTATGGAAACTTTAATTCCTCTTGCTCCTAATCTAATGCATGATTGCATAGATCTTTTCATTGCTCTTCTGTATGAAATTCTTTTTACTAATTGTTGAGCGATATTCTCAGCAACTAAGTATGCATTGGTTTCTGGTTTTTTTACTTCTTTTATATTTAAAGCAACTTCATTAGTTGTAAATTTTGATAAATTATTTTTGATTTTATCAATGTCACTTCCTTTTTTTCCAATAACAAATCCTGGTCTTGAAGTGTATATAGTAACATAGCATTTATTAGAGGTTCTCTCTATCATCACTTTAGATACACCTGAATTAACAACATTTTTTTTTATATAATCTCTAATTTTAAAATCTTCTATTAAATAATTTCCAAAATCTTTCTTTTTAGCATACCAGACTGAGTCCCAGCCTCTGTTGATACCTAATCTAAAACCTACAGGATTAACTTTTTGTCCCATGACTCTCCATTTGTTTAACTTCTGATAAAATTATAGTTACAGTTGACCAAGGTTTTAAAATTGGTGCAGCTCTACCTTTAGCTCTTGGTCTAAATCTTTTCATTACAATTTTCTTTCCACAATAAGCTTCTTTGACAACTAAATTATCAATATCATATTGAAAATTGTTTTCAGCGTTAGCAACTGCTGAACTTATTGTTTTTCTTATATCTTTACTTATTCTTTTAGCAGAGAATTGTAAGTCTCTAATTGCAACATCAACTTTTTTTCCAACAATACTTTTTAAAATAGGATTAAGTTTTCTAACACTAGTTCTTATACTGTTGTTAACAGATTTAACTGTATCTACTTTTTTTCTATTTTTTTTCTTTGTCTTATTCATATTTATTTTTTAGCCGCTGTTGCAGGTTTAGCTTTTTTATCTGCTGGTGTATGACCATAAAAAGTTCTTGTAGGTGAAAATTCACCTAATTTATGTCCAACCATGTCTTCTGAGATGGTAATTGGTATAAATTTTTTACCATTATAAAT
This sequence comes from Candidatus Pelagibacter sp., assembly GCA_028099475.1. The sequence goes on from JAOHHF010000008.1 coordinate 13,013, forward strand.
TTGAAAACTAACACCAACAAAGTCAGGTAATATTGTTGACTTTCTTGACCATGTTTTAATTGGAATTTTTTTTGGATCATCTTTGTATTTATCAACTTTTTTCATTAAGCTTTCTTCAACAAAAGGTCCTTTCCATACTGATCTAGCCATTACTTAGTGTCCTTCCTTTTATTTCTTCTCTTAACAATATATTTATCTGTTCTTTTATTATCTCTCGTTTTTAATCCTTTAGCAGATTGACCGGTAGGTGAAACTGGATGTCTTCCACCAGCTGATTTACCTTCACCACCACCATGTGGGTGATCAACAGGGTTTTTCACTACTCCTCTTGTATGTGGCTTTCTTCCAAGCCATCTTGATCTTCCTGCTTTTCCAATTTTAATATTTTTTTGATCTGGGTTAGTTAATGTCCCAATAGTAGCTAAAGATCTAGAATCTATTTTTCTTACTTCACCTGAAGCAAGTTTGATTAAACTATAATTACCATCTAATCCGCTAATTGTTACTGACGAACCAGCAGATCTAGCAATTTTACCCCCAGCACCTGGCTGAATCTCTACATTGTGTATATTTATACCAACTGGAATATCTTGCAAAGGCATACAATTTCCAACTTTAATTTCTTTTTTAGATCCATTCTCAATTTTATCACCTGCTTTGATTTTTTGTGGTGCTAAATAGTATGCATGAGAACCGTCTTCAAATTTTACTAACATGATGTAACATGATCTATTTGGATCATATTCAATTCTCTCAACAGTAGCCTCCATGTCAAATTTTTTACGGTAAAAATCAACATGTCTGTACATCTTTTTATGTCCACCAGATCTATTAATATTAGTTATATGTCCATTATTGTTTCTTCCTTTCATCGCATTTTTTGGAGATACAAGTGCTTTGAAAGGCTTACCTTTCCACAGGCCAGACCTATCAACCAAGATAGTTCCTCTAGTAGATTTTGTGTAAGGTTTAAAAGTTTTAAGTGCCATTTATTAAATACCTGTTGTTAGATCAATGCTTTGACCTTTTTTGAGTGTTATTATTGCTTTTTTAAATCCAGAAACTCTAACTTTTTTTCCTCTGGTAATTTTAGTTCTATTCTGTTTGTTGATTATATTAATCTTAGTTACGTTTACTTTAAAAATCTTTTCAATATTTTTTTTTAAGTTTATTTTGTTTGATCCTGCTGGAACTTTAAAAACAATTTTGTTTTGTTCAGACATATTGGTTGATTTTTCCGTAACCATTGGAGATAAAATTTTATCGTATAAATGTATCTTGTCCATATTAAGAATATCTCTTTTCTAGTTCTTTTACTGAACTTTCAGTAAATACAACTTTCTTGAATTTAATAATATCGTAAGAGCTGAAGTGATTAACATCAGTAATTTTAACATTTGGAATATTTCTTGCAGACTTTTCAATTTTTTCTTTAGAGCTTTTATCTAATATAATTAAAGAATGTGTAATTTCTAATTTTTGAATAATTGCATTCATTTCTTTTGTCTTTTTAATCTCAGAATTAAAATCATTTAATATTAGTAAGTTTTTATTAATATTTTTTTCTGTAATAAGCGATGCAACACTTAATTTCTTTTCATTTTTATTTAGTTTTCTTTTCTTGTAAGCAAGCTCACCTTTTGGTCCATGAGCTATACCACCACCAACAAAAATAGGTGCTTTTCTACTAGCATGTCTTGCTCCACCAGTTCCTTTTTGTGCATAAATTTTAGATGTTGGGCCACTTACTTCGTTTTGTTGTTTTGTTTTTGCATGTCTGCCTTTGTAATTGGCATTTGTTTTATACAATACACTGCTTACTAATTTGCTATTAACTTTAGCAGAAAAAATTTTATCTAAAACTTCAATAGTGTCTTTTTTTCCATCAATGCTTAATTTTTCTAATTTCATTATTTCTTCTTTTTATCTGGGGTTTTCTTCGCTTCTTCAGCTGCTATGATTTTTTCTGAAATTGTCATTTTACTTATATCTTTTACAGACTGTCTAACAACTACCTCTGTATTCTTTGAACCTGGAATTGATCCTTTTAAATACAGCAGCTCATTTTCTAAATCAGTTTTAATAATTTCAATATTAAGCATAGTTCTTAGTCTATCACCCATATGACCAGCCATTTTTTTTCCTTTAAATACTTTTCCAGGATCTTGACTATTCCCAGTTGAACCATGAGCTCTGTGAGAGACAGATACACCATGACTTGCTCTTAAACCTCCAAAGTTCCAACGTTTCATTGCTCCAGCAAATCCTTTTCCTATAGTTTTAGATCTTGTATCTACAAATTTTGTGTCTTTAAATATTTCAAGTCCAAACTCATTACCTTCTTTGTAAGTTTCTGTATCTTTAACTCTGAATTCTTTAAGTTTTTTTTTGGCTTCAGTATTTTTTTTAGCATAAAAGCCTTTCATAGCTTTAGTAAGTTTAGAATTTTTAATTTTTCCATAACCGAGTTGTACAGCTTTGTAGCCTCTTTTATCTTCTTCTATAACTTGGATAACTCTTGCTTTTTCAACCTTTAACACAGTAACAGGCACTAACTGACCAGTTTTATAAAACTCCCTAGTCATACCTATTTTTTTTCCAATTAAAGCAATCTCAGTCATAACTAAATTTTAATCTCCACATCAACACCTGAAGCTAAGTCAAGTTTCATTAAAGCTTCGACTGTTTGCGGTGTTGGTTCAATAATGTCTATTAATCGTTTGTGAGTTCTTGATTCAAATTGTTCTCTACTTTTTTTGTCAATATGTGGTCCTTTTAAAACTGTATATCTCTCTATTCTTGTTGGTAATGGAATAGGTCCTTTGATAGTAGCACCAGTTCTTTTAACAGTATTTACAATTTCCTCAGTAGAAGCATCTAAAATCTTGTTGTCGTACGCTCTAAGCTTAATTCTAATGTTTTGTTTTTCCATAATTATCCTGCAATCTTTTTAGTTACTTCATCCTGAACATTCTGAGGTACTTTTGAGTAATGATCAAAAAACATAGAATATTGTGCTCTACCTTGAGACATCGATCTTAAATTATTAATATATCCAAACATGTTTGCTAATGGAACCATGGCAGTAATTACTGTTGCATTGCCTCTTTGTTCTTGAGTACTAATTTGTCCTCTACGACTATTTAAATCACCTATAACATCACCCATATAATCTTCAGGAGTAACGACTTCTACTCTCATTACTGGCTCTAGAAGTTTTAATGTTCCTTTTGTACAAGCTTCTTTAAAACAAGCTCTACCTGCAAGTTCAAATGCAAGTACACTAGAATCTACATCGTGATGGAGACCATCTAAAATAGTTACTTTATAATCTATCATTGGAAATCCACAAAGAATTCCGTTGTCCGAAACTGTTTCTATTCCTTTTTCTACACCTGGTATAAATTCTTTGGGAATTGCACCTCCTTTAATTTTACTCTCAACAGATCTACCTGCACCTGGTTCTTGAGGCTCAACTAAAAGTTTAACTTTTGCAAATTGTCCTGCACCACCACTTTGTTTTTTGTGAGTGTATTCTACTTCTGAAGCATTTTCTAAAGTTTCTCTGTAAGCAACTTGAGGAGCTCCAACATTTGCTTCAACTTTAAATTCTCTTTTCATTCGATCAACAATTATATCTAAGTGTAATTCACCCATGCCTTTAATAATTGTTTGACCAGACTCTTCATCAGAAGTAACTCTGAATGATGGATCTTCTTTAGCAAGTCTACCCAAAGCTTCACCCATTTTTTCTTGGTCAGCTTTTGTTTTTGGTTCAACAGCAATTTCAATAACAGGATCTGGGAATTCCATAGGTTCTAATAAAACAGGTTTCTCTTCATCACATAATGTGTGACCTGTTATCGTATATTTTAATCCAGCTAATGCTACTATATCGCCAGCATTAGCCTCTTTAATATCTTCTCTAGAGTTAGCATGCATCAATAACATTCTTCCAACTCTTTCTTCTTTTTCTTTTGATGAATTATAAATTCCTGTTCCAGTTTTTATAGTACCAGAATAAATTCTTATAAATGTTAAAGAACCAACAAACGGGTCGTTTGCAACTTTAAAAGCTAAAGCTGAAAATGGTTGACTATCTTCAAATTTCATTTCCATTTCATCTTCAGAACCTGGCTTGGTTCCTTTAATAGATCCAATATCAATTGGGCTTGGCAAATAGTTAATTGTAGCATCAAGTAATGGCTGTACACCTTTATTTTTAAAAGCTGAACCTGTTGTAATTGGTACAAAACTAAAATTTAATGTACCTTTTCTTATGCATCTCACTAAATCTTCTTCTTTAATCTCATCACCATTCAAATAAGCTTCCATTAATTTTTCATCTTGCTCAACAGCAGTTTCAACTAATTCTGTTCTATATTTTTGAGATATTTCTTTTAAATCTTCTGGTATATCTTTATATTCCCATTCAGCACCTAGTGCTTCATTTTTCCATACTTGTGCTTTCATTTTAACAAGATCTACAACACCTGAAAGTGATGCTTCAATTCCAATTGGTATTTGAATTGGTAATGGTTTACATCCCAATCTATCTCTAATCATATCGACACATCTAAAAAAATCTGCACCAGTTCTATCTAATTTGTTTACAAAACAAATTCTTGGAACTTTGTATTTATCGGCTTGTCTCCAAACAGTTTCTGACTGAGGCTCAACACCAGCAACACCATCAAACACACATACAGCACCATCTAAAACTTTGAGCGATCTTTCAACTTCGATAGTAAAATCTACGTGGCCAGGTGTATCAATAATATTAATTCTATGTTCATTCCAAAAACAAGTAGTTGCCGCAGAAGTAATTGTAATACCTCTTTCTTGCTCTTGCTCCATCCAATCCATTGTTGCAGCACCATCATGTACTTCACCAATTTTATGACTTTTACCTGTATAATATAATATTCTTTCTGTAGTGGTAGTTTTACCAGCATCAATATGTGCCATGATCCCAATATTTCTGTATTTATCTAATGTATGAGTTCTAGCCATAATTTATTACCACCTAAAGTGTGCAAAGGCTTTGTTTGACTCAGCCATTTTGTGCACATCCTCTCTTTTCTTAACTGCAGCACCTTTTTTTTCATACGCATCAAAAAGTTCATTAAAAATTTTATCTGACATATGTTTATCTTTTCTTTTTCTTGCAGAATCTACTAACCATCTAATAGCTAAAGCCTGAGCTCTCTTACTCTTTACTTCAACAGGAACTTGATACGTGGCACCACCAACTCTTCTAGATCTCACTTCAACAGTTGGTTTAATGTTATTAATAGCTTCATTAAAAATATTTATTGGCTCATCTTTTGTCTTAGTTTTAATTTTATCTATTGCATCGTAAACAATCTTTGCAGCAACACCTCTTTTGCCGTCGTACATTATATTGTTTATTAATTTAGGTATAATAGTTGAATTAAATTTTGGATCAGGAACTACATTTTTTTTAGGTTGAGTTTTTTTTCTAGACATTATTTACCTTTTTTAGTTCCATATAAAGATCGTCTTTTCTTTCTATTGGCAACACCTTGTGTATCAAGATTACCTCTTAAGATATGATAACGTACACCTGGTAAATCTTTTACCCTACCACCTCTAATTAACACAACTGAGTGTTCTTGAAGGTTGTGACCTTCACCTGGTATGTAAGCAGTAACTTCAAAACCATTTGATAATCTTACTCTAGCAACTTTTCTTAATGCAGAGTTTGGTTTTTTTGGAGTTGTTGTATAAACTTTAACACAGACACCTCTTTTAAGAGGTTGCTTTTGTAACGCAGGAACTTTGTTCCTTGTTAATTGTTTAACTCTTTTTTTTCTTAACAACTGATTAATAGTTGGCATAAATTTTATAAAATTAATTAATATATTTTTAGAAGAAAATAACTGACAGGTTATTTTGTGGCAGCGTTTAGTACTATTAGCAGGTACTACATTCCAACCAAAAACACCGCCAAAATACTTAATAATCTGACTTTGTCAAACTAAAACTTCAAGTATTAAGTGATATTATTACTGATTTGTGGGTGTTTCTGAGGCTTCAGAAGTTTCTATTTTATCTTGTTCTGCAATAAAATTATTATCGTCATCAAGTGCTTTTTTGTTCCACTTATTCTTGATACTCCCAGTTCCAGCAGGAACCAATCTACCAACAATAACATTCTCTTTTAGGCCATTTAATGGGTCAACTTTACCTTTGATTGCTGCATCTGTTAAAACTCTAGTTGTTTCTTGGAATGAAGCAGCTGAAATAAACGACTCAGTTTGTAAAGAAGCTTTAGTAATACCCATCAATACACGTTCACCAACAGCAGGCGTTTTGCCTTCTGCTACTAATTTTTCGTTGGTATTTTCAAACTTTATTCTATCTATAACTTCACCTGGTAAATAGCTAGAATCTCCAGAGACTTTTACTTCAACTTTTTTAAGCATTTGTCTTAATATAGTTTCAATATGTTTGTCATTAATAATTACACCTTGTAATCTGTATACTTCCTGAACTTGATTTACAAAATACTCAGTTAATTCTTTAATTCCCAATACTCTTAATATGTCATGCGGTAATGGCTGCCCATCAAGCAAGTACTCACCTTTTAGTATTTTTTCACCTGGGTTAAAATTAATATGTTTACCTTTTGGTATTAAATAATTTGAAGGTTCTGCACCATCTTCAGGTACAATAGACACTCTTTGTTTTCCCCTAACTTCTTTACCAAAGACGACTTGTCCATCATTTTCAGCAATAATTGCACTATCTTTTGCTTTTCTTGCTTCAAATAACTCAGCAACTCTTGGTAGACCACCCGTAATATCTTTTGTCTTAGTAGTTTCTTTAGGAAGTCTTGCTATTACATCCCCTGCAAATACTTTTTGACCATCTTTAATTGAAAGAATTGAGTCAGGCACAAGATAATATCTTGCTTCATTATCATCCGCTTTTTTAATAACATTTCCTTTTTCATCTCTTAGGGTAATTCTTGGTTTTAAATCTGTGCTTTTGGATTGTGCTCTCCAATCAATAACTGATTTTGAAGATATACCGGTTGCATCATCTGTAGTTTCTTGAATTGAAACTCCATCAATTAAATCAACAAAACTTGCCGTACCACTTTTTTCAGCTATAACTGGTGTTGTGTATGGATCCCATTCACAAATCTTAGTGTTAGCTTTAATTTTATCACCATTATTAAAAAATAATTTTGATCCATAAGCAACTTTATAAACTGCTATTTGAACTCCGTTATCATCTTCAATTGATAACTGAGTATTTCTACCCATAACTATTAGATTTTTTTTAGAATCCTCAAGGATATTGGAGTTTAAAATTTTAAGAGTTCCCTCATTTTTACTAACAATTTGGGATTCTTGTTTAACTGACGCTGTTCCACCGACGTGGAATGTTCTCATAGTTAACTGAGTACCAGGTTCTCCAATTGATTGAGCAGAAATCATACCAATAGCCTCACCAACGTGTACCATTTTACCTCTAGACAAATCTCTACCATAACACGTTGAGCAAACACCTTCTTTTGAACTACATGTCATTACAGAATAAACTTTGATAGATTTTACACCGGCTGCATCAATTAAATCACAACCTGCTTCATCAATCATTTTTGATTTCTTGATTACAACTTCACCAGTAAGTGGGTTTTTTACATCAGCTGCTGTAACTCTTCCTAAGGCTCTTTCGGATAAACTAACTACAACATTTCCACCTTCTAAAATTTCTGAAAGTTCAATAAACCCTGGGTTATCACATTGAACTTTAGTAATTGTTAAATCTTGAGCAACATCACAAAGTCTTCTGGTTAAATAACCTGAACTTGCAGTTTTAAGGGCTGTATCTGCAAGACCCTTTCTAGCACCGTGTGTAGAATTAAAATATTCTAACGCAGTTAAACCTTCTTTAAAGTTTGAAATAATTGGACTTTCAATAATTTCGCCTGAAGGTTTTGCAATCAGACCTCTCATACCCGCTAGCTGTTTCATTTGTGCTGCAGATCCTCTGGCACCACTATCAGCCATCATATAAACTGAATTAATTTTTAAACCATCTGGTGTTTTTTCAGTAGCAGAAATACCTTTCATCATTTCACCAGCAACTTTATCAGTACATTTTGACCAGGCATCAACCACTTTGTTATACTTTTCACCTCTTGTAATTAATCCCTCTGAGTATTGAGTTTCATAGTCTGCAATCAAACTTTTTGTATCTTCAATTAATTGAGTTTTACTCTCTGGAATTACAAGATCATCTTTTCCAAAAGAAATTCCAGCCTTAAAAGCATGTTTAAAACCTAAGTCTTTTAATTTATCACAGAATATGACAGTTGTTTTTTGTCCACAAAATCTAAATACAACATCTATAATTTCCGAAACAGTCTTTTTAGGTAATAATCTATCGATTAAAGAAAATTTAATATTACTATTTTTTGGAAGTAAATTTGCTAGTAAAAATCTTCCTGCTGTTGATGTATATTTTTCATATTTCTTATTTCCATTTTCATCAACTGTTTCAATTCTTGAAATGATTGTGCTGTGAACTTTAATTTGGTCTGAAGCTAAAGCAAATTCAATAGCATCAACATCAACAAAATATCCTGAAGGTTTATCTGTCATCGGCTCTTGAGAAAGATAATAAATACCTAAAATCATGTCCTGACTTGGTACAATGATTGGTTTTCCATTTGATGGAGATAAAATATTATTTGTAGAAAGCATTAATATTCTTGCTTCTAATTGAGCTTCCAAACTTAAGGGAACATGAACAGCCATTTGATCACCATCAAAGTCAGCATTAAAAGCAGCACAAGTTAAAGGATGTAATTCAATTGCATCGCCTTCTATAAGTTTAGGTTCAAATGCTTGAACACCTAATCTATGAAGTGTTGGCGCTCTATTTAAAATTACTGGATGCTCTCTAACAATTAATTCTAATGCATCCCAAACAGCATTTGTTTCTTTTTCAACTAATTTTTTAGCTTGTTTAATCGTAGATGCTAAACCAAGTTTGTTTAATCTTGCATACAAGAACGGCTTAAATAGTTCTAAAGCCATTTTTTTTGGTAAACCACACTCATGAAGTTTTAAATCTGGACCAACAACAATTACTGATCTTCCAGAGTAATCCACCCTTTTACCAAGTAAGTTTTGTCTAAATCTACCTTGTTTACCTTTTAACATTTCTGCTAAAGATTTAAGTGGTCTTTTTCCAGTTCCAGTAATTACTCTACCTCTTCTACCGTTATCAAATAATGCATCAACAGACTCTTGAAGCATTCTTTTTTCATTTCTAACAATGATATCTGGAGCCTTAAGGTCCATTAATCTTTTTAATCTATTATTTCTGTTAATAACTCTTCTATAAAGGTCATTTAAATCTGATGTAGCAAATCTTCCGCCATCTAATGGCACCAATGGTCTTAGTTCAGGTGGTATTACCGGTACTACTGTTAAAATCATCCACTCAGGTTTTTGTCCCGTTTCGATAAATGACTCAACCAATTTTAATCTTTTGATTGCTCTCTCTTCATTTACCTTTGATTTTGTTTCTTTAATAAAGTTAATAAGATTTTTTCTTTCTAATTCTAAATCTAAGTTTTTAAGCATTTCAAGGACAGCTTCAGCACCTATACCAGTTTCAAATGACTCTTCACCAAACTCATCTTGATATTTAGCTAACTCTTCTTCATTAAGAAGTTGATTTTTTTGTAATCCTGTTAAACCTGGTTCAATTACTATAAAGTTTTCAAAATAAAGAACTCTTTCAATTTCTTTAAGTTTCATATCAACAGCAAGAGCAATTCTGCTTGGTAAAGATTTTAAAAACCAAATATGAGCAACAGGTGTTGCAAGATTTATGTGGCCCATTCGTTCTCTTCGAACATTTGACTTAGTTACTTCAACACCACATTTTTCACAAATAATGCCTCTAAATTTCATTCGTTTGTATTTTCCACACAAACATTCGTAATCTTTGATTGGACCAAAAATTCTAGCACAAAATAATCCATCTTTTTCTGGTCTGAAAGTTCTATAATTTATTGTTTCAGGTTTTTTTATTTCTCCAAAAGTCCATGACTTAATCTTTTCAGGGCTAGCTAAGGTTATCTTGATACTATTAAAATTTTGAGCTTCAGAAATCTCAGTGTTTTTAAATAAATCTGTTAATTCTTTTTTCATATTTAATTAAGCTCCACGTTTAATGCCAATGATTTTATCTCTTTAACAAGAACGTTAAATGATTCTGGTATACCTGACTCAAAGTTTTCTTCACCTTTGACAATAGTTTCATAAACTTTAACCCTACCTGCCACATCATCTGATTTAACAGTTAAAATTTCTTGTAGCGTATATGATGCACCATAAGCTTCTAATGCCCATACTTCCATTTCACCAAATCTTTGACCACCAAGTTGTGCTTTACCACCCAAAGGTTGTTGTGTAACTAAACTATAAGGCCCAGTAGATCTTGCATGTATTTTATCTTCAACTAAATGATGAAGTTTAAGCATATAAATAATTCCTACAGTTACAGGTCTATCAAATTTTTCACCTGTTCTTCCGTCCCACAGATATGTTTGTCCTGAGCCTGGTAATTTTGCAAGCTCAAGCATTTCAGTAACATTCTTTTCTTTTGCACCATCAAATACTGGCGTTGAAATAGCTATTCCATCTTGCAATGTTTCAACTAAATCTTTGAATTCAGGTTTGCTTAGTTTTTCAACTTTATCATCAAAAATTTCCTCACCATAAACTGATTTTAAAAATTTAGAAATTTTTTCAGTTTTTTCAATTTTTTTATTATTGTCATTAACTAATCTTTTAACTTCTTCGCCAAATTCTTTACATGCCCACCCTAAGTGAGTTTCAAGTATCTGTCCTACATTCATACGACTTGGAACACCAAGTGGGTTTAATACTATGTCAACAGGTCTTCCATCTTCTCTATAAGGCATATCTTCAACAGGTACAATTTTACTAACAACACCTTTGTTACCATGTCTACCAGACATCTTATCCCCAGGTCTCAATCTTCTTTTTATAGCAACAAAAACTTTGACCATTTTCATTACACTTGGAAGTAAATCATCACCACTTCTAATTTTTAAAACTTTATCTTCAAATCTCTCAGTAATATCTTGTTTGGCTTTATTATACTGATCTTTAAGTTGAGCTAAAGTTGCTTCATCATTTACATTGCCAACTGAAATTTTAAATACATCATTGATTGATAAATTATCTATTGCTTCAAAATCTAATTTTGTACCTTCAGATAAATCTTTTACTTTTTTGGTCAAAGAAGATCCTGATAAAAATTGAGATGCTCTTTGTTTAATACTTCTCTCTAAAATTTCTTCTTCAACAATTTTGTCTTGTTGTACTTCTTCAATTTCAGCTCTTTCAATCGTAATAGATCTTTCATCTTTCTCTATACCATGTCTATTAAATACTCTTACATCAACAACAGTTCCACTGCTACCTCTTGACATTCTTAAAGATGTATCTGTCACATCAATAGCTTTTTCACCAAAAATTGATCTTAATAATTTTTCTTCCGGTCCAGAAGCAGAGTCTCCTTTAGGTGTAACTTTTCCAACCAAAATATCACCTGCATTAACTTCTGCCCCAATATAAACAACACCCGACTCATCAAGGTTTTTTAAGGCCTCTTCGTTAACGTTTGGAATATCTCTAGTAATATCTTCTTCACCTAATTTTGTATCTCTTGCCATGATTTCATATTCAACAATATGAACAGAAGTAAAAACATCATCAGTTACACATCTTTCAGAAATCAAAATTGAGTCTTCAAAATTGTAACCTTGCCAAGGCATAAACGCAACGGTTACGTTTTTACCTAAGGCCAGTTCACCTAATTTAGTAGATGGACCATCTGCTATAATATCTCCAGATCTAACTTTATCACCAACTCTTACTAATGGTTTTTGGTTAATACATGTATTTTGGTTAGATCTTTTAAATTTTTGTAAATTATAAATATCAACACCTGATTTAGAAAAATCAGTTTCTTCTGTTGCTTTGATTACAATTCTTTTACCATCAATTTTATCCACAGTACCGTCTCGTTTAGCAACAATAGTAACACCAGAATCTAAAGCAACATCACTTTCAATGCCTGTTCCAACTAATGGAGACTCAGGTTTTAATAATGGAACTGCTTGTCTCATCATGTTCGATCCCATTAGTGCTCTGTTAGCATCGTCGTTTTCCAAGAAAGGAATTAATGAAGCGGCAACTGATACTAGCTGCTTAGGTGATACATCGATATAATCAATAGTATCTGGTTTAGCTAAAAGGAAATTTAAATTTTGTCTGCAAGAAACTAACTCTTCTGTTATTTTTCCATTTTTATCTAATTTTGTATTTGCTTGTGCAATAGTAAATTTAGTTTCTTCCATTGCAGATAAATATTCAACATTGTTTTGAACTACGCCATCTTTAACTTTTTTATATGGGCTTTCTATAAAACCATATTTGTTAATTTTTGCATAAGTTGATAAACTATTTATTAAACCAATGTTTGGGCCCTCTGGTGTTTCAATTGGACAAATTCTTCCATAATGAGTTGGGTGAACATCTCGTACTTCAAAACCAGCTCTTTCTCTTGTTAAACCACCAGGTCCTAATGCTGAAACTCTTCTTTTGTGTGTAATCTCAGATAATGGATTAGTTTGATCCATAAATTGTGAAAGTTGAGAGCTCGCAAAAAAATCTTTTAAAGAAACTGTTAATGGTTTTGCGTTTATCAAATCTTGAGGCATAGCCGACTCAACATCTAAAGTTGTCATTTTCTCTTTAATAGCTCTTTCCATTCTGTAAACACCAATACGAGCTTGATTTTCAACAAGCTCACCAACAGAACGTACTCTTCTGTTTCCTAAATGGTCAATATCATCAACTTCATCTTTTCCATCTCTTAAATCTAACATTTTATGAACGATAGCTATAATGTCGTCATTTCTTAAAATTGTAATTTTGTCTGAACATTCTTGTTCTAATCTTGAATTCATTTTCACTCTACCAACATCAGAAAGGTCGTATCTATCTGAACTAAAGAATAGATTATTAAAAATTTGAGTGGCTATTTCAATTGTTGGTGGCTCACCAGGTCTAAGCATTTTGTAGATTTCAGTAATGGCCTCATCTTTTGAATTATTTTTATCATTTAAAATAGTCGTTAATAGGTAAGGACCTTTGTTAATAGAGTTAGTTACCGAGATTTGTAAAGAATGTATGTTTGCATCTAGAATTTGTTGAATTACTGCATCGTTAAGTTCAGTTCCTATTGGAAAAGTACCCTCTTCTTCATCATTAACCTTTATATCTCTGTGTAAAAATTTTCCAAATAAAGAGTCTCTTGTTACCAAAATATCTTTTAGACCATCGTTAGAAAGCTTTTTAGCATTTAAAAAATTAATTTTATCCCCTAGCTTTATTACTACTTCACCAGTTTTAGCATCAGTAACTTCTTCTGAGAAATTTTTTGCTTTATAATTTTCTGGGTTAAATTTAGTTTTCCATTTTTCAGTTTTAGGATCAAAAGTATATTGTTCACTTTCATAAAATTCATCAACAATTTCTGCTTTAGTAAAACCTAATGCCATCAATAATGTTGATGAAAAAATTTTTTTCTTTCTATCTATTTTAAAATATAAAAAGTCTTTAACATCATACTCAAAATCTAACCAAGAACCTCTGTTTGGAATTACTCTTGCATTAAATAATAGTTTTCCACTTGCATGAGTTTTTCCTTTATCATGATCAAAAAATACACCAGGACTTCTGTGCATTTGATTAACTACAACTCTTTGAACGCCATTAGTAATAAAAGTACCACTGTTAGTCATCATAGGTACTTCACCCATATAAACTTCTTGTTCTTTTGCAGACAAAATATCTTTAGTATTATTTTCTTGATCTATTTCGTAAACAACTAACCTTAAAGTACATTTAAGAGCAGATGAATAAGTTAAACCTCTAGTAATACATTCTTCAACATCAAATTTTGGTTTATCTAATCTATAAGAAACATACTCTAATGTTGCTTTGTCATTTAAATCTTCAATTGGAAATATACTTTTAAAAACTCTATCAAAACCTTTAGTTAACTCTGCTTCAGAATAAAATTCAGTTAATTCCTTATAGGAATTTTTTTGTACCTCGATTAGATTTGGGATAGATAAACTTTCTTTTAGTTTACCAAAACTTTTTCTTATATTTTTCTTTTCAGTAAAAGATAATTGCATCTATGTTTAATAATACTGATTAAAAATAATCAGTATTCGAATTCTTTCTTATTAATTTATTTAAGTTCTACTTTAGCGCCTGCAGCTTCTAACTTGGCTTTGATCTCTTCAGCTTCTTTTTTGTTTACACCTGATTTAACTTCTTTTGGTGCACCTTCTACAAGATCTTTAGCTTCTTTTAAGCCTAATGAAGTTGCTGCTCTTACTTCTTTAATAACGTTAATTTTTTTCTCACCTGCTGATACAAGCATAATTGTAAAATCATCTTTATCTTCTGCTGGCGCTGCTCCACCTGCTGCTGCTGGTGCTGCTGCTGTCATTGGAGTTACACCCCATTTTTCTTCTAATTGTTTTGAAAGCTCTGCTGCTTCTGCAACAGTCAAACTTGAAAGGTCTTCAATAATTTTGTTTAGGTCAGGCATAATTTACTCTTTGGGTTGTGTTTCAGAATTTTCTGCCGACAAACTACTCATTTTTTCTGAGTATGCAAGTAAAATACTCACTAATTTTGATGCAGGAGCATTTAAAATACCAACGATATTTGCTCTTGCTTCATCTAAAGTTGGTAAACTAGCTACATTTTGGACACCCGCCTGATCTAAGACTTCGTTATCCATTATGCCGCCAATTAATTTTAAATTTTCGTTATCTTTTGCAAATTTTGACAGAATCCTAGCTGACATTATGGCATCTTCACCAAAAGCAACTGCAGTTGGGCCAGTAAACAAATCTGACAAATCTTTACATTTTGTTTTTTCCAAAGCTAATTTGGTTATTCTATTTTTTGTAATTTTAAAGATTATTCCATGTTCTCTCATTTTGGCTCTTAAATCGTCTAATTGAGTCATTGTTAAACCTTGATAATGGGTAACCATAACAGCCTTACTGTTTTCAAACTGAGTAGTCATTTCTGAAATGTAATTCTTTTTTTGCTCTTTGGTTAACATGATTATATCGACTTACCTAATTTAACTTTATATGAAACGCCCATTGATGAAGTAACAAAAGTATTTTTAATCAAATCACCTTTAAGGGTATTGTTAGATTTTTCTTTTTCTAATGCATCTAATATTGCATGAAAGTTTTTTAAAAGTTGATCGTCATGGAATGATTTTTTTCCAATACTCACACCAATATTACCGTCTTTATCATTTCTTATTTCAACTTGACCAGACTTAGCATTAGTCACGGCTTCCTTTATATTTTCAGAAACAGAACCAAGTTTTGGATTAGGCATTAATCCTTTTGGACCTAAAACTTTACCTAATTTAGAAAGTTTAATCATCATACCAGGTGTACAAATTAATTTTTCAAAATTTAATTCACCACCCTTAATTTTTTCAACAAATTCATCACTACCAACAATATCTGCACCAGCATCTTTAGCTTCTTGTGCTTTACTATCTTCACAAACAACAGCAACTTTAACTTTTTTTCCAGTTCCACCTGGTAAGTTAACAACGGTTCTAATATTTACTTCACTTTTTTTTTGTTTGTTGTTGATTTGAAAACTCAAATCTAAAGACTCATCGAATTTAGTCGTGCAATTTTTTTTAACTTCAGGTAGCAATTTTTCTATAGCTTCCGCATTTAAATCTTTAGTTTTTTCAGGTAATTTTTTATATCTTTTTGAAGCCATTATTCTTTTACCTCTATACCCATAGATCTAGCTGAACCTGCTATGATTTTTACTGCTTCTTCTAAATCATGTGCGTTTAAATCATTCATTTTTTGATTAGCGATATCTTCTAATTGTTTTTTTGAAATTGATGCAACAATATTTCTTCCTGGTTCTTTAGATCCACCTTTAAGTTTTACCGCTTCTTTAATAAAGAAAGAGGCTGGTGGAGATTTAATTTTAAAATCAAATTTTTTGTCTTTATAAACTGTAATTTCTACCGGAACAGGTTTTCCAGCCATTGATTTAGTTTTGTCATTAAAAGCTTTACAGAATTCCATAATGTTTACACCACGTTGACCTAACGCAGGTCCAACAGGAGGTGCAGGATTTGCTTGACCACCTTTAATTTGTAACTTTATAAATCCACTAATTTCTTTTGCCATTAACTTACTTTCTCAACTTGATTATATTCTAAATCTACTGGTGTTGGTCGTCCAAATATAGAAACTGAGACCTTAAGTCTAGACTTTTCTTCATCTATATCTTCCACCATTCCACTGAATGATGCAAAAGGACCATCAACAACCTGAACTTTTTCACCAACGCTGTACTCTATACCAGATTTTGGCTGAGCCACACCATCTTTTATTTGTCCTAATATTTTTTCAATTTCTTTATCAGAAACTGGTACTGGAATTCCTTTAGATCCTAAAAATCCACTTACTCTCTTTAAATTTTTGATCATATGATAGATGTCATTGTCCATCTCACATTTTACAAGCACATAACCAGGAAAATATTTCTTCTTTCTTTGAATTCTTTTTCCTCTTTTAACTTCTGTTACATCGTGAGTTGGAACTATAATTTCCTCAAATTTATCAGAAATTTTTGCTTTTTCAGCTTCTTCTCTAATTAAACCGGAAACTTTATTCTCAAAGTTAGAGTGTGATTGAACTATGAACCAGTTTTTCATTAAATACTCACCTTAAGCAATAATTCTAGGAAAAACTTTAAAACTTGATCTAAAAGAAGAAAAAATAGTGACATAACAACAGCCATAGCAAAAACCATCAACGCACCTTGTAAAGTCTCTTTCCATGTAGGCCATGAAACCTTGAAAGCCTCCTGTTTTACTTCTTGGATAAATTTAATCGGGTTTCTCATAATCTTAAGCTCTAATTGGCAGGAGCGGAGGGACTCGAACCCTCAGCCTCCGGTTTTGGAGACCGGCGCTCTACCAATTGAGCTACACTCCTATTTATAGAGTTACTCTATAATTTTAGTTACTACTCCTGCTCCAACAGTTCTTCCACCTTCTCTAATAGCAAAGTTAAGTTGCTCTGCCATAGCAATCGGTGTAATTAATTTAACAGTAAATTTAGCATCATCACCTGGCATAACCATTTCTGTACCTGCTGGTAATTCTACTTCTCCTGTTACGTCTGTTGTTCTAAAATAAAACTGTGGTCTGTATTTAGTAAAGAAAGGAGTATGTCTTCCACCCTCATCTTTTTTAAGTACATAAGCCTGAGCTTCAAATTTAGTATGTGGTGTAATTGATCCAGATTTACAAAGAACTTGACCTCTTTCAATGTCAGTTCTTTCAATACCTCTCAATAAAATTCCTACGTTATCACCAGCTTCACCTGAATCTAAAAGTTTTCTAAACATTTCAACTCCAGTACAAACTGATTTTTTAGTTTCTTTAATACCAACGATTTCAACTTCTTCACCAGTTTTAATTACACCTGATTCAATTCTACCAGTTGCAACTGTTCCTCTTCCTGAAATTGAAAATACATCCTCAACAGGCATCAAGAATGGTTTATCAACATCTCTTGCTGGTTGTGGAATATGTTCGTCAACAGCTTTCATTAATTCTAAAATTGAATTTTTTCCAATTTCATCATCTCTTTTTTCTACTGCAGCTAATGCTGAACCTTTAACGATTGGAGTTTTGTCTCCAGGATATTTGTATGAAGTTAAAAGTTCTCTAATTTCTTCTTCTACAAGTTCGATCATATCTTTATCATCAACTTGGTCTACTTTATTTAAGTAAACAACAATTGCTGGAATTCCAACTTGTCTTCCTAAAAGAATGTGCTCTCTCGTTTGTGGCATAGGACCATCAGCAGCATTAACTACTAAGATAGCTCCATCCATTTGTGCAGCACCAGTGATCATGTTTTTAACATAGTCAGCGTGACCCGGACAATCTACGTGAGCGTAATGTCTTTTTTCAGTTTCATATTCAACGTGCGCAGTTGAAATTGTAATTCCTCTTTCTTTTTCTTCAGGAGCTTTATCGATTTGATCGTAAGCTACTGCTGTTCCACCACCAGCTTCTGCTAACGTAATAGTGATAGCTGCAGTAAGAGTAGTTTTACCATGGTCGACATGACCAATAGTCCCAATATTACAGTGGGGTTTATTTCTAACAAATTTTTCTTTTGACATTACTTTTTTACCTCAGTTTTTGTTTTCATTAATAATTTCATTTTTCTTGGAGCGGGTAAAGGGAATCGAACCCTTACATCCAGCTTGGAAGGCTAGCGTTCTACCATTGAACTACACCCGCACAACCCCAAGAGTAACACTCCATGTTACCTAAAATTTATTGAATGGTGGAGGGGGAAAGATTCGAACTTTCGAAGACCGAAGTCAACGGGTTTACAGCCCGCCCCATTTGACCGCTCTGGAACCCCTCCTTTTGGGGAAGTGTCCCCTGTTCAATAAAGCTTCAAACAACATGCGTTTTATATATTTTATTTATGCAATTGCAACACGAGATTTATTAAGAAAATATCCAAAAAAACGTGTAAAACTCATTAAAATTTATGAATAAATCATCTTTTTTTATTGCTGGACAACATGCTGTTATTGAAGCTCTCAGAAACCCTGACCGAAAGGTTTTGAGAGTATTTTTAACTGAAGATGCTAAGAAAAATATACATAGAAAAAACCCAAGAAAAAATGTTCTAGAAGACGTTAAAGTTTATTTTAAATCCAAAAAAGAATTAGACAAATACACTTCAAAGGAACAATTAATGCATGGTGGCTATGTTGCTGAAATTGAACATTTAGATCAACCTGATTTAAAAGAATATATTAAAGAAAAAAAAAATTGCACTTTTGTTTGTTTGGACGAGGTAACAGATCCAAGAAATATTGGCTCATTAATTAGAAGCGCTTCTTCATTTAATATTGATGGATTGATAATCAAGGAAAGACAATTTCCAAAAGATAGTAAGCTTATGTACAAATCTGCAAGTGGATGTATGGAGCATTTAAATATTTTTCAAGTATCTAACATAAATTCTACTCTTAAAAATTTAAGGGAGAGAAATTTTTGGGTTTATGGTTTTGATGCCAGAGGTGACAAAGATTTTACAGAAGTTAAATGGGAAGGTAAAAATGTTCTTTTGTTTGGTTCTGAAGGGTTTGGCATGAGAGAGCATACAGGTAAATATGCAGATTTTTTTGTTAAAATTGATATGAACAAAGATATTGAAAGCTTAAACATATCAAATAGTGCAGCAATTGTCTTTCATCACCTAAGTTATCTAAAAAAAAAGAGTTGATTATTTAGCAAATAATTAATAGTTATTGCGCATGCCCTTGTAGCTCAGCTGGTAGAGCAATTGATTTGTAATCAATAGGTCCGCGGTTCGACTCCGTGCGGGGGCACCATCACTAGATATTTTAACTAGTTTCTTTTCTTAATTGTTCAATCTTAATTTTTTTTTGTAAACTTCGATTTTTATCATACATCAAATTAAATTTAATTTTATTATTTGTTTTAATTGTAATTGATTTTGCATTTCTTACTTCAAGATTATCTGCTACAGCACTAATTGGTCTTTTAAAAGGGTTTAAGTTAGTAATTACAATTTTTAATTTATCATTTACTATTTTTCCTTTCCATCTCCTTGGTCTGAAAGGACTAATTGGTGCAATTGATAATTTCTTAGAATTTAAACTCAGTATAGGTCCATGTACCGACAAATTATAGGCTGTGCTGCCAGCTGGAGTTGAGACTAAAACTCCATCAGATACTAATTTTTTTATAATTTGCTTAGAACCATATTTAATAGATAATGATGCAGCTTGCCTACTCTGTCTTAAAACAGATACTTCATTAATAGCTAAAGATTTTTTTGTTTGGTTGTTTTTATTTCTAACTATCATTTCTAAAGGAGAAATTGAAATCATGTTAGCTTTAGATAAGTTTTTGATAATATTTCTAGATGAAAATTTATTCATCAAGAAACCATAATTTCCTGAGTTAATTCCGTAAAACTTTTTTTTACTACTTTTATTTTTCTTTAAAGTTTCGAGCATAAAACCATCACCACCAATAACAATTACAAGCCCATTATGTTCAAATTTATCCTTGTTAATTATTTTGATGAGTGAATTTTTTATCCTTAATGATCTTTTATTTTTATCAGAAATTATCTGAGGCTTAGACATTTAGTGGTGCCCTCGGCCAGACTCGAACTGGCACTCCGCAAGCGGCAAGGATTTTAAGTCCTTTGTGTCTACCAATTTCACCACGAGGGCATTAATGAATTTCATGAGTGTTTATGCTAATATGTATAATTGAACAAGTCTAATAAGTAAAATTTTTTAATTAAGATCCTGATAATCCCTTTAGAAGGTATTTGATATCTAATCCACAATCCTTATATCCACGTTTAACAACATTCAGATATCTTTCAGTCGGAAATCTGAATTTTGATTTTTTTACCATTGTATAGGTCATAACTTTTTTTCCATAATGGTAAAAATAATACTTCTTATATAAAGTAGGATAATCCTCATAAACATCTAATTTTTTTTCATCACTTTTTGAAATTTCAAATAATCCACCTGGTACTATTGAATTTTTTTTAGGCTCAATATCTGCTGCTCTATACTTGCTTCTAAAAGTTAATTTAAAATCTTTAAGGTTTATTTTCTTTAAATAAACACTGTCTTTGCATCTTCGTTTCATTTGAAAATGATGAAGGTTACTTCCGTAAGCAAAATAAAGCATTTAACGATCTACTACTTCAATGTTTCTAACATTAACAAATTTTAAAATTTGTGATTTGCAATTATCAATTTTGGATTGTTCCTCTGATCTTATTACAATTGAAACTCCTAACTTCCCGGCTTGAAAAAATGGATAACTTCCAATTTCAACATCTTGATTATCATTTTGAACTTTAGTTAAAGAATCTGCAATTTCACTTTCAACCGTTCTTAAGCTTATAGTTAAACTTAAAATAGGTTCACCACCAACAATGCTATTGGTTAAACCACCTAACATAGATTTTAAAATTGATGGAACCCCTGGTAAACAAAATACATTTTCAACACTAAACCCTGGGGCACCACTTGTGGGATTTAAAATTAAATTTGCATTTTCTGGCATCCATACCATCTTTTGCCTGCCTTCATTAAATTCACCTGGCTTATAATATGCTTCTAAAATTTTATATGCATCTTTATGTATTTCGTATTTTAATTCAAATGCTTTTGAAACAGATTCTGCGGTAATATCATCGTGAGTAGGACCAATACCTCCTGTCGTAAAAACATAATCGTAAGTTGTCTTTAATAAATTAAGTGTATCGATTATTGTCTTTTCAATATCTGGAATAACTCTAACCTCTCCCACTTTAACTCCAATTGAGTTTAGCCATGTTGCTAAAGTTGAAGTGTTGGTGTCTTGAGTTCTGCCAGATAAAATTTCATTTCCTATGATTAATATTGCGGCATTAACTTTTGTGTTTTTGGTCATTTTAAATGTATAATTTAGAAATGGAATTTACCAAGTCTTTAATAAAAGGCAAATTAATCAAACGTTACAAACGTTTTTTTACTGATGTGCAATTAACAAATGAAGTGGTTACTGCACATTGTCCTAATACAGGATCGATGAAAGGTTTATTAGATGAGGGCAATGATGTTTATTTACTTCCTAATAACGACCCCAAGCGAAAACTTAAATACGGACTTGAAATTATTAAAACAAGAAAAAACCTAGTTGGTGTTAATACACACATGGCTAATAGAATAGCTCAACACGCTTTAGAAAATAATCTTATTAAAGAACTTAAAAATAGTGATCTAATTAAACCAGAGGTCTTTTTTAATAAAGAGACTAGATTTGATTTTTTAATTGAGAAAAACAAACAAAAGAGCTTTGTAGAGGTTAAAAATGTTACTCTTTTTAGAAATAAAGACACAGCTGAATTTCCAGATGCTGTAACAGCACGAGGGACTAAACATCTACTTACTCTTATTGATGCCATAAAAAAAGGTTATAAAAGCTACTTATTATTTTTAGTTCAAATCCAAA
>JAOHHF010000009.1 GCA_028099475.1 Candidatus Pelagibacter sp.
TAGAGCATTTTTAACAATCTTATCATTCATAGAAATTTCAAGATTGACTAAAATTTTATTTGATTTACAAATTTTTTTAGCATCTAAATCATTAATATGTCTTCTATCTTCTCTTAAATGAATTGTTACAGAATTAGCACCCATTTTCATAACTTGTAATGCTGCATAATAAGGATCTGGATGATGTTCACCCCTAGCATTTCTAATTGTTGCTACATGGTCAATATTTACACCTAATCTTTTCACTTAATAAATCTGCTTCCTGGTCTAGTAATAGGAATTGCTTTTAAGCTTAATGGTAATTGCTTTTCACTAAATGTTGGGACATTTATTTTTAGATGTGATGTTATTCCAGTCTTGATCTTTAATGATTTTTTAGTTGATCTATCTATTATAGAAGCAAATCCTAAAAGTTTAGCTTTAGCTTTTATGATTAATTTGACACATTCTAAACTAGATTTTCCAGTCGTTATAACATCTTCAATAATTAGTACTTTAGCACCACTTTTGATTTTAAATCCTCTTCTTAATGTAAATTTGCCATTAACACGTTCACAAAAAATTGTTTCTTTTTTTAATATTTTGCCGATTTCATAACCTATAATCACACCACCCATAGCTGGAGCTAAAATTAAATCTATATCCTTATATTTTCTTTTAATCTTATTAGCTAATGATTTGCAGATTTTGTCAGCTAATGTTGGAAAACTTAAAAGTTTTGCACATTGTATATATTTTGATGAGTGTAACCCAGATGATAAAACAAAATGTCCTTCTAAAAGTGCATCAGTTTTTTTTAAAATATCTAAGGATTTTTTGAGTGAAAGCATTTCTTTTATCTTCGTGTCTAATTATCTTAAATTTTATACCTTTTTGTTTTAGCTCTGCAATAAAATTTGTGAAGTTTTTCAAGTTGTTGATGATTAATTTGAATTTAAAATTAATATATTTTGCATTTTTACCTGCCATTTCAACATTGGAAATATTGAGTTTATGACTACCTATTAAAGAACTTATATCACCTAATTGACCTGGTTGATCAGGTAATGAAATCCATAGGGTTGTGTTGTATTTTTTAACTTTTTCTTCTTTTTGCTCACCTTTATCGTGCCAGTATCTTCTAATGGCTGATCTTGCCTTTCCTGTCTTTGTGATTGGAATCCAATGTAATGAAGGGGATTGATTTTTAGATGTAATAATATTTACTCTATCACCATTTCTTAACACATCCTGAAATTCAGATTTATTTCCATTAATCTCACAACCAACTGCTGTGTTACCTATTTTGGTATGAACAGCATATGCGAAATCTATAGGTGTTGCATCTTTTGGTAATTTTATAACTGAACCTTTTGGTGTAAAACAAAATACATTTTCTTGGAACATTTGTAGTTTTGTGTATTCATAAGAATGTTCGGGATTTTCATTTTTTTCAATAATTTCAACTAGGTCTTTTAACCAATCATATTCTTTCCAGCTTAAAGAGTTGAATTTTTCTGAAGATTTGTATTTCCAGTGTGAAGCAACTCCTCTTTCAGCAAATTCATGCATTTCATGTGTTCTTATTTGAATTTCAATTGGTTTCTTATTTGAGCCAATTACAGAAGTGTGAAGTGATTTATAGCCATTTATCTTTGGCGATGAAATATAATCTTTAAACTTTCCAGGAATACAGTTCCATTTTTTATGAAATATTCCAAGAGTTTTGTAACATTCATCTATTGATGATAATTGAATTCTAAAACCAATAATATCTGTAATTTGATCTAAAGAAATTCTTTTTTTTTGAACTTTTCTCCAAATAGAAAAAGGTGTTTTTTCTCTTCCTTGAATTTCTGCATTAATATGATTGTCATTCAATATTTCGCTTAATTCAAAAGATAAAGATTCAAATACATCTTTCGTATCTGATTTAATTTCATCTAATTTTTTTTTAATAAGTCCTCTTGCCTCATTATTCAATATTTCAAATGACAAATCTTCTAGCTCATCTCTAATTCTATGCATTCCCATTCTATCAGCAAGTGGTGCATAAATTTCCATGGTCTCTTGAGCAATTCTTTGTCTTTTTTCTATATTTGGTATGGCTTTAATTGTCCTCATGTTATGAAGTCGATCAGCTATTTTAACTAATAAAACTCTAATATCTTTTGATGTAGCTAAAATTAATTTTCTAAAATTTTCAACTTTTGAATTAGCTCCAGCAGTATTTTCAAAAACAGAAATTTTTGTAACACCATCTACTAATTCAGCAACTTCGTTTCCAAATTCATTCTTAATTGTTTCATAAGTTGCAAATGTATCTTCTATAGTGTCGTGAAGTAAACCAGTTGTAATTGTTGCGCTATCTAATTTTAATTCAGTCAAAATATTAGCAACTTCAATTGGATGTACAGAGTAAGGATCACCTGATGCTCTCTTTTGATTTTGATGAGCTTTAACTGCAAAATTATAAGCTTTATCTAATCTTTCTAGATTTAAAAATTTATTATAGACTTTAACTTTATTTATTAAGTCTTCTGAATTAGGCATATTTTATTATAGCATTAATTCAAATTTGTTTAATAGTTCTAATTTCTTTATTTGATAAGGATAAGATTAAGTCTTTTATATCTTTTTTTAATATTGGATGAACCCAATTTTTTTCTATTTCAAATAAGGGAAATAAAACAAAGTTTCTTTTATGCATCATTTTATGTGGTAAATAAATTGTATCTTTTTGTACCGAGCCATTGAAGTCAATGATATCAATATCGCATTCTCTTGGAGAGTTCTTGGGAGATTTTTTTCTTCCTAACTTTAATTCAATATTTTTACATAAACTTAATAACTTTTTTGCATCTAGTGTGCAGCGTACTTTTAAAATAATATTTATAAATTTAGGATTCTTTGGATCGGGCCATGATGGAGTTTCATAATAACTTGAAATTGAAATTAGATTTATATTATTTTCTAAAAGTAGAGATTTTGCTCTTTCAATATGGTTAATTCTATTACCTATATTTGAGCCAATTCCTAAAAAAATATCTTTAACTTGTTTTTCTAATGTATCTAGCCTTGTCACGATTCCAATCTCTATTTTTTTTTGTAGCTCTTTTATCAAATTGTTTTTTTCCTTTTGCGATAGCCAACTCAATTTTAGCTTTACCTTTCTTAAAATACATCTTTGTAGGTACTATTGTGAATCCATCTCTTTGCATTTTACCTATTAATTTATTTATCTCTCTTTTATTAAGTAAAAGCTTTCTTTCATCCATTGGATTATGATTTGAATAACTTGCCTGTTTGTATGCTGCTATATGTGAATTTATCAAAACTAATTCACCATTTTTTTCTACCGCATATGAGTCCGCAATATTTACTTTCCCATCTCTAATGGATTTAATTTCTGAGCCTTTTAAAACAATTCCAGCCTCTAAAAGATCTTCAAAAAAATAATTAAAACTGGCTTTTCTATTTAAACAAATAATTTTTAAACCAGGATTGGTTTTTTTTTTCATTAAATCAATTTCGCAGACTCTAAAGCTTTTTTGATAATAACCTTTGCTTCATCTGACACTTTGACTAAGGGTAATCTTACTTCATCATCACATAAGTTCATTAATTTAGCCGCATATTTTACAGGGCTTGGGTTGCTTTCAATAAACATGGCGTTATGAACAGGTTGTAATATTTCATCTAATTTTTTAGCTTCATCTAATTCATCTTTATTTTTTGAAATAGAAATTTTTTGAAAATCTGAACAGAGTTTTGGTGCTATATTTGCTGTAACACTAATTGTACCAACACCACCCCTCTTATTAAATTCAAAAGCATTATCATCGTTACCTGTCATTTGAATAAATTCTTTACCCATTTTTGATAATTGTTGATCAACTCTATCTAAATTTCCCGTAGCATCTTTAACCCCTACAATATTTTTTAATTCAAAAAGTTTAGCCATTGTGTCAACGGACATATCAATTACTGATCTTCCTGGAATATTATATATTATTATAGGAATTCCACATTTGTCATTAATAGCTTTATAATGTTGATATAATCCTTCTTGAGTAGGTTTATTATAATAAGGAGTTACTATTAGCGCTCCATCAGCTCCAGCTTTTTCAGCGTAAGAAGTTAAGGATATAGCTTCTTCTGTTGAATTTGATCCTGTACCTGCAATTACAGGAATTTTACCATTACTTTCTTTAATACATAAATCAATCACTCTTTGATGCTCTTTATGGCTAAGAGTTGGAGATTCACCTGTTGTTCCAGCTGGTACAAGCCCACTAGTGCCATTACCTATATGAAAATGAATTAGTTTTATATAAGCCTCTTCATCAAGACCATTATTTTTAAATGGTGTGATTAAAGCAACATTTGATCCTTTGAACATAAATACTTATAACATAGTTTATAGATTCATATACTAAAAGATTATGTTTAAAAATTTCTTATTATTTATTGGTTTATTGATATCGATTGAAATAATCCAAAGCAATGTTTCAGCTGATGTAATATCTTCGATACCGTTAAAAAAACCAACGTTAACTTTCGAAGAATTAGATAAAAAAATATCTAAAAATATTCTTAAGCCTCTAAAAAAACCAAAAAAAGCAGAGAGCAAAATTGTTAAAGAAAAGAAAATTATTCAAGTTGAAAAAAAGGCTAAATTGTCATTTAAAATACCAAAAAAGAAACCGACTGTAAGCGGTGTAAACACTGTTAAAAGTGTCAAAATATCTAAATATTACAACAAAAAAGATTTTGGGATAGCAAAAAAAGCTATTTCAGAAATGAAAAAAAGTAAGTGGACTACATCGCTTGCTATTGCAAAAAAAGCAAAAGATAAATCTATTTATAATTTTATACAATGGAGACATTTGTTAACTAAAGGAAATCAAGCATCATTTTATGACTACAAAGTTTTTGTTGATCAAAATTCTGAATATCCAAGAATTGGTAGATTGAAATACCTTGCAGAACATAAGTTGTCTACCGCCAAAGTCTCTCCAAAAAAGATAATAAACTGGTTTGGTGTTGATCAGCCCTTAAGTGGTTACGGGAAAATGATACTAGGTGAAAGTCTTGTTCTAACTGGTGATAAAGCTAAAGGAACTAAACTAATAAAAGATGGCTGGATAACTGCTGACTTATCTAAAAGTGAATTAAGGTTTTATAGAAAAAAATTTAAGAAATATTTGAATGCAGATGATTACATAAAAAGAGCTGATTATTTAGCATGGAATAGTAAGCAATGGGACTTAAAAAGATTGTTGCGATATTTGCCAAAAGATTATGAATTGTTATATACGGCAAGACATATTTTAATTACTAGAGGTTATGGTGTTGATCAAGCAATTAAAAATGTTCCAAATAAATTCAAGAATGATGCTGGATTAAATTATGACCGTTTAAAATGGAGAAGAAAAAAAGGTCGCGTAGACTCTTCTGTTGAAATCTTGCTAAATATAAAAAATAACAAAGAATATTTAGTAAGACCAGATAAATGGTGGAAAGAAAGAGAAATTATATCTAGATCTCTTATTTATAAAAAAAAATATGAACTAGCTTATAAAATTTCAAGTAATCATGGAATGAAAGAAGGTTCTGATTTTGCTGCTGCTGAATGGATGAGTGGTTGGATTGCATTGAGCTTTTTAAAGGACCCTCTAATAGCGAAAGATCATTTTAAAAATTTTTACAATAATGTGAATTATCCAATAAGCACTTCTAGAGGAGCATTTTGGCTTGCTAGAACTTATGAAAAATTAGGTGATAAAGAAAAAGCTCTAAAATGGTACAAAGAAGCATCTAATTATCTTACAACTTATTATGGTCAACTAGCTTTTTTAAAGATTAATCCCAAAGGAAAATTTGAATTAAACAAAGATATGAATGTTGATGATAAATACAGAAATGTTTTTTTTAATAAGGAATTAGTAAAGATTAGCTATCTTTTACATGAATAAAAAATGATAAATATACTAAATTTATTTTAAGACATCTTGCAAACGATAACATTCCAAAAGGAAGTGAGATTTTAGCAGCTGAACTTGCAACAAATATAAATAGATATGACTTTGCTATTCAAGTTTCTAAAATATCATCTTACCAAAAAAGATTTCATAATAAATATAATTATCCAATTATAAGCACGCCAAAAAATATTAATGGTCGTAAAATTCCAGAAAGTGCTTTGATCTTGTCTATTATTAGACAAGAAAGTGAATTTGATTTAAGTGCAAACAGTCATGCTGGAGCAAAAGGTTTAATGCAACTGATGCCTTACACTGCAAAATTAGTTGCAAAACAAGCTAAGCTTCCATACTCAAAAACAAGATTAACTACTGACCCAGAATACAATATAAACTTAGGTTCGCATTATATAGCAGGATTAATACTTCAATATGATGGTGCCTACCCTTTTGCTATTGCCGCATATAATGCTGGACCTAACAGAGTAAAATATTGGAAAAAATTAAATAAGAACCCTCAAAAAAAACAAATAAATTACATTGATTGGGTTGAGCTAATAAAGTTTAGAGAAACTAGAAATTATGTTCAACGAGTGTTAGAAAACTACAACGTTTACAGATACATCTTGGAAAGAAAACCAATAACAATGAGAGACTTCTTTAAGGACAAACCTCTATTTTAGTGGCGGAAGAGGAGGGATTCGAACCCTCGGTACAAGTTTCCTCGCACGGTCATTTAGCAAACGACTGGTTTCAGCCTCTCACCCACTCTTCCGTATGACATAGTGTATTAAGCGATTGTATTGAAAATTCAATACTAATAAAGTAATTATTCGATAATTATGAAAAATAAGTACTCCATATTTTCTTTAATCAAAAATGCGTTCTCTTATCATGAGAATTGGCAAAGAGCATGGAAAGATCCTGCACCAAAAAAAGAATATGATGCCGTTATAGTTGGAGGTGGAGGTCATGGTTTAGCTACTGCTTATTATTTAGCAAAAAAACATAACATGAAAAATATTGCTGTAGTTGAAAAAGGTTGGATCGGTGGTGGTAATACAGGAAGGAATACTACAATAATTAGATCAAATTATTTATGGGATGCGAGCGCTGGTCTTTATGATCATGCGCTAAAAATTTGGGAAGGTTTATCTCAAGAGCTTAATTATAATGTAATGTTTAGTCAAAGAGGAGTGATGAATCTTGCTCACAATCTTCAAGATGTTAGAGATTTAAAAAGAAGAACTCATGCAAATAGATTAAATGGGATAGATGCAGTTTATTTGAGCACTGAAGAAGTTAAAAAATTTTGTCCAATTATTAATACATCACAAGATATCAGATACCCAGTTTTAGGTGGAACACTACAAAGACGAGCTGGAACAGCAAGACATGATGCTGTTGCTTGGGGTTATGCTAGAGGTGCAGATGAACTCGGTGTAGATATAATTCAAAATTGTGAACTAAAAGGAATTAAAAGAAATGCTGATAGTGTCGAAGGTATTGAAACAACTAAAGGCTTTATAAAAACAAAAAAAATTGGAGTTGTTGCTGCTGGTCATTCAAGTGTTATTGCAAACATGGCTGGTTTAAGATTGCCTCTTGAAAGTAAACCATTACAAGCTTTAGTCTCAGAACCTGTTAAACCAATAATTGATACAGTTGTAATGTCTAATGCGGTCCACGCTTATGTTAGTCAATCTGATAAAGGTGAATTAGTTATAGGTGCAGGAACTGATGATTATGTTTCTTACACTCAAAAAGGAAGTCATCAAATAGTAGAAGGAACAATAAACGCTATTTTAGAACTTTACCCAATTTTTAGTAGAATGAGAATGTTGAGACAATGGGGTGGAATTGTTGATATTTGTCCAGATGCTAGTCCAATATTAAGTAAAACTTCAATCAAAGGTTTGTATTTTAATTGTGGCTGGGGAACTGGTGGATTTAAAGCAACACCAGGATCGGGAGATTTATTTGCACATACTATTGCAAACGATGAACCTCACAAACTCAATGCAGCATTTAATTTAAATAGATTTATAAGTGGCGACCTTGTTGATGAACATGGTGCTGCTGCGGTTGCACATTAATGTTTATTATAAATTGCCCATATTGTGGTGAACGAGACCATCAAGAATTTAAAGCTGGTGGAGAAGCACATATAGAAAGACCCAAACAACCAACTGAATTAAGTGATGATGAATGGGCGGAGTATTTATTCATGAGAAAAAATATTAAAGGTGTTCAATTTGAAAGATGGAACCATGCTCATGGTTGTAGAAAATGGTTTAATATGGTGAGAGATACCTCTAACGATGAAATAAAATTAATATATAAGATGGGTGAAAGACCTCCTTCGGAATAATATGCCTGCAAATTTACGTGTTCAATCAAGCGAATTTATAGACGAAACTATAAGGATTTCTTTTAAATTTAATGGAAAAACTTACCATGGTTTTAAAGGCGATACGCTAGCTTCGGCTCTACTTGCAAATAATGTACACCTAGTTGGAAGAAGTTTTAAATATCATAGACCAAGAGGGATAATGACTGCTGGTTCAGAAGAACCAAATGCAATTGTACAAGTTAATGATAGTACAGACAGAACAGAGCCAAATGTAAGAGCAACTGAAGTTGAAATTTATGAAGGTCTAGAAGCTTCTAGTCAAAACTGTTGGCCTAGTGTTAATTTTGATATTGGTGGAATAAACAATGCAATATCAGCATTTTTACCAGCAGGTTTTTATTATAAAACTTTTATGTGGCCAGCTAGCTTTTGGGAAAAGTATGAATACTTTATAAGACACTCTGCAGGATTGGGTAAATCTCCAATAGAAAAAGATCCAGATATATATGATCATAGAAATATCCATTGCGATGTACTTGTTGTTGGTGCTGGCATTTCGGGAATATTAGCTGCAAAAAATGCAGCCAAAAATAATTTAAAAACATTACTCGTTGATGAAAAAAATGAATTAGGTGGTGCAACTATATATCAAAATAGAGAGTTAAACAAAATTGATAATCAAAGCTCATCTGATTGGATTAAAAAAGAAATCCAAGAATTAAGAAATATAAAAAACCTCGAAATCAAAACCAGAACTAGTGTTGCTGCATATCATGGATATAATTATTTATTAGCTCGAGAAAATTTAACAGATCATTTAGAAAAAAAAGATAAACTAGGTAAGATTAGGCAAAGGTTATTGAAGATTAGAGCTAAAAAAGTTATACTTGCTACTGGAGCTTTAGAGAGACCACTGATCTTCAATAATAATGATAGACCTGGAATTATGCTTTCATCAGCTGTTAAAAAATATGCTGATTTTTATGGAGTAGTTTCGGGTAAAAAAAATGTTTTTTTTACTAATAATGATAGTGCATACGAAAGTGCACTATGTTTACACAATAAAGGCATTAAAGTTGAAGCTGTTATTGATATCAGGGAAAGTTCAAATTCTAAAATTGTAAAAGCAGTTGAGAATGCGGGTATTCCAATTCATTGGTCTCACACAATTGTAGATACTAAAGGGTATAAAAGAATAAATTCCATATCAGCAATGAAACTATCTAATGATGGATTGTCAGTAACAGGAAATAAAATAGATATTTCATGTGATTGTCTGGGTGTTGCTGGTGGATGGACTCCTGCGGTTCATTTGTTTACACAGTCTGGTGGAAAATTAATTTTTGATGAAAATAATAAAGTTTTTTTACCCAACAAATATCCATCAGATCAATTAAGTGTTGGATCTTGTAATGGTGACTTCAATATAAAAGAAATTACTAGTAATTTATCAACTAACTTAAAAAAATTTTTAAATGTTGAAAAAACAGATTTTGATAATTTATCTATAGAAAGTGAGCAAGAAAACTCAAAAAGAAATATTTGGTTATTACCATCAGATAGATCAATTGGAAAAACAAAACCGTTTGTAGATTATCAAAATGATGCAACGGCAAAAGATATTAAACTAGCTTTAAGAGAAGGTTTTAGATCAATAGAACATGTAAAAAGATATACAACAACAGGTATGGGAACTGACCAAGGTAAACTTGGTAATATGCATGCATTAGGAATAATTGCAGATACAGCTGGCGTTAAGATGGGTGACCTTGGAACTACAACTTTTAGACCTCCTTACACGCCTTTAACATTTGGAACAATTGTCGGAAGAAATGTTGGTGAATATTTTGATGCTTTCAGAAGAACTCCAATGAATGATTGGCACATAGAAAATAAAGCTGAGTTTGAAAATGTAGGCCAATGGAAGAGAGCTTGGTATTACCCTATTAATGGTGAAACCATGCATGAAGCTGTTCAAAGAGAAAGTATAGCAGCAAGGGAGAGTGCTGGAATATTAGATGCCTCAACATTGGGTAAAATTGATATTCAAGGTAGTGATGCATCAGAATTCTTAAACAGAGTTTATACAAATGCATGGTCAAAACTTGGAATTGGTAAATGTAGATATGGACTAATGTTAAATGAGGATGGTATGGTTTATGACGATGGTGTTACTACAAGACTTGGGGAAAATCATTACCTGATGACAACAACAACTGGTGGTGCTGCTAACGTTTTAGGTAAACTTGAAGACTATCTACAAACTGAATGGCCTGAATTAGATGTTTACTTAACTTCTGTAACTGATCATTATGCAACTGCTAGTATTTGTGGCCCTAATAGTAAGAAGATTTTAAAAAAGATTATTCCAGATCTTGATTTATCAGAAGAAAATTTTCCTCATATGTCTTTTAAAGAAGCGCAAATCGAAAATAATAAATGTAGAATAATGAGAATTAGTTTTACTGGTGAACATAGCTACGAAATTAATGTTCAAGCAAATTATGGCAGAGCTCTTTGGGGAAAATGTATGGAAGCAGGTAAAGAATTTAATATCACTCCATATGGGACTGAAACTATGCATTTACTACGTGCTGAAAAAGGATTTATTATTGTAGGTCAAGATACAGATGGCACTATGACCCCTATTGATCTTCAGATGGATTGGGTTGTAAGTAAAAAGAAGTATGATTTTATTGGTAAAAGATCATTATATAGATCGGACACTATGAAAGAAGATCGTAAACAATTAGTTGGGCTTGTAACAGATGATCCAAATATAGTTTTAGAAGAAGGGGCTCAAATCGTTTCGGAACTTAATCAGTCTCCTATCAATATGCTTGGGCACGTTACATCAAGTTATTACAGTCCTAATTTAAAAAAATCTATTGCTCTAGCCGTTGTTAGAGGTGGAAAGAATATGATGGGTAAAAAATTATTCATACCAATGGAAAATAAAACGATCAATATAACTATAACAAATTCAGTTTTTTTTGATGAAGAAAATAAAAGGTTAAATGCTTAATTATAATTCTCCTATTAATAAAGAAATCAAACATAATGATATTTCTATTAGGGAAATTTCACCTATAATGAAACTTAATCTAAGAGGCAAAAAAAGAGAATTCTTTACTACAGTTGGTAAACATTTAGATATGATTTTACCTACAGAAGCAAATACCTCATCATCTAGCTCTAAACTTACATCTATTTGGCTTAGCCCAGATGAGTGGATGGTAATATCTAACGAGATAACTAAAAAAGATACAAATAAATATGATGTAGAAGAAAGTTTATATAATAATATTTCAAAAACTAATTTAGGTGCTGTAATTGATGTAACAGATCACTTTGTAATGCTAGAATTAGAAGGAAAAAATATATATGAACTATTTGCATCTGGCAGTCCATTTAACTTTAATGAATTTAAAGAAAAAAAAGGATCTACAGCACAGACATTACTAAACAACATTGATGTTATAATTCAAAATAAAGGTGAAAATTTAGTTAATTTATTTGTTAGACGTTCATTTTCAGAGCATTTGTACTCTTGGATTAATGATAGTGCGTCAAGGTTATAAGGTTATTTTTAATTATTTATAGGTAAAAGAAGTTATGAAAAAACTTATCTTACTTGCACTTATCGTGCTTTTACCCCTTTCAGTTAATGCAGAATCTAAACTAGATCAAATATTAGCATCTGGTGAATTAAAAGTTGGAACTACAGGTGACTGGGATCCAATGACAATGAAAGATCCTGCCACAAATAAATACAAAGGTTTTGATATTGATGTGATGAATGAATTAGCCAAAGACATGGGAGTAAAAATTACTTTTGTTCCAACTGAATGGAAAACTATAGTTTCAGGAATTACTTCAGGTAGATACGATATTTCAACAAGTGTTACTAAAACTCCTAAAAGAGCAGAAGTTGCTGGTTTTACCTCTACATATTACAAATATGGTACAGTACCTCTTGTTCTTAAAAAGAATTTAAAAAAATTTTCAACTTGGGATTCTTTAAATAAAAATGGTGTTAAAATAGCTACTACTCTTGGAACCTCTCAAGAGCAAAAAGCAAAAGAATTTTTTCCAAATTCTACTTTAAAATCTGTTGAAGCCCCAGCTAGAGACTTTCAAGAAGTTTTAGCAGGTAGAGCCGATGGAAACATCACAAGCTCAACAGAGGCTAATAAATTAGTTATAAAATACCCACAATTAGCAATAGTTCAGGATGGTGAAAAAAATCCTGCTTTTTTAGCTATGATGGTTCCAAAAAAAGATAGTGTTTGGAATGAATATGTCAGTAACTGGATTGAAAAGAAAAAAAGCTCTGGTTTCTTTGAGAAGTTGTTGGCTAAATATAGTCTTAAAAGTTTATAATCAATTAGATATTAGTAATTAATTATCTATAATTTTAAGAGTGAAAAATATAA
Organism: Candidatus Pelagibacter sp.; assembly: GCA_028099475.1. The sequence goes on from JAOHHF010000009.1 coordinate 12,753, forward strand.
TTTTTTTACTCTTAATTTTTCCTCTCACTTCTTGTACAGATCAAGAATTAGGATGGTTTATTATTTCACCTAATAATGTTGAAGGATTAACAAATCTAAAATTCTTATTAAGTGGATTGACTACTACAATTTTTATCTCTGTAGTATCTATTATTATATCTATGATATTGGGTTTTATTGTTGCTATCCCCTCCTTAGCAAAAAACAAATTTTTAACTTACATAAATATTGGTTATGTTGAAATTGTAAGAGCTGTACCATTATTAGTTTTAATTTTATGGATCTACTATGGTTTACCAATAATGACAGGTATTAGTTTTAGTCCATTTGTTTCTGGGATAATTGCTTTAGCTATAAGTGAAAGCGCTTTTCAAGCTGAAATTTTTAGAGCAGGAATTAATTCAATTAAAAAAGCGCAATGGGAAGCTGGAAGTTCATTAGGTTTGAATTTCTTTAAAAGATTAAGGTTAGTAATACTTCCTCAGGCGATAAAGAATATTTTACCAGCTATTGGAAACCAATTTGTTTATGTACTTAAAATGTCATCATTAGTTTCTATAATTGGTATCGGTGATTTAACCAGAAAAGCTAATGAATTAGTTGTTACTACCTATAGACCTTTAGAAATATATACTTTCTTAATATTGGAGTATTTAGTCTTAATATTAATTGTTTCTTTCTTTGTAAGAAAACTAGAGAAAAATTTAAAAACAGATTAAATATTAATTTTTTTTTCGCCAATCCCATGGGTAATCAAATTCCATTGACCACATACCAAGTTTATTAAATCTGGCATAATCTTCATCGGGTATGAATTTTTTTGAATATCTTCTATAAGCAAATGCATAACCACTTCTAACTAAATAACTTGATAAACTCTCGTTATTTACAAAACATTCTGCTAGTGTTCTTTTGTATTGATCTTTACCTTCATTAAGGCAGGTAACTTTATTGTTGGCAATCCTATCTATAAGAATTTTTTTGGCTGTTATTCCACATGGTTTTTTAACTCCTTGTTTAATGCAAGTTTGTTTCAATTCCGGTGTATCTATGCCACTAAATCTAATTTTTTCTCCATTAATTTTAATTGTATCGCCATCAGTAATCTTAACATCTTGTGATTTTACGTCATTGTAAGTGAAAAAAAATACTAGTGCTAAAACACTAATAACTAAAATGGCTTTTCTTTTGCTTAAATACATTGTTTAAAAAATATCCAATGAATATAATTAGAGCAATACCCATAAACCAGTTAGTAGCCATTATTGTGTAAAATATATCATTATAATCGCCGCCTCTAATATTAATGACATACCATAAAGATAAAAAAGGAAATGCTGTTAACCTTAAAATACTTAAATATAAACTATATATTGGTTTTTTTAGAGCTTGAAATACTGCAGTTGTAATAAAGAATACAGGGTAGATAGGACCAATTAATGCTGCAACCTTTAGATAAATAGCCCCATGTTTAATTGCTTCAAAATTATCTGTAAATTGAGATACAAAAAACTCTGCTCCAAAAAATAATATTATACCTGCACCAACCATAAAAGAAGATCCAAATAAAAGAGCTTTAGTATATAATTCTCTTATTCGATTAAATTTTTTTGCACCAAAATTTTGTCCCCCAATAGAAAGTACAGCAGTGTTAAGACCAATAACAGGTAATAAGAAAACTTGTTCAACTCTTAAAGCAGAACCATAACCAGCTGTAGCCATTTCTCCAAATTGCCCTATAAAATATAGAATATTAAATATACCCACTCCTATGAAAAGCATACTAAACATTATAGGAAGTGCTTGAGAAAATAATTCTCTAAGCATATCTAATTTAGGAATAAAACATTGGATGTATAAATATTTACGTAATTTACATGAGTTAATTTTATAAGCTAAATAAAATGTACCAATAGATTGTGAAATTACAGTTGCAATTGCTAGTCCACCAATACCAAAAGCTGGAATAAATCCATAACCCCAAATAAACAATGGATTTAAAAAAATATTTAAGAAAAAACTAAAAATTAGTACGTTTCTATAACTTTTTGTATCACCTTGTGCATTTAGAGCACCATTTAGTGAAATTTGAATCATCACAATAAATGTACCGTAAAAAATAATATCTAAATATTCTCTTGTTAAAGCTATGCTAGCTGCATCAGATCCCATTACTCCCAAAAGAAAATTTGAAACATTTAAACCAAACAATGTGACAATAACTGAGGTTACAATTGCAAAAACTACTGATTGAGCAATAAATAATGAGGCCTTGTTAATTTTCTTCTCACCCAATAAATTACCAATACAAGCATTTGTTGCAGCACCTATACCTACACCAACAGCTATAATTACAAAATATATTGGAAATGATTTTGCTATTGCACCTATTGCTTCAGCTGAAATTCTACCTGCGAACCAAGTATCAACTAAATTATAGAATGTTTGAAATAACGATCCTACGCTAGCAGGTATTGTTACTTTTCTAAGAAGATCCCAAATAGGATCTTTTGTTAAATTTATTTGTTTAGACAAAATTATTTTATTTAAATTCTTTCTGGAATATATGCTTTGATCCACTCTTTTTAGCAAGGTTTATTTGTTTTTGTCTCATTCTAAATCTTGCTTTTTGAGTTTCTGTTAAATTATCGTGACAATTTGGGCAAGAAACACCTTCTTCATATTTCTTAGATTTTTTGTCTTTAGGAGAAATTGGTTTTCTACAACCGCTACACATAAAATATGTTCCAACTTTAAGACCATGTTGAAGACTGATTCTGTTATCGAAAACAAAACACTCCCCTTTCCATAGACTATCTTTTTCTTTAGTTTTTTTTAGATAATTTAAAATTCCACCATTCAATTGATAAATGTTTTTAAAACCTTTCTTTTTTAAATATATCGAAGTTTTTTCACACCTAATTCCACCAGTACAAAACATTGCTACAGGTTTGTCTTTTTTAAGTTTATTTAGATATTTTGGAAAATCTCTAAAATTATTCACATCAGGGTTAACTGATTTTTTAAACGTACCAACATCAAATTCAAAAGGTTTCCTTGTATCTATTATATGAGTATCTTTTTTTTTGATTAATTCATTCCATTCTTTTGGATCTAAATGTGTGTCTAAATTTCTTTCTTTAGAATTAAGAGTTAAATTCATTGGAACTACTTCTTTTTTAACTTTCACTTTAGGTTTGTGAAATGGTTGAAACTTACTTTTAGAGTTATTGCTATTATCAAATTCTTTAATAGAAAATATCTTTTTTATTTTATTAATAGCATCTCTAATATCTTTAGTTTTACCAGATATCGTTCCGTTCAATCCCTCTTTGGCGATAATGACAGTTCCTCTGATACTTTTTTTAATCAAAAAATCTTGAATTAAAAGTTTATTTTTCTTAAGTGAAATAAGTTTTTTAAATTTGTAGAAACCAAAAACCTCAAACATTACAAAACTCTACAAACAGTCATGCCATCACCAAAAGGAATAATTATCTGCTCTACTCTTTTGTCATTTGACACATGATCATTAAATTCCCTAATATTAATAGTAAATTTATCATTATTATTTTCGTCAGCAACTTCACCATGCCACAAAACATTATCAATAATGATCAATCCACTTTTATTGATTAACTTTAAAGATCTTTCATAATATTCTTTATAGTTCATTTTATCAGCATCAATAAAAATCATATCAAATTTATCTGAAGTTAAGTCATCTAAACTTTCAAGAGCAGGCTTTATAATAGTTTCAATTTTATGTAATTGATTAGCTTTTTTAAAAAAATCTAATGCTATTTTATTTGTTTCTTCATTCTTATCTAATGCAATTAATTTACCATCATCTGGTAATGCAAGAGCAATAGAGAGTGCACTTAAACCTGTAAAAGTTCCAATTTCCAACACTTTTTTAATATTAGATATTTTGATAATTAAATGAAGAAAGTGACACTGCGAAGGATCAATTTGCATTCTTTTAATATCACCTAAGGTATTATTGTAGCTAATAATTTCTTGCTGTATTGGATGAAGTGATTGGCTAAAATCATCTATATAAGTTTGAAGTTTATCAGTAATTTCTAAATTCCTACCCATTGGTTTTTAAGTCCTTTGTGTCTAACAGTTTATAGGTATTAAAGCTTTTTCTTTAATATCTCGTTTATTAATTGAGGATTTGCTTTACCACCTGAAACTTTCATTGCTTGACCTACAAAGAAACCAAATAATTTTTCTTTTCCGTTTTTATATTCAATAGCTTTTTCTCTATTATCATCAATAATCTTATCTATTAAAGCTTCTAAAGCTTTCGGATCACTTTCTTGTTTAAGTCCTTTTTCTTCAACAATAATTTGGGGATCTTTGTCTCCATCAATCATTAATTCAAAAATAGTTTTAGCAATTTTTCCAGAAATTGTTCCATTTTTAATTAAATTAACCAATTTTGCTAAATTTTTTGCACTTATCGGACTTTGAGAAATTTCCAAATTTTTATTATTTAATACTGCAAACAATTCACCCGTAATCCAATTAACTGCTAATTTGATATCTTGGTTTTTCCCCATCTTTGCAACTACTTCTTCAAAATATTTAGCAGTTTCAATATCAGAGACTAAAATTGTTGCTTCATAAGGAGAAACTTTAAATTCATCTATAAATCTTTTCTTTTTATCATCTGGTAACTCAGGAATATCAGCTTTAAGTTCATTGATAAATTCATCTGTAACTTCCAATGGTAATAAATCTGGATCAGGAAAATATCTATAATCATGGGCATCTTCTTTAGATCTCATTGATCTCGTCTCATTTTTTTTTGTATCAAATAATCTTGTTTCTTGATCAATGGATTTACCTTCTTCAATTAAATCAACTTGTCTATTAGCCTCATAATCAATAGCCATCTGCATAAATTTAATAGAATTTACATTTTTAATTTCACAACGTGTTCCAAGTTCTTTTGAGTCTTTTAATCTAACTGAAATGTTTACATCAGCTCTTAGGGATCCTTCTTGCATATTACCATCACATGTACCCAAATACCTCATTATAGATCTTAGTTTTTTAATATAAGCACTTACTTCATCTGGGGTTCTTAAATCTGGTTTACTTACTATTTCCATTAGAGCTACACCTGATCTATTCAAATCAACTAAAGTATTTTGTGGGTCCATATCATGAATACTTTTTCCAGCATCTTGCTCTAAATGAAGTCTTTCAATACCAACTTCTTTTTGACCTTCAGGCATATCAAGAATAACGGTACCCTCACCTACTATCGGATATTTAAATTGTGAAATTTGATAACCTTGAGGTAAATCTGCATAAAAATAGTTTTTTCTATCAAATACTGATCTTTTATTAATTTCTGCTTTTAACCCTATTCCAGTCTTAATCGCTTGCTTTACGCAAAATTCATTGATTACAGGTAACATTCCTGGAAAAGCTGCATCAACTAAACTTACTTGCGTATTCGGTTCAGCGCCAAATTTTGTAGAAGAAGATGAAAATAATTTTGAATTAGAGGTTACTTGAGCATGTACTTCTAAACCAATAACAACCTCATAAACATTATTATGTCTTTCGATTAAATATTCAGATTTATCTTTAGCCATTATTTAATCCACCAGTCAGTAATTTTATTTTTAAAATTTATTTTATCCTCCATTGCATAAGCAACATTCAATATTTCCTGCTCCTTAAAAGCTTTACCTATTATTTGTAATCCAAGTGGATAACCAGATGCATCATGACCAGCTGGAATAGATATTGCTGGTAAACCAGCTAAATTTACAGGTACGGTAAATATATCATTTAAATACATAGAAACTGGATCATCTTTTTTCTCACCAATTTTAAAAGCTGAGCTAGGAGTGGATGGTGTTAATATTGCATCAACCTTTTTATAAGCTTCATCAAAATCATTTTTGATTAATTTTCTAACTTTTTGAGCTTTCAAATAATAAGCATCATAATATCCTGAGGATAAAACATATGTGCCTATCATTATCCGTCTTTGAACTTCTGCACCAAATCCCTCAGATCTAGTCTTTTCATACATATCAATTAAATTTTCACCCTTTGCTCTAAAGCCATATTTTACACCATCGTATCTTGCTAAATTTGATGAAGCTTCAGCCGGTGCAACTATATAATAAGTAGGTAATGCGTAACTAGTGTTCGGTAAAGAAATGTCTATTATTTGAGCACCACATTCTTTTGCGTACTGTATTCCTTTTTGCCATAAATCTTCTATTTCTTTAGGGTTCCCCTCTACTCTATATTCTTTTGGTATACCAATTTTTTTACCTTTAATATTTTTAGTTAATTCTTTGCTGTAATCATTTCTTTTAAAATCAATCGAAGTAGAATCTTTTTTATCGTAAGTGCTAATAACCTCTTGAAGTAGTGCACAATCTTCAACATTTTGAGCCATTGGTCCTGCTTGATCTAATGAAGATGCAAAAGCAACAATTCCATATCTTGAACAGCTACCATAAGTAGGTTTTAAACCTACTGTACCGGTAAATGACGCTGGTTGTCTAATAGAACCACCTGTATCTGTACCAATTGTGATTGGTGTAAGTTGACCAGAAACTGCTGCTGCAGACCCACCAGATGAGCCACCAGGTACTAATCCATTATCTATAGGGTTTTGTACATTACCATAAAAACTTGTTTCATTTGAAGATCCCATGGCAAACTCATCACAGTTTAACTTTCCAAGCAGTATAGCACCCTCGTTCCAAATGTTTTGCGTAACAGTAGACTCATATGTGGGAATAAAGTTTTCTAAAATCTTGCTTCCTGCAGTAGTTCTAATATTTTCAGTACAAAAGAGATCTTTAACGGCCATAGGTATTCCAGGTAATTTTAAATCTAAATTTGGATTTTGATCAAACTTTTTAGCTTTATTGATTGCATTAGAAAAATCTTCTGTAATGTAAGCATTTAATTCTTTTGATTTTTCTGAACGATCCACAAATGCTTGAGTTACTTCCTCAGAAGATAGTTTTTTATTTTTGATATTATTAACTAATGAAGTTAATGACTGAGTTGTTATATCTGACATTATTCGACAACCTTTGGTACAACAAAAAAATCTTCATTATCTTCAGGCGAATTTTTTATAATTTGCTCTCTTATATTCTCACTTTTGACTTCATCAGATCTAAATTTCAATGTAGTTTCTGCTACTGATGTTAATGGTTCAACTTTATCTGTATTTAATTCATTTAATTTTTCAATAAATTCAAAAATTGAGTTTAAATCACCAGCAAGTTTTTCAGCTTTTTGTTCATCAACTGAAATTCTTGATAATTTAGAGATATGCTTTATGGTTTTAAGATCAATGCTCATATGGTATTTAAATATGTCGCAAACTATCACTTAAGTTAAAAATATACAATATGATCACTATTGAAGATTTAAAAAAAAAGCAGTCAGAAACCAGCAGATTGATTGGATTAGATCTGGGTTCAAAAAGAATTGGTGTGTCCATTTGTGATGAAAAGCAATCTATAGCGACACCATTTAAAACGATTAATAAGACTAATACTAATGAATTAATTGAAGAATTAAAAAAACTGATTAACGAATATGATATTAAAGGTATTATAATTGGCAATCCAATCAACATGGATGGATCATTAGGTAGATCGGCTCAATCAGTAAATGATGTTTCTAATAATATAGATAAAGCTATTGATGTAGACGTATGTCTTTGGGATGAAAGACTTTCAACGGTGGGGGCCTTTAATTTATCTAGTCAACTAGATGTAAATGTAAGTAAAAGAGAAAAAAATATAGATCAAAATGCTGCAGCCTTTATACTTCAAGGTGCTATAGATTTTTTAAAGAATTAATACTTGCCATAACACTACTTTATAGTTATAGAGTTAATTTTAATGGCAACTAAATCAAACAAAGCTGTTAAAATTTCTCAAAAACATTTATTAGGTATCCAAGATTTATCAATTAATGATGTAAATCTTATTTTAAACGAGTCACAATCATTCATCAAACTTAATCAAAGTAAAAACAAAAGATTAAATGTTTTAAATGGAAAAACACAAATTAATCTATTTTTTGAACCATCTACACGAACACAAAGTTCATTTGAACTAGCAGGTAAACGTTTGGGTGCAGATGTAATGTCTATGAATATGGGAAACTCTGCCATAAAAAAAGGTGAAACTTTGATAGATACCGCCATGACATTAAATGCAATGCACCCTGATATAATTGTAATTAGACATCAAGACTCAGGTGCTTGTAACTTGTTATCTCAAAAAGTTAATTGTGCTGTATTAAACGCTGGTGATGGTAGAAGAGAACATCCTACTCAAGCTTTATTAGATGCTTTGACAATACTTAATAGAAAGAAAAAAATTCAAGGATTAAAAATTGCAATTTGTGGAGATATTCTCCATTCAAGAGTTGCAAGATCAAATATTTATTTGCTCACAATGTTGGGAGCAGAGGTAAATATTGTTGCACCCACAAATTTAATGCCAAAAGAAATTGAAAAATTTGGAGTAAATACTTTTACTGATATGAAAAAAGGACTTAAAGATTGCGATATAGTAATGATGTTAAGACTTCAAAATGAAAGAATGACAAGCTCATTTCTATCATCAAACAGAGAATACTACGAATACTATGGATTAACTCCAGATAAACTAGACCATGCAAAGCCCGATGCAATCATAATGCATCCTGGTCCAATGAATAGGGGAATTGAGATCGATACAAGACTAGCTGATGATATTAATAAAAGTGTAATAAAAGAACAAGTTGAACTTGGCGTAGCTGTTAGGATGGCTTGCTTAAAAATATTTTGTGAGTAAATGAAAAAACAATATTTTATAAACGCAAACATTATTGACCCTTATAATTCATTAAATGAAAATGGTGGTTTAATAATATCAGAAGACGGAAAAATTGAAGCTATAGGAAAAAAAGTAAACTCTAATAATTTACCAACTAGAGAAAAGCCTATAGATCTAAAGGGTAAATACATCTTTCCTGGACTTGTAGATATGAGAGTTTTTGTTGGTGAACCAGGTTATGAATATAAAGAAAATTTTAGAACTTTAAGTAACGCAGCATTATCTGGTGGAGTAACATCAGTAGTTACAATGCCTAATACAGATCCAATCATAGATAACGTTTCAATTGTAGATTTCTTAAAAAGAAGAGGGAGAGATAAATCTAAAATTAATATTTTTCCCTGCGCTTCTTTAACACAAAATATTGAAGGTACTAACATGACGGAATTTGGTTTGTTGGCCAAAAAAGGAATAATTGCATTTACAGATGGTGTTAAGACTATTCAAAATACAAGTTTAATGTCTAGAATAATGAATTCTGCGAAAGACTTGGATTGTTTAATAATGCAACATGCAGAAGATTATCATCTTTCAAAAAATGGAATGATAAATTCTGGAATAATTGCTACTAAACTAGGGTTATCAGGAATACCTGATATTGCTGAGAGAATAATCATAGAAAGAGACCTGGCACTTCTTGAAAAAAATAAATGTCGATATCATATATCTCAACTCTCAGCTGGAAAATCAGTTGAGGTTATTAAGGAAAGAAAAAATGATATTAAATTTACCTGTGGCGTTTCCATAAACAATTTGTCCCTTAATGAAAATGATATTGGTGATTTTAAAACATTTTTAAAATTGTCTCCCCCTTTAAGAAAAGAAGAAGATAGAGAAGCGTTGGTACAAGGATTAAAAGATAAAACTATCGATGTAATTGTTTCGGATCATAAACCTGAGGATGAAGAATCTAAACGATTAACTTTTTCACAAGCAGCAACAGGTGCTTCAGGTATAGAAACGTTATTATCTTTATCTTTAGAATTATATCATAATGGATCAGTAAAACTTGACACTATTATTCAGTCATTAACATCTAACCCAGCAAAAATTCTGAGAATTAATAAAGGAAATCTTTCAATAGGAAATGATGCAGACTTTTGTATTGTGGATTTAGACAAACCTTGGATAGTAAAAAAAGAAAACTTAATTTCAAAATCTAAAAATACTTCAATTGAAGATAAAAAACTTCAAGGCAAAGTAACTAATACCTTTGTAAAAGGTAAGGAATTATTTAAGATATAATAATGGATTATTTTATTGTTGGTATTGTCTCATATTTAATAGGCTCTATTCCATTTGGTTTGATCTTGACTAAAATATTTTTGAATAAAGATATTAGGGAAATAGGTTCTGGAAATATTGGGGCAACAAACGCCTTAAGAACAGGAAATAAGCTAATAGGCTATTCAACATTAATACTAGATATAGCTAAAGCTATAATTCCAGTTATTTTTGTTAAAATTAATTATCCTGACTTAATATATATAGCTTCTTTGTGTGCCTTTTTAGGACATGTGTTTCCTATTTGGCTTAAATTTAAAGGTGGTAAAGGTGTGGCTACTTATGTTGGAATTTTATTTTCTATAAATTTATTACTAGGAATTATATTTATAGCAAGTTGGGGTATTATATTTTTAATCTTTAGATACTCTTCACTCTCATCTATTATAGGCTCTATATCAATACCCATTTATATCCTGATAACAGACCAAATAAGTAATGCTATTTTTTTTGGCATAATGTTTGTTTTGATCTTCTTTACCCATAGAGAAAATATTAAACGATTGAAAAATAAAGAAGAAAGTAAGACAAAAATTTATTAATTTGACTATCAAAGACTTTTGAGTAGTTTGTTAAATTATGAATCTAGTCATAGTTGAAAGTCCAGCAAAAGCTAAAACAATTAATAAGTATTTAGGTGATAATTATACGGTTTTAGCTAGCTATGGTCACATTAGAGATTTACCATCAAAAAATGGTTCAGTTGATCCTGATCAAAATTTTAAAATGGAATGGGAAGTTGATAGCTTTTCTAAAAAGTATTTAAAAGAAATTACTGATGCAGCAAAAGATTCAAGTAAAATTATTTTAGCAACAGACCCAGATCGTGAAGGTGAAGCGATAGCTTGGCATGTAAAAGAATATTTAGATGAAAAAAAACTCTTAAAAGATAAAGAAGTTGAAAGAGTTGTTTTTAATGAAATTACTAAAAAGGCGGTAACATACGGCATAGATAATCCAAGACAAATTGAACCCTTACTTGTTGATGCTTATATGGCTAGAAGAGCTCTAGATTACTTGGTCGGTTTTAATATATCCCCTATTCTGTGGACCAAACTACCAGGATCTAAATCTGCTGGTAGAGTACAATCTGTAGCTTTAAAACTTATAACTGAAAGAGAACATGAAATAGAGTCTTTCAATCCTGAAGAGTTTTGGACCCTAAGTATTAATTTTCAAGATGAAAAAAAAAATTTAATTACTTCAAGTATTTCTCAATTAGAAGGAAAAAAAATAGAAAAATTTTCTTTTAAAAATAAAAATGAAATTAATGATGCTGTAGCAAGTATTGAGAATAAGAAATTCAACATAAGTGATATTTCTTCAAAAATCGTTAGCAGAAACCCATCTGGTCCATTTACAACATCAACTTTGCAACAAGTTGCTTCGAGTAGGTTGGGATTTGGAGCTTCTAGAACAATGCAAATTGCTCAAAGATTATACCAAGGTATTGAGATAGATGGGGAAACAATAGGATTGATTACCTACATGAGAACTGATGGGACAAACCTTTCAGCTGATGCAGTTTCAGATTTTAGAGATTTTATTAAAAAAGAATATGGAACAGAATATTTACCTGAAAAACCTCTAAATTATTCTGGAAAAAAAGCAAAAAATGCTCAAGAAGCTCATGAAGCTATAAGACCAACAGAAATAAGTAGATCACCAGATTCTGTTAAAAAATATTTGAGCACAGATCAACAAAAACTATACAATCTAATTTGGGGCCGAGCCTTATCATCACAAATGGAGACTGCAAAATTTGACAGAAATACAATAACAATAACTACAGAAGATGGTGCCACAATATGTAAATCTAGCGGATCTGTATTAAAATTTGATGGTTTCTTGAAAGTATTCCCAAGTCCAAACAAAGATGAGGATGAAGCTATCTTGCCTGAAATGTCAAAAGGACCAATTAATATTGAGTCCCTTATTGACGAACAACATTTTACTCAGCCTCCTCCAAGATATTCTGAAGCAAGTTTGGTAAAAAAATTAGAAGAACTTGGTATTGGTAGACCCTCAACTTATGCAAGTATCATATCTACAATTGCAAACCGTGGGTATGCAGAAATACTTAACAAAAGATTTTTTCCTACAGATCGTGGAAAATTAATATCTGCTTTTTTAGAAAAACTATTTTCTAAATATGTCGATTATAATTTTACAGCTGGATTAGAAGACCAACTAGACGAAATTACCACTGGAAAAGAAAGTTGGATAAAAGTTTTAGAAATGTTTTGGAAAGATTTTAATAATAACGTTTCAGAAGTAAAAGAAAAAAGAACTAGAGAAGTTCTAGATTTATTAAATGAAAGTCTAGGAACATTAATTTTTGACAAAGATAAAGATGGTAAAGTTGTTAGAAAATGTCAATTATGTGATACAGGTTCACTTAGTTTAAAAAATAGCTTTAGAGGTGGTGCCTTTATTGGTTGTTCAAACTATCCTGAATGTAAATTTACAAGACCCTTATCTAAAGCAAAAGCAGCAGCACAATCTCAATTAGCTGAGCCAAAATTCATAGGTAAACATGAAAATGGAAATGATATATTCTTAAAAAATGGAAGATTTGGTCCCTATCTTCAATATGAAAAAATACTTGAAGAAAAAACTGATGAAAAAATCACAAAGAAAAAAAAGAAAACAAAAAAACTTAAAGCAGATGTAAATGAACTATTAAAAAATGTTTCAATACCGAAAGGCTTAGAGTTAGAAAGTATTGATTTAGAAAAAGCTCAATTTTTATGTTCTTTACCTAAATCTTTAGGACTAAACCCAGATAATCAAAAAGAAATTACGCTAAATACTGGAAGATTTGGTCCATATCTAAAATGTGAAAACAAATCTGCAAGAATAGAAAATATCGAAGAAATATTTTCAATTGGTCTTAATAGAGCAATTACTTTAATAGCAGAAGCAAAACCAGGAAGAATGTCATCATCTATAATCAAAGATTTAGGAGAACATCCAGAGGATAAAAAACCTGTAAGAGTTATGAAAGGTCAATATGGACCATATATTAAATATAAGTCATTAAACGCAACAATTCCTGAAGAAAAAGATCCAACAGACCTAACTATGGAAGAAGCTTTAATCCTTATTGAGAAAAGAAAAGAATACGATAAAAATAAGAAATCAAAAAAAAAGAAAAAAGGGAAATAATGAACTTTGAAGATAAAATTAAAGAACTAAAAATAGAGTTACCTGAAGCAAAAGCTCCTGTTGGTAATTATGTTGCAACTAAAATAGTAGGAAATTTACTATATGTATCAGGACAAGTATCAATAAATTCTAATGGTGAGTTAATTAAGGGTAAAGTTGGTAGAGACTTAACCACAGATGAAGCATATAAGGCTGCTGAAAGATGTGGCTTGAGCATCATATCGCAGGTTAAAAGAGCATGTGAAGGAAACCTTTCAAAAATTAAGTCTTGCATTAAACTTACAGGTTTTGTTAATTCAACAGATGATTATACAGAGCAACCAAAAGTAATAAATGGCGCTTCAGACTTAATAGCTTCCATTTTTGGTGATGCTGGAATGCATACTCGAGCTGCAGTAAGCACTAATAGTTTACCTTTGGGTGTATCTGTTGAGGTAGACGCTATTTTTGAATTAAATTAATTTTTTATCTTCCAATACCAAAGTATTGAAATCCTTGTGATTTGATTTTAATAGGAGAATAAATATTTCTCATATCATAAATCTTTAGATTTTTTGATGGATGTAATTTTTTAAAATTGATAGATTTAAAATCATTCCATTCGGTATGCAAAATTACTAAATCTGAGCCTTTAACAGCATCGTTAATTGAATTTGAATAACTTACATTTTTTAATTTGTTAAATTCTTTTTTAAATCCAGTAGGATCATAGTATTTAATTTTAGCTTCTTTTTTTGAGAGAAACGGTATCATTTCTAAACTAGAAGAATCTCTCATATCATCAGTATTTGCTTTAAAAGTGACTCCTAAAAAACAAATCTTTTTATTTTTTATCTTATTGCTAAGAATTTCATTTACTTTTTTTAAAAGTAACTTTGATCTCAATTTATTTGATTTAATGACACTTTTAATTACAGATAAATTTGTTTTAAATTTATCTGCAGTTGTGACAATTGCTTTAGTATCTTTTGGAAAACAAGATCCACCATATGCTGGTCCAGCTCTTAAAAATCGACTACCTATTCTCTTGTCTAGACCAATGCCTATGGAAATATCCTCCACATCAATACCTGTTTTTTCACATAAATTTGCTATTTCATTAATAAAAGTTATTTTTGTGGCCAAAAAAGCATTAGAGGCATACTTAATTAATTCTGCAGCTCTTCTATTGGTAGAGATAAATTTTGCCCCTTTCGATATTAATGGTGAGTAAAGATTCTTTAAAATCTTAGCTGACTTTTTGTCGTTGGCACCAATTACAACTCTATCAGGATAAATAAAATCTCTTATAGCCTCACCCTCTCTTAAAAATTCAGGATTTGATATGACGGAAAATTTATTTTTATTAATTTTTTTTAACAAGATTTTTTCAATTTCATCCCCAGTTGTAACTGGAACAGTTGACTTTGTTATAATTATCTTAAATTTATTTATAGATTTTGATATTTCTTTTGATACTGAATAAATTTGACTAAGATCAGCTCCAATACCATTCTTTTTTGTTGGTGTTCCAACACATATAAAAACTATATCTGATTTTTTTATTGAGTTTTTTAAATCAGTTGAAAATTTTAATTTTTTATTTTTATAGTTTTTAAGAACAAGTTCTTCTAATCCAGGTTCATAAATAGGAATTATACCTTTTTGAAGGTTATTTATTTTATCTTGATCTTTATCAACGCATATAACATCATTGCCAAGATCTGAAAAACATACACCACTTACCAAACCCACATAACCAGTGCCAATCATACAAAGTTTCATAATTTTGCAATTTCCTTGGATGAATTAATATAGCCTTCCATACTTCCACAGTCTAAATATTTTCCTGAAAAATTATGTGCTATAAATTTTTCATTATCATTGATTAAAAGTTGAATAGCATCAGTAATATGAATTTCGCCACTTTTGCTAGGTTTCAAATTTTTTAATTTTGAAAAAATTTTATTAGACAATATATACCTACCAATTACAGCTTTATTTGAAGGCGCATCTTTAGTATTTGGTTTTTCAACAACACTATCGATCAAATAATCAGTTTTATTAAATTTTTTAGTAAGCTTATAGATTCCCCATCTTTCTACAGATTTTTTTTTAACACTCATACTTGCCATCACTGATGCTTTGTATTTTTTATGAGAAATAATCATAGACTTAGAGCAGTTTTTTTTAATTATAAGATCATCTGGTAATAACATTAAAAAATATTTATCTTTAATATATTTCATAGTTTTTAGAACTGCATCCCCAGTCCCTTTTGGTTTATTCTGATAAACAAACTTAATCATTTTTCGATATTTTAAAATCTTTTTATATTCTGAGATAACTCTAGTATCTTTTTTTTTTTTAATTAATTCTTTTTTAATCATCATTTTTCTCTTTGATATAATAAAAATTATTTCTTTAATGCCAGCATCAATACATTCTTCTAAGATATATTCTAAACCAGGCTTTCCATTTAAGGGTAAAAGTTCTTTTGCAAAAACGCTAGTCAAAGGCAGCAGCCTTGTACCAAGTCCAGCTAAAGGAATTATAGCTTGTTTAATCATCTAAATGTTTTACTTATTAAATATTTTAATACAAATGAAAATTATATTAAACAACACTGATTTATCCAAAACATTAGGGCCTTTTAATGATATTGGTTTTGTTCCTACTATGGGTGGTATTCATAAAGGTCATATATCTCTTATTAAAAGATCAATTAAATCTAACAAAAAAACTATAGTCAGCATATTTATAAATCCAAAACAATTTAATAGCGTAAAAGATTTTAAATCATATCCTGCAAATATTAAAAAAGATTTAGCTATATTAAAGAAAATTAAAAAATTGGATTTTGTTTATATTCCTAGATTCAAAGATGTGTATGAAAACAAAAAAATATCAAAAATAAAAATTGAAAAAAAATATAGAATTTTATGTGCAAAG